>DASSSV010000038.1:0-18942 GCA_035708265.1 Thermomicrobiales bacterium | reverse complement strand
TCCCCTTGCGGCCCAGCATCACCCTTCGGCCCTTGCGGGCCCTTCGGCCCCGGGTTGCCCTGCGGGCCCTGCGTGTTCCACACGAGTAGCGTCTCGTTCTTGCTGCAGGCGGTGAACCCATTGGTGAGGCGGAACGCGCCGGAGCTGTTGCTGACGCAGGCGTAGATCTCGGCCGGCGCCGTGGTCGCGCGGGCGACGACGGCCGAGCCGGCGGCGAAGGCGACGGCGGCCACCAGCGCGGTGGCCAGGACGCGCCCGAGACGAGTGCCGAAGAAGCAGCGCATGGTCTCCTCCTGACGTGTGTCCGTAAAACATCCGATCGTCGTGTCAGACGTAGGCGCGGCGCGAGGCGGGGAGCGCGAGCAGCACCAGCGCGGCGATGCTGAGGGCGACCCCGACGGCCAGGTAGATCCGCAGCGCGGCGGAATCGGCGAACAAGAGCCCCGGCGCCGCCATCAGTCCGTCCAGCAGGACGGCGACGAAGCCGAGGATGGCCGCCCACTTCCGGCTCCACCACAACCCGACCGCCGCGACGACCTTGAGCGCGGCGAAGGCGTAGCCGACGAGGAGTGCCGACGCCGGGACGTCCCCGAGTCCGGGCACGGGGACCAGGACGGCCAGAGCCAGCAGGACGAGGGCGATGATGGCGGCGGTCATGGCGGTTGGGCGGCGGGCGGCGAAGGACGATGCGCCGATGGTAGACACGATCGCGGCTCCTTTCGTGATACGGTGTGCGACGAAGGCCATCCGGATTGGCGCGGGCGGGCCGTCCTCGGGTATCGACCCGCCCGCGCCGGACCCGCTCAGGTGCGCCGGGCGCGCCAGCGCCGGGCGAGGCCGCCGCCGAGGAACAGCGCGAGGCCGAGGCCCAGCGGTAGCGCCGGGGCCGGGCCGGCCGCCGCGCCGCCCGCGCCGGTGTTCGGCAACCCCGGCATCGGGGCCGACGACGGCGAAGGCGCCGCCGGCGAAGGCGATGGGGACGTCGGCGTGCCGACGGCGTCGAAGCGGAGGATCGCGCCGGCCGGGGACGGCGGGGGCGGGCCGAAGCTGGCCACGCCGGTGGCGACGTAGAGGGCGCCGGCCCGGTCGAAGGCGATCCCGTTGGGCGTGTCGAGGCCGTCGACGACGACCTCGGCGCCCCCGTCCGGCAGGAGGCGCGAGACGCGGCCGGGCAGCATCGTCGGCGGGCCGCCCGGCGCGGCCGGCGGGCCGAAGCCGCCGACCAGCTCGGCGACGTAGACCCGCCCGTCGGGGCCGACCGCCACGCCGGTGGCGAAGGTGAAGCCGCGCGCGACCGCGCTCACGGTCCCGTCGGGCGCGACGTGCACCACGCGGCCGGAGCCGGGGGGCGGGGCGCCGGCCGCGCCGGGCAGGTTGGCGACGTAGAAGCCGCCGCCCGGCGCCACGGCGACGCCCGTCGGCACCGCCTGCGTCGCCGGGCGGCCGTCGAGCAGGGGGTTGGGCGCGGTCGCGGGCAGCGGCGGGAAGACGGCCACGACGCCGATCGCCCCGGTGGCGGGGTCGACGCGCAAGAGGTCGTTGGCGCCGGCGTCGGCGACGTAGAGGGCGCCGTCGGGGCCGGCGGCCAGGCCGTAGGGGTTGGGGTTGACGTCGCTGCCGTCGGGGTTGTGCTCGCGCTCGTAGGCGGCCAGGTCGGCCACCGGCGCGACCGCCCCCGTGGCGAGGTCGATCCGGGCGAGATGGCCCTCGGCCGGGTACGGCGCGGCGCCGTAGTACGCGGCCATCGAAGGGCTGAAGAGCGCCCAGAGGGCGCCGTGGGCGAGGGCCATCCCGGTCGCGCCGCCGTAGCCCTGGTAGGAGGGCAGCCCGGCGGCGACGACGCGCTGCGTGCCGTCGGGGGCGACGCGGAGGACGCGCCCGGTCAGGCCGCGGACGAGCGGCTGCGGCGGGCCGGGGTTCTCGGGCGCCGGCGGGGTGTCGGGCCGGGGCGGGTAGACCTCGGTGTCGCCGGAACCGCCGTCGTAGGTGTAGAGGGCGCCGTCGTCGCCGAGGGCGAAGAAGAAGGCCCCGGCCAGGCCAGTAATCACGGGCGTGCCGCCCGGTGGCGGTGCGGCCGATGGTGCGCCGGCCGCGGACGGGGCGGCGGGGGCCGCGCCGGCCGCGCCGGCCGCGACCAGGCCGAGGAGCAGCGCGCCGAGCGCGAAGAGCAGTGCCAATCGCCTGTGTCTGAGCAAAGCCGATCTCCTTTGCGTTGTCTCGCGTCGCGCGGGGTGCCCGGCCCCCGCACACCTTCCTCTCCTGGAATCGTGGAGCGAACGCGACGCCCGCGCGCGGTGTCGGGTCGGCGGTATGCGCGGGGATACCCCGCGTGCCGTTCCCACCCGGCCGGCCGTCGCCGGCGGCCAGCGTCCTCCTCGCCGCTGGCAATGCCTGTCCCACCCTTCCCGCCGCGGGGCGGGCCGACCTGCTGGCAGCCTAGCGGCGGGCATTCCCGACGTCATGGGGCGGGTGTCCCGACCGGCCGGGACCGGTTCCCGGCTCAGTCGGGAACGGACGGGCGAGGGGGGGGCCCGCTGACCGGCGCCCGCGCGCCTCACGACACGCCCCCGACGGCCGGGATCGCCCCGAGTTGCCGCAGCAGCCCCAGGTGGTCGGCCACGACCCGGTGCTCCGCGACCTTCCCGTCGGGGCCGACGCGCTGGATCGCCACGACCTGCCAGGTGGCGCGGGCGGCGGTCGGCGGGAGGCCGAGGAAGAGGCCCGCGTGCGTCCCGCTGAGCGTCAGGCGCTGCACCACCGTGTCGCCCTCGGCCACCTCGTCCTCGACGATGGCGCGCAGGTCCGGGAAGGCCCTCCGCAGCGTCGTCACCCACTGTTTCACGCCTTCGACGCCGGGCGTGTGGGGCGCCTGGTGGACGACGTCGGCGGCGAGGATCTCGTCGGCGACGGCGAGGTCGCCCTGGGTGAGCATTTCCTGCGGGATGCGCCGCGCCCGGGCTTTCAACTCCTCCGGCGTCATGACGAACGCTCCTTCTCCCCGGATGCCGTGCCTACGATCCGGCCGGCCACCGCTGTGCGCCGGCCTGGACCGGCCGCTCGCCGGTAGCGGGCGCCTCGACGCGGCTCCGCACGAGCAGCGCGATGCTCACGGCCAGCGTCCACAGCAGCATGGGGAGGAAGCCGCCCACGAAGCCGACGGCCGCCAGCGGCCCGCGCGGGTTGCCCAGGCCGGCCGCGCCGACCAGCAGGGACAGCACCGGCACCAGGGCCACCCAGCCGAGCCAGCGCGGCGCCACCCCGGAGCGGACGATACCCGCGGCGGCGGCGACGAGGAACGCCACCAGCGGGAAGGCGAGGACGGGGACCATCATGTAGAAGTCGAAGAGGGCCTGCACCGCGCCGGGCTCACCGTGGCCGGCGGTGTGGAAGGCGAGCGCCGCCTCGGCCATGTTCTCCACCAGCGTGATCGTCGTCGTGCCGATGGCCCCGATCGCTATCAGGCGGGCGAGCACGCCCCAGGTGTCGCCCCCACGCCGCGTCACCAGGCCGCCGAGCCCGGCCGCGAAGGCGAGGAAGAAGGGTGTCGCCAGACTGTCGAGATACACTCCCAGCAGCACGGCCGAGCGATTGTCGACGAAGTACGCCCGCACGCGGTCGAGCGAGTCGGCCGGGGTGGGGTCGTCGCCCCCGACGATAGACGCGGCGACGGCGAGCACGACGTAGACGATGCCCGCCGCGGCCGTCAGCCGGGTCCACGGCCAATCCCGGACGGCCGGTTCCTCTGCTCTGTGCACCAGCTCTCTTGCCATCATGCCAATCCCCCCTTCTTGTGTGGTCCCCGAAGGCGCCCGGACGGCCGCTATCGGCACGCCGGCCGACCCTGGCTCGCCGCCCCCAGTCTGCGCCGCCCCGGCGCAGGCGAACAGGACGCGCGCTCCCCGCGCGCTCCCCGTTCATCGGACGTAAGCGGCGCGCGCGGCGCGGCCGGCGCGCAGCACCCGCCAGGTCGCGTATGCCGCCCAGACACCGAAGAGTAGCGAGCCGAAGTGGATGACGTCCGCGGGCAGGTTGGTGAGCGGGGTGAAGACGAACGTCGCGCCGTGCAGCACCGCCCAGCCCCCCGACAGGGCCAGGAGGTTCGCCAGCCCCGAGCGGCCGTCGCCGGCGGCCCGCGCCAGCGACCAGCCCCACCAGCCGTAGACTGCACCCGCGATGGCCAGGTACCCGGCCAGCGCCGCCTGCGGCGCGGCGCCGACCAGCCCGTAGTCGGCGATCACATGTGTCAGGCTGAAGGCCAGCGCCAGCGCGTTGAGCCGCAGGCAGCGAGCGAGCAGCGGGGCGCGTTCCGATTCGGTCTCCATGCCAATGCTCCTTCCCCCTGGCGGAATGCGAGGAAATACCCGCGAGTGCCGGCACGACCACCCCGTTCCTACCGTCGCCCCTCACGCGTGCCCGGTCGCCTCCGCGCGCAACGCCAGCCCGAGCAGCAGCCAGCAGACGCCCCAGAGCCCGACCGCGTAGTTGGACGCGGGGGGCGGCACCGCGAAGGACGGGAGCAGGACCAGGGGGATGAAGAGACCGCAGGCCAGCGGCGTGAAGCGGCGCCAGCCGGCCCAGCGCCCGGACCGCAGCGCGGCGATGCCGAGCAGGATCAGGCCCACCATCATCAGCAGCGTCGCCAGGCTGAAGAGCGGGATGGCGACATCCGTGTCGACCAGGCTGATGACCTCGGCCACCGTCAGCGTGGCGAGCCCGAGCAGCGTCGCGGCCAGCCCCGCGCGGCCCAGGCCGCCCCGCCCCGCGGCCCCCGCGCGCGGCAGGCCGACGACGCCGGCGATGAGCAGCAGGTGGCTCATGGCGTTGAGCGCGGCGATCCACCACGGCGGGGGCGTCTGCGCCTCGAGCGCCGCCAGTGGCGGGATGCCGCCGAGGACCATCGTTAGCGCCGCCCCGGCGATGGCGCACCAGGCCGCCAGCATCACCGGTGCAACCCCGACGCTCGTCCGGTCCAGAGCGCGTGCGGACATAGCACGTCCTCCTGTTTGTCGTCGCGGCCGGCGCGCCGGCCGTCCCGGCCCGGTGGGCCGCCCCACCCCGCCGCCGCGATCCTGCTTCCCAGTCTGCCCCCCCCCGGCGCCGGGGGACAGGACGCCGACTCCCCGTTCACTCCCCGCTCTGCGGACGTTCGGCGTGGCGGCGCTACGGGTGGTATGGTATCCTTGCCCACACCGCACATGACGAGGTGTGGACGATGGACAGGAGGAGCCGGCGTGGCCGCGGCCGAGGCGACGAGGTTCGGGGCGCTGCTCAGGCGCCTGCGCCTGGCCGCGGGGCTGACGCAGGAGGCCCTGGCCGAGCGCGCCGGCCTGAGCGCCAAGGCCGTCAGCGAGCTGGAGCGCGACCCGGCCCGCACGCCGCGCCTCGACAGCGTGACGCTGCTGGCCGACGCGCTGGTGCTGGACCCCGCCGCGCGGGCGCGCTTCCTTGCCGCCGCGCGCCCCGATGCCGCCCCGCCCGCTGGCCCGCCAGCCGCGCCGGGCCCGCCCCTCACCCTGCCGCGACCGCTCACGCCCCTGATCGGGCGCGAGGGCGTGACGGCGGCGGTGGCGGACCTGCTCGGGCGCGACGAGACCCGCCTGCTGACGCTGACGGGGCCGGGCGGGGTGGGCAAGACGCGCCTGGCCCTCGCGGCGGCCGGGCGCGCGGCGGCGGGCTTCGCCGATGGCGTCGCCTTCGTCGACCTGGCGCCGCTGCGCGACCCCGCCCTGGTGCTCCCAACCGTCGCGCAGGCGCTGGGCCTGGACGAGCGCGACCGGACCGCGCTGCACGAGCGCCTGGCCGACTATCTGCGCCCGAGGCGCTTCCTGCTGTTGCTGGACAACTTCGAGCACCTCGTCGCGGCGCGCGAGGCGGTGTTGGCCCTGCTGGAGAGCTGCCCGCGCCTGACGGCGCTGACGACGAGCCGGGTGGCCCTGCGCGTGCGCGGCGAGCGCGAGTACCGCGTCGCCCCGCTGGAACTGCCGGAGGAGGCGGCCGGACCCGCGGCGCTGGCGCGCTCGGCCGCGGCGGCGCTCTTCCTGGAGCGCGCCCGCACCGTCGGGGCGGAGCTGGCGCTGGATGACGCTACGGCCTCGGCGGTGGCGGCGATCTGCCGCCGGTTGGACGGGCTGCCGCTAGCGCTGGAACTGGCCGCGGCGTGGACGCGCCTCCTGCCACCGCCGGCGCTGCTGGCGCGCCTGGAGCGCCGCCTGCCCCTGCTCGTCAGCGGGCCGCACGACCTGCCGGCCCGCCAGCGGACGATGCGCGACGCGATCGCCTGGAGCTACGACCTGCTCGACCCGGAGGAACAAGCGCTCTTTCGCAGCCTGGCGGTCTTCGCGGGCGGCTGCACCATCGCCGCCGCCGCGGAAGTGAGAAGCGAGAAGCCAGAAATGAGAAGTGCCCTACCGAGAGAGGCTTTCTCACTTCTCACCTCTCACTTCTCACTTCTCGCCGCGCTGGTGGACAAGAGCCTGCTGCGGCGGGTGGACGGGCCGGACGGCGAGCCGCGCCTGACGATGCTGGAGACGCTGCGCGAGTACGGGCTGGAGCGGCTCGAGGAGTGCGGCGAGGCCGCGGCGGCCCGGCGCGCGCACGCCGGCTACTACCTGGCGCTGGCCGAGGCGGCGGCGCCTGCGCTGGATGGGCCGGATGCCGCGACCTGGGCGGCGCGGCTGGAGCGGGAGCACGACAATCTGCGGGCGGCGCTGCGCTGGGCGCTGGACGGCGGCGAGGTGGTCCTGGGCTTGCGGCTGGCGGCCGCCCTCTGGCGGTTCTGGTCCGCGCGCGGCCACCTGAGTGAGGGGCGCCGCTGGCTGCGCGAGGCGCTGGCGCGCGTGACGGCGAACGATGCCCCGGCCGCGCGAACCGAAGCCCTGGCCGGCGCGGCGCTGCTGGCGATCGAGCAGGGGGCCTACGACGAGGCGGCGCCGCTCTGCGCCGAGGCGGTCGCCCTGGCCCGCGGGCGCGGGGCGGGGCGCGATCTCGTCGTCGCGCTCAACGCGCGGGGGCTGCTCGCGCGCCAGCGGGGCGCATACGCCGACGCCACGCGCGACCACGAGGAGGCGCGCGCGCTGGCGGAGGCGCTGGGCGACCGGGCGGGCGAGGTGGCCGCGCTGACCGGCCTCGCCTACGCGGCGACGTTCGCCGGCGACATCGCGCGGGGCAACGCGCTATCCGAGCGGAGCCTGGCCGCGCTCCGCGCGATCGGGGACGCGCGCAGTCTCGCCGCGGCGCTCGTCGGTGTGGCCGCGCAAGCGATCCACGCCGGCGAGTTCGCGCGGGCGGAGGCGCTGGGCGCTGAAGCGCTCGACCTGCTGCGCGCGCTGGGCGACACCGGCCAGATGGCCGAGGCGCTCTGGCTGCTCGGCGTCGCGGCGCAGTTCCAGGGGCGGCACGAGCGCGCGGCGGCCCGCTACGAGGAGTGCCTGGCGCTGCGCCGGGCGCGTGGGGACGAGCACGGCGCCGTCCAGCCGCTGTCGGCGCTGGCCCTGCTCGCGCTCCAGGCGGGAGACCACGACCGCGCGCGGGCGCTGCTGGCGGAGACGCTGGTCATCCTGCGGCGCTACGACGACTGCTGGGCGCGGGCCATGTCGCTGACGCTGCTCGGGCAGGTGGAGTTGGCGGCGGGCGCCCTGGACCGGGCGGTCGCCCTCTTCGCAGAGGCCGCGCCGCTCTTCCGGGCTATCGGCAACCCGCTGTACCTGCCCTGGTGCCTGGAGGGCCTGGCGGGCGTCGCCGCGGCGCGCGGGGAGTGGGAGCGCGCCGCGCGCCTCTGCGGGGCCCGTGCCGCCCTGCGTGCCGGACTCGGTGCCCCCCTGCCGCCGGCCTACCCGGACGGCTACGCGCGCACGCTCGCCGCCATCCGCGCCGCGCTCGGAGAGGACGGCTTCGCCGCCGCCCACGCCGCGGGCGAGGCGCTGTCGCCGGAGCAGGCCCTCGCCGAGGCGGCGGCCGGCGAGGCATGAGCAGGAGGGGCCGCGCAACGACCCCGCGATTCGCCGGCAGGGCGCGGCGTGGGCGCCCGCGCGTCAGGGGCGGCGCGCCTCGTCGCGCGGGCGCATCTGCGCGCGCAGCGCCTCGAAGTCCATGTGGGTCCAGTGCTCCACGAGCAGGCCGTCGCGGACGCGGCAGATGTCGATGAACTCCCATTCCACCCGGTTGCCGGTCGGCGGCAGCCCCCACAGCTCGCCAGGTGCGTCCCGCGCAGCGTCTTGCGGGTGGCCACCAGGTCGCGCTCCGCGAGTTGCTCGCCGATCTCCATCGTGGCGTCCGGGAACGCGCGCAGCAGCATCCCGTAGAACGCCTGGAAGCCCCCGGCCGGGCGGGGCGTCGGCGCCAACTCGCGCCCCTCGGGGGCGTAGTGGTTGACGAAGTCGGGGTGGAAGATCGCGTCGGCCGCCGCGAGGTCGTGCCGGTTCTGGCACCCCTCCACGAAATTCGCCACCACGCGCTTGTTGGCCTCGAGCGACATGGCTGGCTCCTCCCGCACGACGACGCGCGACCATCCGCGCGTCACGCCGTCACACGGGGTTGCCGGATCGCAAGCGATTCGCGTAGAGGAGGTCGTGAGGCGGTGCGGCCGAGAGCCCATGTAGCCGAGGTATCGGCGGGAAGAGGCCCGCCCCACGGACTTCGGCGCTCGCGACTGCCCGACTGCCCGGCTGCCCGACTACCCGACTACCCGACTGCCGCCTCCTCCCCCGCGCCGAGCCGCCGCCGGATCGTCGCCTCGAAACTCTCGCGCAATTCGTCGGCGCTGCCGGCCCAGGCGAGGACGTCCTGGCGCGGGATCAGCAGCGTCTCGGTCGGGGTGACGGCGGTGACGGTCGCGGTGCGCGGGCCCTCGCCGAAGATCGCCATCTCGCCGAAGTACTCGCCGCGGCCCAGGCGCGCGATCGGCTCGGCGCCGTCGCCGTCGCGCGAGACCGCGACCTCGCCGTCGAGGATGACGTAGAGGTAGTCGCCCGCCGCGCCCTCGCGGACGATCGTGTCGCCGGGGCGGTAGCGCGCGCGCAGTTGCTCGCGCGGCAGGCGGGTCTGGAGGAGCGCCAGGTCGCGCCCGACGGCGAGGTCGAGCGCCCAGTCGAGGGCGACGCGCGCCTTCTTCTCGGCGCGCGGCAGCCAGGCCAGGTGGACCGAGCGCGCCGCGACCCAGGCCGGGAAGCCCTGGAAGCGCACGCCGAACATCTCGGCCAGCGCCTTGCGCCGCCCCATCGTGACGAAGGAGCCGAGGCCGGTGAAGGTGAAGGGCTTGCACTCGCCGACGCCGAGCGTCGCGGCGATGTTGGCCGCGACGAGCTTGCCCTCGCGGATGGCGAACTGCGAGGTCGGCGGCGCCGGCTTGCCGTCGGCCAGCGGCACGCGCGCGTTGTCGCCGATCGCCCAGACGCCAGGGTAGCCCTCGACCGCCAGCTCGCTGTTCACGACCACGCGGCCGCGCTCGTCCTTCTGGCAGGGGAGGTCGCGCAGCACCGGGTTGGTCGCCACGCCGGCCGTCCAGACGATCGTCCGCGTGGGGAAGCGCGTGCCGTCCTTGAGCCAGAGCGCCTCGCCGTCGGCGCCGGCGACCGGGCTGCCGGTGATGACCTCGATGCCGCGCGCGCGCAACTCCTCGGTGGCGCGGCCGGCCAGCTTCGGCGGCACTTCGAGCAGGATCCGCTCGGCGGCGTCCACCACCACCAGCCGGATGTCCTCGCGACGGAGCGTGCGGTAGCGCGCCAGGCTGCCGCGGATCAGGTCGTTGATCTCGGCGGCGGTCTCGACGCCGGTCGCGCCCGCCCCGGCGACGACGAAGGTCAGCAGCGCGCGGCGCTCGGCCGGGTCCTCCTCGACCTCGGCCAGTTCGAGCGCGCGGATGACGCGCGAGCGGATGGCGAAGGCGTCGTCGAGGGTCTTCAGTGGGAGCGCCTGCTCGGCGATGCCGGGGATGCGGAAGTAATGCACGGCGCCGCCAAGCGCCAGGACGAGCTGGTCGTAGGCGAGTTCGTGCCGGTGGCGCACCAGCCCGTGGCTGACGGTGACGGTCTTGCGCTCGGGGTCGATCGCCTCGACCTCGCCGACCTGGATGCGCGTGCGTCGCAGCATCCGGCGCAGCGGGCTGACGATGTGGTGCGCCTCGATCGTGCCGCCTGCGGCCTCCGGCAAGAGGGGCTGGAAGAGGAAGAAGTTCTCGCGGTTGACCAGCGTCACCGCGACGTCGCGCCGCCCGCGCAGCAGCCGCTCCAAGCCCATCGCCGCGTAGACGCCGCCGAAGCCCCCGCCGAGGATCAGGATCCGCGTCGCCGGCGAGCCGTTCTGACTCATTCGCGCACCTCCAGAGGCGTGACGGCAGAAAGTCGCTAGACGGTAGACGCTAGGCCGCAGCGCGCCGCCTGCGTCCGGCCGCGGCACGAGGGCGCGGGGGACGCAGACAGAGAGTCGAAGCGACGGGCGCATAGCCGGTCGCACGCACGGTTCTGGCCTGTATACGGATGGGCGGGGCGGACGTCACGGGACGTAGACGGGAGACGGAAGGCGGAGGACGGAGGAGGCCGGATGGCCGCCCTCGTTCGTCTTTCCGTCTCCCGTCCTCCGTCTCGCTATCAGCCCCGCAGTTGCCGCATCATCGCGCGCGGATCCCAGAAGGCGCGCAGGTGCCGGATCTTGCCGGCATCATCGAGGTCGACGACGTCGATCCCCTCGAAGGTGACGCCGCGACCGTTCTTGCCGGTGCCGCGGCCGGTCCACTTGACGGCGGCGCTCGGGCCGCTGATGAAGGTGGCGTCGGGGGCGAGCTCGATCTGATCGAACCCGGCCGCGATGCCGTCGAAGAACGTGCGGATCGCCTCGTGGCCGTGGTTGGCCGGCGCGCCGACGGGGTCCTCCTGCACGGCGTCGACGGCGAAGCAGGCGACGAAGGCGTCGGCGTCCAGCGCCTTGATCGCGGCGAAGTAGGCGTCGAGGGCTTGCTGCGTCGTGTCCGCGGCCATGGCCTCCTCCTGTTCCGCTGATGCGATTGCCGCGCGGTCTGTCGAGAATACGGCGCGGGGGCGCCGCGCGTTTCGCCCGCGCCGCGTGGGCGGGCCCGCTGCGTCACTCGTCGCCGTCGGGGGCCGGGCGGGCGGCGACGACCTCCGGCATCGCGGGCGGGGGCGCGACGGCCGGGGCGGGGGCCGCGCGGCGGCGCGTCTCCGGCGCGAAGCGCGCGAAGAGGAGCGCCATCGCCACCACCAGCGCGGCCGTGCCGCCGAGCGCGGCGTTCGGGTCGATCGTGTCGGCGGCGACACCGATCAGCAGCGGGCCGAGGACGTAGCCCGAGTCGGAGAGCATCCGGTAGGTGCTCATCGCCGCCGCGTTCATGCCGGGTGGGGCCATGTCGGCGGCGTAGGCGGCCGGCGCGGCGCTGCTCAGACCGCTCGCGACGGCCCAGACGGCGCAGCCGGCCAGGAACCAGCCGAACGACGGTGCCCAGGCGAAGACGACCAGCGAGGCCCCGGTCAGCAGCGTCGCCGGCACGATCACCGCCTTGCGCCCGAAGCGGTCGACCATCGCGCCGGAGGGATAGGCCAGCAGCAGGCCGAGGATGCTGATGAGGCCGAGGCCGAAGCCGATGCGGTCAGGCGCCAGCCCCAGCCGCACCCGGCCGAGGATCGGGATGATGTTGAAGAGCGCGCCGGTGCGCGCGGCGAAGGTGCTGAAACTGACCGCGCTGATCAGCAGGAAGCCGGCCTGCGCGGTCAGCAGGCGCATCTGCTCGCTGAACCCGACCGTTACCGGCCGCCCGGCCACCGGCGCGCCGGCCGGGCGCAGGTTCTTCGTCTCCGGCACGCGCGACCACGCGAGGACGGCGACGATGGCGCTGGTGATGGCGCAGGCGTAGAAGGGCGCCTCCAGCCCGAAGCGCTCGGCGAGCAGGCCGCCCGGGTAGGGCCCGGCGCCGACCGCGAAGGCGAAGACGCCCTGGTAGGTGCCCATGATCCGCCCGCGCCGCTCCGGCGTGCTGATGTCGGCCAGCACGACCTGACTGGCGGTCAGCACGAACGCCGCGCCGGCGCCCGCGATGAAGCGCGCGCCGAGGAAAGGCAGGTAGGTCGGCGCCAGCGCGCAGAGGATCTGGCCGACGACGGTGATGGCGCCGCCGATCGCCAGCGCGCCGCGCCGCCCGATGCGGTCGGCGACGCGCCCGGACGGGACGTTGACCAGGAAGCGCGCCAGCCCGTAGACCGCGATGGCGAGCCCGATGGCCGCCTCCGAGACGCCGTAGTTGCGCGCGTAGAGCGGCAGGACCGGCACGATCGCGCCGAAGCCGAGCTGGTTGACGCCGATCAGGACGCAGAGCCAGACCAGCGCCCGATTGCGCGTGTAGAAGCCGCTCGCGCTCCGCATCCCCGCCCTTTCGCGCCCGCCGCCATCGTTCTTGACGGCGACAGTATCGCACGGGGCGGCGACAGGTGTCGTGCGCTAGCGGCTGAAGACGCCCTGGACGACACCGGCGCGCCCCTCTTCGAGGTTGCGCACCTGGTTCCGCCCCTTCTCGCGGGCGCCGTCGCCCATCAGCAGGTGCATACCGAGCGGCCCCGGGGTGGTCGTCGTCGCCCACGCACGGAACCAGGCCACGGCGGACGCGGTCACGTCTACCCAGGCGACCTCGGCGAAGCCGGCGTCGAGCAGCAGCGCGCGGATCTCCTCGGGCCGGCTGAGGTGGCTCAACGAGGGGTCGTCGGCCCAGGGGACGGGGAAGTGGATCGGCTGCACCGGCCCCGCCACGACCTCGTGCAGGGCAAGGCGGCCGCCGGGGCGCAGGACGCGGCGGATCTCGGCGTAGAGCCGCGCCTTGTCCGCGATGTTCATCGAGCTGTGCTGCGTCCAGACGGCGTCGAAAGACTCGTCCGGGAAAGGCATCGCCAGCGCGTCGCCCTGCCGGAAGGTCACGCGGCCGTCCAGGCCGGTGTGCGCCGTCAGCAGCGCGCCGACCCGGCAGAACTCCGCGGTCAGGTCCAGCACCGTGACGGCGCAGCCGAACTCGGCCGCGAGCGTGCGGGCCGCGCCGCCCAGACCGCCGCCGACGTCCAGCACGGTCGTCCCAGGGGCGATCCCGGCAAGCCCGGCCAGATCCATCGTGGCCTGCCGCCCGCCGATGTGGAACTGATCGACCGGTGCCAGGTCGGCCGGCGCGAGGTGGCCGGGATCCTTCCCGGCCGCGCGGAGCGCGGACAGGATTGTCGCGCCGAGGTCGCCGGAGCCGTAGTGCGCGTCGACCGCGCGGGCATAATCGCGGGTAGCCACCGGGCCGCTCCTTTCGGCGAAGCCGCGCCGGCCGCCGGCGCGGCCGGTACCGACTCTACGCGGCGCCGCGCCGTCCGTTTCCCGGCGGCGGGGACGGGCCCGGGCGCGGTTCCCGATTGTCGGCGGTTGCGCGCGGCCTAGCCGCGATCCAGCGAGATCGCGCCGGGGCCGGCGATGAAGAGAGTCAGGAAGGCGCCGAGGAAGAGAAGCGGCTTCTCGGCGCCGCGCTCGCCCATGATGCCCTGCTCCCAGTGGACCTTGCGGATGGCGACGCCCATGTTGCCCATCAGCAGCAGCGCGGCCAGCCGGGTGTGCCAGCCGAGCATCACCGCCAGCCCGCCGAAGAACTCCGTCCCGGCCGAGAGCGCAGCCATCGTGTCCGGCATCGGCAGTTCCATCCGCTCCATCATCGCCTTCGACTTGTCCAGCCCGCCGCGCTCGAGCGACTGGTTGAACGCGGCGCCCAGGACGCGCTCGACCTCGGCCGAGACCTTCTTCCCCTCGCCGCCGAAGAGCTTGGGCAAGCCGTGGAGCGCGATCAGGCTCCCGAAGATGAGGCGCAGCAGCAGGAGACCCAGGCTTCTCATCGTTCCTCCCAACGAGCAGATAGGTCGTTGACGCATAAGACAGGACGCGGCGGTGCCCTACGCACCCGGATACGCCCGCATCCAAGCAAGGTGTGTGCCAGCACGCTCCGGGAGACGCTGCCGGTCGATCTCCAGCAGCAGGACCAGGCATCCATGAGCGCGACGACGAAGGCGAAGACGATGCCCAGGACGAGCGTGGCGAATCGGTCGGGGGCCGCGCGGTTGAAGGCCGGCTTCAGCCGCCCGCCGCGCCCTCGTCCGCCGCGTCGGCGGCGGCCGGCCGCTCGTCCCAGGTGGCGGACGTGGGGTCGCAGGCGAGCAGCGCGGCGGCGAGGTCGTGCCAGGCGGCGGGGTCGGCGCTGTCGGGTAGGGCGAAGGTGCACAGCGCGCCGTGCTGGCGGTGCAGCCAGCGCGCCAGCAGGTTGACTTCGTCGACCGACTCGTGGTCCACCGGCAGCGGCCCGGCGGCGCGGGCGCGCTCCCAGGCGCGGCGCAGGCGCGCGGCGACAGACACCGCGTCCTCGTCGCGTCGGACGCGGAACTGCGCCCAGAGCCGCCCGCGCGCGAGCAGCAGCGCCTCGACCGCGCCCTCCTCCGCTGCGGGCAGGGCCAGCAGCAGGTCGTCGGTCCGCACCGCGCCGCTGAGGACCGCGCCCTCGTGCGCCACCTGCTGCACGACGCGGAGGGCGTTCCGCAGATAGGCCGCGCGCTCGAAGTCGAGCCGCGCGGCGGCGGCCTCGAGCTGCGCCCACAGGCGCGCGACGACGCCCGCCTCGTCGCCCTCCAGGAAGCGGACCACGTCGGCGACGAGCGCGCCGTACTCCTCCTGAGTCGTCGCGCCCGTGCAGGGCCCGAGGCACTTGCCGAGGCTGAGGCGCAGGCAGGGCGCCCAGCGGCGGTCGGGCGACTGTGCGCGCGGCCGGCAGGTGCGCAGCGGCAGGAGGTCGGTCAGCAGCTCGATCGTGCGGCGCACGGCGCTGGTGTCGCGGAAGGGGCCGAAGTAGCGCCCGCCGTCGTCACGCAGGCGCTTCGTCGCGTAGACGCGCGGCCAGGCGTCGGCGAGGTCCACCTTGATGTAGGGGTAGTGCTCGAAGTTGCGGCCGACGGTGTTGTAGCGCGGCGTGTAGCGCCGGATGAGCTGCGACTCCAGCAGCAGCGCCTCCAGCTCCGAGCCGGTCACGACCGTCTCGATCGCGTCGATCGCTTCGAGCAGGCCGTCGAGCTTGCGCGTGTAGCCGAGCGGCTGCGAGTAGTAGGAGCCGACGCGGTCGCGCAGATCCTTGGCCTTGCCGACGTAAATCACCGCGCCGCGCGCGTCGCGCATCAGGTAGCAGCCGGGGCGGTGCGGGATGTCCGCGAGCAGGGCGCGGTCGAGCACGGACCGCCCGCGCCCCACCGACTCGCGCAGCCCGTCTTCGCGCTCGCGCGTCCCCTGCGCGCCGGGGCTGCCGGCGACCCGCTGGAGATCCTGCAGCGAGTGGAGGCCGCGCTCGCGCGCCAGGGGCAGCAGGCGCGCCAGGGCGGCGGCGGTGAGGCGCGCGTCGGCCTCGGCGCGGTGGCGCTGCGGCGCGTCGAGGCCGAGCGAGGCGGCGATGCGGTCGAGCGCCGGGCGGCGGAGGCTGGGCAGGAGGTGGAGGGCCAGCGGCAGGAGGTCGAGGCGCGGGTTGAGCAGCGCCGGGCGGTGGATGCGCCGCAGCTCGGCGTCGAGGAAGGCGAGGTCGAAGCCGACATTGTGCCCGACGAGCAGGTCGTCGCCGAGGAAGGCGAGCAGCGCGTCGGCGATGGCGGCGAAGCGCGGCGCCTCCTCCAGCATCGCCTGGCTGATCTTCGTCAGGCCGGCGACGTAGTCGGGCAGGCGGCGGTCGGGCTGGAGGAGCGAACTGAAGACGGCCTCCTCGCGCCCGCCCCGCACTCGCACCGCCGCGACCTCGATCACGCGCTGGTACGAGGGCTTCAGCCCGGTCGTCTCGACGTCGATCACGACGTAAGGGTGTTCGCCGAGCAGCACCGCCTCGTCGGCCGACGGCGCGTAGCCCGGCAGGCACCAGTAACCGTCCGGGCGCAGCTCGAACGCCTCGGGGGCGTCGAGCAACTGGCGCAGCAGCGGGCGCCACAGTGCCGGCGGGCCGCCCGAGCCGAAGACGTGGCGGATCAGCGCGTCCTCGTGCGCCGCGCCGCCCTGTTCGAGCAGGAACGCTTTCGCCCGCCCCTGGAGGAAGGCGTAGCGCCCGCCCCCGGCGTCGCCGGCTTCCCGCGTCTCTTCGCGCGCCTCCCGCTCGATCGCCACGCCTCACCCTGACAGTACGGACGGTCAAGGCACGAGTATAGCACCGGCGCGCTGGCACGGCGGACGCGCCTAGCAAGCCGCGCGGAGAGCGCTACGACTCGAGCGGCCTCGCGATGACGTCTGCGACGAAGCCGGGCGTGTGCGGTGTGAGGCTGCGAATGACCTCCGAGCGATCACGCGGCGGGTTCAGGTCGGCGCCTTGCTCGGTGAGTATCTGCATCATCTGCTCCGGGTTCTGGGCGAACAATTCCATGAGGAAGGCGTCGAGCGATTGCGCCTCGACGCCGTACGGCTCCAGGGAAGACGCGGGGAAGTCGCGCAGGTTGTCGGTGACAATGACGTCCGCGCCCGCGGACACGGCCGCCGCGAGGACGTGGCGGTCCTTCGCCTGGATCGGCATGTCGATAATCAGCCACTCATACCCCACGGCCAGGGCTTCGGGGAAGACCTCGCGGAGCACGTTGAGCAGGCGCTGGGCCTGGGTGCGCGTCGTCAGGTGGTGCCTGACCAGGTTGCGCTCGACTTCCTGTAGGATCGTCTCGCTCCAGTAGGGCCGGTAGAGGTCGTGTTCCGCGGCGCGAAGCAGCGTGTCGCGCGCCCCGGCTCTGATGAGCACGTTGGCGTCAAGCACCGCCCTGACGAGATTCGCCACGCACCGGCTCCTCGTCGTACAGCCCAAGTTCCTCGCTCAGCCGGGTCAGGTGCCTGAGCCCTTCGCGCCGGCGTTTGCCGCGCTCTTCACGGTAGCGCAGCACGTCGTCTAGCCGGATGCGGCGGTGCGTGCCGGTCCGGGTGAACGGGAGTTCGCCCTGTTCGAGCAGCCGCACGAGGTACTGGCGCGAGACGTTCAGGAGATCGGCCGCCTGCTGCGTGGTCAGTTCGCGGTGGACCGGTACGATCGCGACGGCATGGTCCCGCGCGAGTTCGTGGACGGCCGCCGCCAGGGCGCGCCGCGCCGAGTCGGGGAGCGGAACCGGCTGCCCTTCCGCGTCGAACAGGCAGACCGGGCGCTCGCCGTGCCCCACGAGAAATCGCTCGATCGCGGTGATCGCCGGCCGCTCGGCCTCCGGCGCGGCGATCGGCTCTTGCTGTCCTGAGATGGTGACCATGGCTTTGTCTCCTATCGCGCGATGTCGTCGCGCGGATGCGTTCGCCTGGGCAGCATACCGCGAAAACGCTACAAACGCAACTATCGGGAGAGCCGCGTTCCTGGACGCCGGTAACCATCCGCCGGCCCCGCGCGTTGCCGATGGGTAGGACGGTCGCCGCCCGGGGCGCCGACCGCCGCTTTTGCTGCGTTTCCCGCCCGTACAGTACAATTGCTCAGTCGTGGCGCGGCGCGGGACGCCACGGCCGGACACGCTGGATAAGACCCGACTGTCGGAGCGACAGCCTTGGCGAGGGACCTACCGATCGGCACGAACCGGGCGCCGCGCGCGGCGCCCGCCGCCACGCAGCGTGATCTGGCCAGCATCGCCGCGGCCCCCGCGCCGGCCGCCGCTACCGCCCCGGAGACGGAGGCCGCGGTCGCGCGCCCGGCCGCGACGGCGGTCGCCGAGGCGCCCCACCCGGCGCGGCGGCCGTTCGGCGGGCGGATCACGCTGGAGGCCGGGCTCTACGGGCTGCTCGGCCTGGCGGCGCTGGCGACGCGCTTCTACGACCTCGGCTCGCAGGCGCTCCACCACGACGAGAGCCTGCACGCCTATTTCTCCTGGCTCTACTACGTCGGGCAGGGCTACCATCACGACCCGCTGATGCACGGCCCGCTCCTCTTCCACCTGACCGCGCTGGTCTACTTCCTCTTCGGCGCCAGCGACGCGACGGCGCGCTACGCGCCGGCCCTCTTCGGGGCCGCGACGGTCCTGCTGCCGTGGCTCTTGCAGCGGGAACTCGGCCGCTGGGGCGCGGTCACCGCCTCGCTGATGCTGCTCGTCTCGCCGTCGTTCCTCTACTTCGGCCGCTTCGAGCGCCACGACGTCTACTCGGCCTTCTTCACGCTCCTCTGCTTCTGCGCGCTGGTGCGCTACGTGCGCGCGCCGCGGCCGGGGTGGGCGCTCCTCGGCGCGGCCGCGTGGGCGCTGCTCTTCACGAACAAAGAGGACGTCTTCATCGTCACGGCGATCTTCGGGTCGGCGCTGGCGCTCGCGCTCTTGTGGCAGGTCGCCCGGCGCGTCCTCTGGCTCGGCGCCGGGCTCCTCGTCGCGCTGGCGCTCGTCGTCAAGGTCTTGCCGCACCGCCTCGGCTGGCCGCCGCTGCCCGCGATCCCGTGGGACAACCCGACCAACGCGGCGGTGCGCGACTACGTCATGGCGCTGCTGACGAACCCGGTCGTCGTCGCGAGCCTGCTGCTCCTGGTCGGCTTCGCGATCGTGGCGATCTCGCTGCTCGACCGGCAGGCCGGCGAGGCGGGCTGGGTGGAGGGGCTCTTCGCGAAGGGGACGCCGGGCTCGCCGGTCGCGGCGGCGCACGCGCTGCTGACCGACCGCCGCACGCTCGGCCTCTGCGTCGGACTGGCTGCGGCGATCTACGCCGTCTTCTACACGAGTTTCTTCTCGAACCTCCCCGGCCTCGTCTCCGGCTCCTTCGGCGCGCTCGGCTACTGGCTGGGCCAGCAGAACGTCCGCCGCGCCGAGCAGCCCTGGTTCTACTACCTGCTCTTGCTGCCGCAGTACGACCCGCTGGCGGCCCTCGTCGGCGGCTGGGGTATCGCCCTCACCTCCTGGCGCCTCGTGTCCCACCGCCTCTGGGGCGCGGGCGAAGGCCCGCAGCCCTTCGTCCGCGGCCTGCTGGCCTGGTGGGCGG
>DASSSV010000037.1:0-20715 GCA_035708265.1 Thermomicrobiales bacterium | reverse complement strand
GCGCAGGACGTCGCGCAGGAACTGGCCCGTGTGGGAGGCCGGGTTCTCGGCGACCTCCTCGGGCGTGCCCTCGGCGACGATCTCGCCGCCGCGGTGGCCGCCCTCCGGGCCGATGTCCAAGAGCCAGTCGGCGCTCTTGATCATGTCGAGGTTGTGCTCGATCACGACGACCGTGTTGCCGCCGTCGGCCAGGCGCTGCAGCACGTCGAGCAGCCGGGCGATGTCGGCGAAGTGCAGCCCGGTCGTCGGCTCGTCGAGGATGTACATCGTCTTGCCGGTCGGCCGCTTCGACAGCTCGGTCGCCAGCTTGACGCGCTGCGCCTCGCCGCCCGAGAGCTGCGTGGCCGGCTGGCCCAGGCGGATGTAGCCGAGCCCGACGTCGTGCAGCGTCTGGAGCTTGTTCTTGATCGCCGGCAGCGCGTCGAAGAAGGCGAGCGCCTCGTCGACCGTCATCTCCAGCACGTCGGCGATATTCTTGCTCTTGTAGCGGATCTCCAGCGCGTCGCGGTTGTAGCGCTTGCCGTGGCAGACCTCGCACGGCACGTAGACGTCCGGCAGGAACTGCATCTCGATCTGGATGATCCCCTCGCCGCGGCAGGCTTCGCAGCGCCCGCCCTTGACGTTGAAGGAGAAGCGCCCGGCCTTGTAGCCGCGCAGCTTCGCCTCCGGCACCGTCGCGAAGAGTTCGCGGATCGGCGTGAAGAGGCCGGTGTAGGTCGCCGGGTTGGAGCGCGGCGTCCGGCCGATCGCGCTCTGGTCGATGTCGATCACCTTGTCCAGGTGCTCGATGCCGAGGATCGCGTCGTGCGCGCCCGGCTTGTCCTTCGCCCGGTAGAAGGTCTGCGCCAGCTTGCGATAGAGCGTGTCGATCACCAGCGTGCTCTTGCCCGAGCCGGAGACGCCGGTGACGCAGACGAACTTGCCGAGCGGGATCCGCGCGTCGATCCCCTTGAGGTTGTTCTCGCGCGCCCCCTTGATCTCCACCGCCTTGCCGTTGCCGCGCCGCCGCTCGTGCGGCACGGGGATCTGCTTGCGCCCGCTGAGGTAGTCGCCGGTGAGCGAGCGCGGGTTGGCCATGATCGCGCCGATCGGCCCCTCGGCGACGATCTCGCCGCCGTGCTCGCCCGCACCCGGCCCGACGTCGATGATCCAGTCGGCCGCGCGCATCGTCTCCTCGTCGTGCTCCACGACGATGAGCGTGTTGCCGATGTCGCGCAGCCGCTCCAGCGTGCGGATCAGTCGGGCGTTGTCGCGCTGGTGGAGGCCGATGCTCGGCTCGTCCAGGATGTAGAGCACGCCCATCAGGCTCGACCCGATCTGCGTCGCCAGCCGGATCCGCTGCGCCTCGCCGCCGGAGAGGGTGCCGGCCGCGCGGTCCAGCGTGAGGTAGTCGAGGCCGACGTCGACCAGGAAGCCGAGCCGCTCGCGGATCTCTTTGAGGACCTGCCGGGCGATCAGTGCCTCGCGCTCGCTCAGCGGCGACGGGTCGTCGGCGAACCCGCTCAGCCGGCGCGCCCAGGCCAGCGACTCCACCACCGACTGCCGGGCCACGTCGATGATCGAGCGGGCCTCGACCGTCACGGCCAGGCTCTCGGGCTTGAGCCGCGCGCCGCCGCAGGTCGCGCACGGGCGCTGGGTCATGTAGCGCTCGATCTCCTGCCGGATGTAGTCGGAGCTCGTCTCGCCGTAGCGACGCTTCAGGTTGGGGATCACGCCCTCGAAGGTCATCTCGTGCGTGCGCGCGCGGCCGTTGCTGCCCGGGAAGGAGACCTGCAGCACCTCGCCGCCGTTACCGTAGAGGATCAGGTGGAGCGTCTCGTCGGAGAGTTCGCGCACCGGGACGCGCAGCGAGAAGCCGTAGTGCCGGCCGAGCGCTTCGAGGATCGCCAGGTAGTAGCCCGACGCGCTCTGGCTGGCGCGCACCCAGGGCTGCACCGCTCCCTCGGCCAGCGTGAGGTCGCGGTTGGGGATGACCAGGTCGGGGTCGAACTCCTGGACCGTGCCGAGGCCGGTGCAGGCCGGACAGGCGCCCTGCGGCGAGTTGAACGAGAAGTTGCGCGGCTCGATCTCACCGATGCTGATGCCGCAATTGGGACAGGCGAACTTCTCGGAGAAGTGCAACTCCTCGGCCGCGGCGTCGGGCTCGCGTGGCACCGTCGCGACCGTCAGCGCGCCGTTGCCGAGTTTGAGCGCCGTCTCGACCGAGTCGAGGAAGCGCGTCCGCTCGGGGTCGCTGCCGTCGCCGTGCAACTCCTGCTCGGCGTTGTGGCGGTGGACGACCAGGCGGTCCACCACGACCTCGACGGTGTGCTTCTTGTACTTCTCCAGTTTGATCGCCTCGTCCAGCTCGCGCACCTCGCCGTCGACGCGCACGCGGACGAAGCCGGCGCGACGGGCGTCCTCGAAGAGTCCCTGGTGCTCGCCCTTGCGCGCGCGGACCAGCGGCGCCAGGATCATCAGCCGGGTGCCCTCCGGCAGCGCCAGCAGGGTGTCGACGATCTGCTGCGGCGACTGCTGCGCGATCGGCAGGCCGCAGTTGGGGCAATGCGGGTGGCCGATGCGCGCGAAGAGGAGGCGCAGGTAGTCGTAGATCTCGGTGACGGTGCCGACGGTCGAGCGCGGGTTGCGCGAGGCGCCCTTCTGGTCGATCGAGATCGCCGGGGAGAGGCCCTGGATGTCGTCGACGTCGGGCTTCTCCATCTGGCCGAGGAACTGCCGCGCGTAGGCCGAGAGCGATTCGACGTAGCGGCGCTGCCCCTCGGCGTAGATCGTGTCGAACGCGAGGCTCGACTTGCCGGAGCCCGACAGCCCGGTCAGCACGACGAGTTTGTCGCGCGGGATGCGGACGTCGATATCCTTCAGGTTGTGCTCGCGCGCGCCGCGCACGACGATGGCATCCTGCGGCATCCTCTCCTCGACCCTCCCGCGTGTGGCCCCCGCCCCGGCGCGAGCCCCCCATCTCGCAGCGTACCTGACAGTATACCAGGTATACGTACAGGACGCCACCCGCCGCCGGTACAGCGAACACCTGTTCCAAAGACCAGGGGCGGCGGGGCCAAAACACAGAGACACGGAGACGCGGAGGACGAGGAGAGGAGGAAGAGCAGAACTGCGAAACAAGCCTACCTCTCCGTTCTCTGTGCTTCTGCGCCTCTGTGTTTTGGCCCGCGCCTCCGCCCACTCGCGCGGGGGCCGATTCTGGGGTAAAGTGATGCCGAAAACGAACGCGCGCGTTCGCGAAGAAGGAGGAGTCACCAGATGGTCCTGGCGCGGTTCTTGCCGACCGATGAGCGCTTCTTCAACTACTTCGAGGAGATGGTGGGGAACGCGGCCGAGGCGGCGCGGCTCCTCCTCGACCTCGTCGAGCACTACGAGGACGTCGAGCGCAAGGTGCGCCACCTTCGCGACGTCGAGCACCGCGGCGACGAGATCACCCACCAGGTCTTCAACGCGCTCAACCAGACCTTCGTGACGCCGTTCGACCGCGACGACATCCGCAGCCTGGCCTCCCGCCTCGACGATTTCGTGGACTACATCGAGGAGGCCGCCCGCCGCCTCTGGCTCTTCCGCATCGACCGGCCGACCGAACTGGCGCACCGCTTCGCCCGGCTGATCGCCGAGCAGGCCGACCTGCTCGCCACGGCGGTGCCGATGCTGGAGGACCCCAAGCGCAGCGAGGCGATGCTGCGCCTGACCGTCGAGATCAACCGCCTGGAGAACGAGGCCGACGACGAGCTCAACCACGCGCTGGCCGACCTCTACGACGACGCCACCGACATCCCCTCGCTGATCAAGGCGATCCGCTGGGGCGAGTTGTATCAGCAGTTGGAGGACGCGACCGACCGCGGCGAGGACGTGGCCAACACGCTCGAAGCGATTGTGCTGAAGAATGCCTAGCGGCTCGCTCGCGGTCCTCGTCCTGATCGTCGCCATCGGCCTGATCTTCGATTTCATCAACGGCTTCCACGACACGGCGAACGCCATCGCCACGTCGGTGGCCACCCGCGTCCTGTCGCCCGGCGTCGCCGTGCTGATGGCCGCGGTGCTCAACGTCGTCGGCGCGCTGACCGGCACGGCGGTGGCGAGCACGGTCGGCAAGGGGATCATCCCGCCCGAGCAGTCGACCCAGCTCCTGGTGATCGCCTCGCTCCTCTCGGCGATCATCTGGGACCTGCTTACCTGGTGGAAGGGCATCCCCTCCAGCTCCTCCCACGCGCTGATCTTCTCGATCGTCGGGGCCGGCGCGGCGGCGGCGGGCTGGCGATCGGTGGAGTTCAACGGATTGCGCAAGACCTTCGAGGGGCTGGCCTTCTCGCCAGTCCTCGGCTTCGCCGGTGCGTTCCTCCTGATGATCGCGCTCTTGTGGGCCTTCGCGCGGTCGCGGCCGCGGCTGGTGACGAGGCTCTTCAGCCGCCTGCAGATCCTCTCCGCCGCCTACATGGCCTACAGCCACGGCAGCAACGACGCCCAGAAGACGATGGGGGTGCTCACCATGGCGCTGGCGAGCTACCTCGGCTGGAGCGGCAGCCAGTGGCACGTCCCCCTCTGGGTCATCCTGGCCGCGGCGACCTCGATGGGCCTCGGCACGGCGATCGGGGGCTGGCGGATCATCAACACGATGGGCTTCAAGGTCGTCGCGCTGCGGCCGATCGACGGCTTCGCCGCCGAGACGGCCGCGGCGACGATCATCGAGGTGTCGAGCCGGCTCGGCATCCCGGTCTCGACGACGCACGTCATCTCCTCGGCGATCCTCGGCGTCGGCTCGACGCAGCGCCTCTCGGCGGTGCGCTGGACGATCGCCGGGCGCATCGTCACCGCCTGGCTCGTGACGATCCCGGCCTGCGTCGGCATCGGCTGGGTGCTCTACAACGTGCTGCATCTCGCGACGGGGGCACGGTGACGAGGCGGGAGGCGGGAGTCGGGAGTCGGGAGTACCGGCTCACGAGCACTGACCGGGTCGCTCTACGGAAGCCGCCACTCTCTACTCCCTACTCGCTACTTCGGAGGGACGATGACCGCCATCCTGCCCGGCCTGCACCGGGTCGAACTGCCGCTGGGCGACAACCCGCTCGGCGCCGTCAACGCCTACCTGGTCGAGACCGGCGACGGGCCGGCGCTGATCGACACGGGCTGGTACTCGCCCGAAGCGTGGGCGGCGCTGGAGGGCGCGCTCGACGCGCTCGGCTGCCGGCCGGAGGACCTGAGCCGGATCGTCCTCACCCATGGCCACCCCGACCACGCCGGGATGGCCGCGCGGCTGCGCGACCGCTCCGGCGCGCCGATCGCGCTCCACCCGCGCGACCTGCTGATGGTCGCGCCGCGCCCGGCCGAGCGGGATGGCGCGCGGACGGAGCGGCTGGTCTGGCTGCTGCGCCAGGGGCTGCCGGAGGCGGAGGCCGGCGTCCTGCGCGGGTCGTCGCCGGGGATGGGCGGCCGGATGACGCCGTTCGAGCCCGACGGCGCGCTGGCGGAGGGCGACACGCTCGCGCTCGGCGACTACCGCTTCACCGTGCTGGAGACGCCGGGGCACTCGCCGGGCCAGGTCTGCCTCTACGACGCCGACCGCCGCGTGCTGATCGCGGCCGACCACGTCCTACCGGAGATCTCGCCGAACGTCGGGCTGATGGGCGCGCACGGCGGCAACCCGCTGGCCGACTACCTCGCCTCGCTCGCCCGCGTGCGCGACCTCCCGGTCGAGGTCGCGCTGCCGGGCCACGGCGCGCCCTTCGCCGACCTCGCCGGCCGGGTGGACGAACTCGTGGCGCACCACGACGAGCGCCTGGCCGAACTGCTGGCCGCGCTCGCCCCCGGCCCCGCCAGCGCCTACGAGCTCTGCGCGCGCCTCACCTGGGTCGGCGGCGCGGTGCGCTGGGCCGACCTGGCGCCCTTCTCGCGCCTGATGGCGCTCGGCGAGACGCTGTCGCACCTGGTCCTGCTCGAGGAACGTGGCATGGCCGCGCGCGAGGAGGGCGGCCCGGTGACCCGCTACCGGCCGGTGGGGTGAGGGCGAATCAGGCGCCGCGCCGCGGATCCACCCACACCACAGACGCGAGTCCGATGGGGGTTGAGCCGGCGTCGTGGATCGTCCCACGCGGCACTGTCCCGGCTCAACCCCGAGATCGCCGCGGGTGGGCTCGGTCCCCCTTCACCAGAAGCGCGCCCGGGCCCCGCTTATCGTGACGAGCTCCCGCCCAACAGCGCCAGCGCCTTGGCGACCGCGGGATCGCGCCCCGCGGACAGGTCCGCGGCGGTCAGTGGGACGTAATAGTCGGCCGCGACGCCGATCCCGTTGATGATCTCCCGGTCCGGCCCGAGCGCGCGCCGCGCGGGCTGGAGCAGCAGGCTGCCGTCGTCCAGCGCGTAGGCACGGGCCGGGCCGGAGGCGCTGCCCGCGGTGCGCTCCCCGACCAGCGTGCCCAGGTGCAGGTCTTTCACCGCGCCGCTGAACGCGCGCAGGCCGAGGCGCAGTTCCGGTCGGTGAGCACGACGAGTTGTAGGTGCAGCAGCGGGACGGTGTCGTCGGTGCGCTGCTCGTCGCAATGGCCGGATGTGTCGCAGTCGTACTCCCAGGTCTGGCCGTGCGCGAAGGCGCCCAGCAGCTTGGCGACCTCCGGCACGCCGCCGCCCGGATTGAGGCGCAGGTCCAGGATGACCGCGCGCAGCGACGGGGTGCCGCGGTGGAGGTCGCCGATCGCCCGCAGGACCTGGTCCGCCGCGCCGGGGGCGAACTCCGGCAGCCGGGCATAGGCGACATCCCCGCCCAGCACCTTCGCGGAGACGGTCGAGGGGGACGCCTGATACACGGTCGGCGTGAGGGTGACGTCCCAGGTCCGCCCGGTCGCCGGGCGGTGGAGCGTCAGCCGCACCGGATCGGCCTGCGGGTACTGCGGATGCAGCCAGTTCATCACCCCCACCGAGACGACCCCGTCCGGGAACGGGGAGGAGCCGTTGACCGCTTCGATGACATCGCCGAGCCGCACGTCCTGCCTGGCGGCCGGCCCGTTGGGGTCGACCTCAGCGACGAACAGCGGCGGCAGCGCCGCCTGCGGCCGCCGCCGGACGAGGCCGCTCTCGGGCGACGTCTCGAACCCCAGCCCGTAGGTGCCGCGGGGCGTGGCCCCGGGCGCGGGCGGATACGTCCAGCTCACATGGTTGTCGTCGAGGCTGCTCACCATGCCGTTCATCGCCGCTGACGCCAGCGCCTGCCGCGACGGCGCGTCGTCCGGCAGCGCGGCGAGCACGGCCTGGTAGGTCCTGGCGAAGGCGGCCCAGTCGCCCTGCCGGTCGCCGGTCAGCGCCGGCAGCGTGGCGTTGGCCTGGTCCAGCCCGCGCCCCTCCAGTTCCTGCGTCAAGGCGGAGAACGCGCCAACTAGCAGCGCGCGGTCATCGAGCAGCGGCCCGCCGTAGTAGTTCGCGAAGAGGCACTCGTACGCCTGCCGCAGCGTGGTGATGGTGGTCGGCTTCGGCGGCGGCGGCGCGCTCGGCCCGGAGAGGGGCGCGCACGGCGTGGGGCCGGCAGCCGCCGGGATCGCCGCGCCCGTGGGGCTGGCGACGGCGGGGCTCGCCGCACTCGTGGGACCGGCGACGGTCGGACTCGCCACGCTCGTGGGGCCGCCTGCGGCGAATGGCGCGCAGGCGGCGAGGGCGAGCGCGAGACCCAGGACGGCGGCCAGCCGCGCGGCGCGGTGGCGGCGCTCAGCGCGCCGGCCGCCACGGGCGCCCGGTCAGGCGACGCGCCGCCGCACCCACCAGACGGTCAGGGCCAGCAGCGCCGCCGCGAGCCCCAGGAAGATGGCGCTCTCGATCCCCTGGAAAGGCCAGAAGCGATCGGCCGTCTGGTAGACGAGCAGTTGCATGGCGCCGTGCTGCGCGAGGCACGCCTGGACGGGCGGGCGGTCGGGCGGCACGCCGGGATTCGCCTGCATGCAGGCCATCACGACCGCAGGCGGGACCGTCCCTTTGAGGGAGACGATGTAGTCGACTTGTTGGAGACCAAACTGCGCGAGCCCATAGGGGGTGCCCACCGGAAACGTCTTGGTGAAGGGCGGCAGGTAGTTGTAGCGCAGGTTGGTCTGGATCCAGATGCGCAAGGCCATGAAGCCGACCAGGGTGGCACCCACGGCGGGGATCGTCCGGCGCAGCAGCGTCCCGGCCGCCAGGCAGAGGGCGACGGCGAAGATGGTGTAGGCGACCGGCACGACGCCGATGAGCTCGAAGGGGTTGCGGTCCAGCCGCGTGTCGATGCGATTGATCGGCCCCCACCACCAGGTGGTGACGGCCGCCAGCGCCGCGCCGGCCAGGGCCGCCGCGCCGACGAGCAGGCCGACCTTGACCAGCACCCAGCGCGTGCGGGTGATGCTCTGCGTCCAGGCGAGGCGGTACGTGCCCTGCTCGAGCTCCAGCACGAACGGCGCGCCCAGCAGCAGCCCGATCAGCAGGGGTAGGAAGATGAGGCCCTGGTAGAGGGGATACTCGAAGGGGATGGCCCGCTGCCGGAAGGCGTCCAGGCTGAGCGGGCAGGTCGGCGCCGGCGTGCTCTGCGCCAGGCAGGCGGCGAGGCCGGTGCTCCGGAAGGCGGCGGCGAGGTCGAGGCCGGTCTTGAGCAGGAAGAGCGCGATCAGCGCCAGGACGGCGCCGCCGAGCAGCGCCTCCAGGCGCTGCTGCCGCCAGGTCACCCAGGTCACGCCGACACCTCCTCGTGGTCGCGCGCCGCGACCTGCGTTTCAGACGGTTGGCCGAGGTACGCCAGCACGATCTCTTCGAGCGAGAGGTCGTGGACCTCCCAGCCCTGGTCCCAGACCGGCCCGTTCGTCCGCACCAGCAGCGTCGTCTCGCGGCCGGTGTGCGTGCAGCGCAGGACGTGGTGGACGCTGGCGACCGCCTCGGGGTCGCGCCGCGGCCCGACGAGCAGCTTGTGGGTGGCGAGGATCCGGTCGATCTCGTCGGCCACCTGCACGCGGCCGCGGGCGAGGATGATCAGGTAGTCGCAGACCCGCTCCAGGTCGGCGATGACGTGCGAGGAGAAGACGACGCCCAGCCCCTCGGCGGCCGACTCCATAAGCACCTGCAGGAACTCGCGGCGCGCCAGCGGGTCGAGCGCGGCGACCGGCTCGTCGAGCAGCAGCAGGTCGGGCCGCTTGCCGAGCGCCAGAGCCAGCGCCACCTGGGCGCGCTGGCCGCCCGAGAGCTTGCCGACGGCCCGGTCGAGCGGGAGGCCGAGGCGGGCGAGCCGGTCGCGCGCCAGGGCGTCGTCCCAGCGCGGGTTGAGCTTGCGGCCGACTGTGAGCATGTCGGCCACCGTGAAGCGCCGGTAGAGGGGCTGGTCCTGGGCGAGAAAGCCGACGCGCGGCAGCACCTCGGCCGGCCGCGCCCGCGGGGCGAGCCCGAAGACCTCGACGCCGCCCGCGGTGGGGGCGGTCAGCCCGACCGCGAGGTGCAGGAGCGTCGTCTTGCCCGCGCCGTTGGGGCCGACGAGGGCCGCGACCCGTCCGGCCGGCACCTCCAGCGTGCAGTCGCGCAGCGCCCACTGGCGGCCGTAGCGCTTGCCCAGGGCGACGGTGCGCAGGGCGGCGGTCATGCCACGCCCTCCTGTCCTTCATTCATCGCGGCGAGAAAGGTGTGGGCGAAGAGCGCCTCGATGCTCTCGGCGTCGAGGCCCGCCGCACGGGCGCGCCGCAGCCAGCGCAGCAGCTCGCGGCGGAGTTCGGCGTGACTGGCCAGCGACGGCCCGGCCAGCGTGCGGGTGACGAAGGTGCCCTGGCCGGGGCGGCTCTCGACCAGGCCCTCGTGCTCCAGCTCGCGGTACGCCTTGAAGACGGTGTTGGGGTTGATGGCCAGGTACGACACGACCTCCTTGACCGTGGGCAACTGGTCGCCGACCTCCAGCAGCCCGAGGCGGAGGGCGTGCTTGACCTGCTGGACCAGTTGCAGGTACGGCGTCAGGCCGGAGCGACTGTCGAGGCGGAACGTGAGCATCGGGACTCCTTGCCGTCGGGTCGTCAACTCATAAATTGATATAAGCATAGTACTATAGTAGAGGATCGCGCGCCGGTTGTCAAGCGGTCGAGCGCGGCGGGTGTGGGGTGTGCGGAGAGGGTGGTGCCGTACCGCGCTACCCGCCTGCCGGGTGGGCCGTCCGCGGCGCCGCCGTCCCGGCCGCGGGAACGGCCGCGGGGCGGGGGCGCGGGCGCCTCGCGAGGCGGGGATTTTACGCCGGCTTAACGCCCCGTTCGCGCGTCCTTAACCGCCGCGCGGTAGGCTACGAGCGTGACGACGGAGGGAGGCGCCGATGACGCGCCGCGACGGCGGTGAGATGACGATCGACCTGCTCCGCGCCCGGCTGGCGCGGAGCGAGGCGACGGTAGGGGCGCTGCTGGAGCGCCTGGCCGCACTGGAGCTGGAGAACGCCCGGCTGGCGCGGCAGTGCGTCTGCCGCGACGCCGAGCGCGCTGGGCGCTTCGGGCCGGCCCCGCCCGGCCGGAGGGCGGCGCTCGGGCCGCCCGAGCCGGCGGCGGGCGCCGATCTGGTTGGCGACACCTGACGCCTCCCGGCCGCCGGCCGGCGGCCATCGTCGCATACTTCCCCCCCCATCCCCTCCCTCCGGCTACCCCCGCGCGACCCGCGGGGTAGCCGGCCTCTTGATCCGGCGGGAGGTCGCGGCCATGGGGCGGCGCAGCCGGGTGGTCGGCCGACGGGAGCGAGGTGGGCCATCGACGGCCCGCCGCTCGCGCGCCCGCGCCGCGATTGACAACGTACCGTGCCGGTAGTAGATTGGCAGCGTTTGCATCACCGCCTGCATCATGCTCCAGCCACACGATGCCTCGGGCGAACCCAGAGCGCGGCGACGTAGGGTTCCGGGTTGGAGGAAACGCGATGACGATGCCCACCGACGACTTCGCGACGCACCCCGCGGCCGGCCGGCGGCTG
The DNA here is from genome assembly GCA_035708265.1 of Thermomicrobiales bacterium. Lineage (GTDB taxonomy): Bacteria > Chloroflexota > Chloroflexia > Thermomicrobiales > CADCWN01 > DASSSV01. Next base: position 9,789 of record DASSSV010000037.1, on the reverse strand, counting down.
AGCCGGCGCACCCTGATCCGCGCCTTCGGGCTGGCCGGCGGCGCGCTCGCCATCTCCGCGCTGCTGGAGGCCTGCGGCAACACCTCGCCCACGACGACCCCCGCCGCCGCGACGAGCGCGGCCGGCGGCGGCGCGGCCGCGACGACCGCCCCGACGACCGCCGCTGCCACGACCGCGGCTCCCACGGCGGCCCCGGCCGCCTCCGGCTCGCCCGCCGCCAGCGCCGCCCCGGCGACCGGCGCCTCGCCCGCGGCCAGCAACGAGCCGGTGAAACTCAGCTTCTACTCCGGCGGCGACGTCAACGTGCAGGACCTCTGGCAGAACAACATCCTGCCCGCCTACAAGAAGGTCGCGCCCAACGTCAGTTTCGACTTCGTCTTCTCCGAGCACGGCACCGGCGACCAGGCGACCTTCGACCGCATCGCCGCCGCCAAGCAGGCCGGCAAGCCCTCCGGCGTGGACATCTGGGAGACCGGCAACCTGCTCCAGCGGGGCGGCCAGGCCGGGATCATCGAGAAGGTCAGCGCCGACAACATCCCGAATCTGAGCAAGGTCGACCCCAACGTGATCGCCCAGATCAACGGCTACGGCGTGCCGTATCGGGGCAGTTCGGTCGTCGTCGGCTACAACAGCAACGAGGTCAAGGACCCGCCGAAGACGCTCGACGCGCTGCTGACCTGGATCAAGCAGAACAAGGGCCTCTTCACCTACTGCCCGCCCGACCAGGGCGGCTCGGGCAGCGCCTTCGTCACCCGCGTGCTGGAGATGGGCATCCCCGACAGCGACATGAAGCTCTTCCAGACCGGCTACGACCAGTCGAAGGAGAGCGAGTGGGACAAAGGCTGGACGACCCTGAAGGATCTCGGCCAGTACGTCTACAACAACGGCTTCTACCCGAAGGGCAACGTCCCGGTCCTCCAGACGCTCGCCAAGGGCAGCATCACCCTCGCGCCGGTCTGGTCCGACCAGGCGCTCAGCTACCTGGCGCAGAACCTGCTGCCGCCCGAGGTCAAGTTGCTGCAGATCGACCCGCCCTTCTACGGCGGCGCGTCCTACGTCGGCGTCGTGGCCGACAGCCAGCACAAGCAGGCGGCCTACGCCTTCCTGAACTGGCTGCTGGCCCCGGACCCGCAGAACATCGTCATCAGCAAGATGAACGGCTACCCCGGCATCGAGTGGAAGTACATGCCGGAGGACGTGCAGAAGAAGTTCGCCGACATCGCGAAGTCGTACAGCATCGGCTTCAGCAGCCAGTTCAGCAACGACATGAATAAGCTATGGTACGAGAAAGTAGCCGGCACCCCGCCGCCGTCGAAGCCGTAGACGGGGGTGGGGGCGGGGCGGTCGCCGTCGCCGCCCCCACCCCCGCGGCGGCGCGCGTCCCCTTCCGCTGGCGCGAGGCGGCGCTGGGCCTCATCATGGCCAGCCCGCCCTTCGCGGTGGTGCTGCTGCTGATCGCCCTGCCGGCGATCCAGGCGGCGCTCTTCACGCTCGGCATCGTGCCGGGGAACAACGTCGCCTTCAGCACCGGGATGCACATCATCTCCAGCGAGCGGCCGACGCTGGAGGTCTACCGGCAGTTGCTCGCCAGCCCCTTCTTCCGCGCCGACGTCGCGATCACCGCGATCGTGACCGGCTGGTCGGTGGTGCTGGTGCTGGTGATCGGCTATGTGCTCTCGCTCTACGTCCGCTTCGCCAGCGGCTGGCTGCCCAACGCCGTCCGCTCGCTCTACCTCCTGCCGATGTTCATCCCGGTGGTGATCGCCTCCTACGCGCTGATCACCTTCTACGTGCAGCGCGGCGAGCTGCAGGCGCTGCTGCACAGCGTCGGCCTCGGCTACGGCGAGGTGATCTACCACGCCAACGGCATCATCATCGGCCAGGTCTGGGCCAGCATCCCCTTCGCGGTGCTGATGCTCGGCTCGGGCCTCGACGGCATCCCGCAGGAGCTGATCGAGGCGGCGCAGGACGTCGGGGCGGGGCCGGTGCGGATCCTCTGGCGGATCATCCTGCCCTTGAACCTCGTCCCGGCGCTGATCGTCGCCACCTTCACCTTCATCGGCGTCGTCGGCAGCTTCACCATCCCCTTCCTGCTGGGGCCGAACGCGCCGCAGATGATGGGCGTGGCGATGAACGCCTACTTCGTCAGCTACCAGCAGCCGCAGGCCGCGGCGGCGATGGCGGTGCTGACCTTCCTGGCCTGCGCCGCGGCGGGCGTGATCTACGTCTGGGGCACCTCGCGCACGGGCCACGCGGCCGGATGAGGGGACGATGACGAGGACCTGGTTCCTGGGGGTGCCGGAGATCCGGCGCGCGCTGGGGGCAGTGATTGTCCTGGCGCTCGGCGCGTTCCTCCTGCTGCCCCTGCTGACGATGCTCCTGTGGGCCTTCACCGACGTCTGGCGCTACCCGCACATCCTGCCGTCGTCCTACTCGCTGCGCTGGTGGAAGTGGGTCTTCCAGAACGGCAACATGACCCAGGCGATCTTCTGGAGCGTGACGACCGCACCGGTGGTGACGCTCCTCTCCGCGCTGATCTGCCTGCCGGCGGCCTACAGTTTCTCGCGGCTGAACTTCCCCGGCCGGCGCTTCCTCTTCATCTCGCTCCTCGCCGCCAACGCCTTCCCGAAGTTCGGGCTCTACATCTTCATCGCCACCCTCTTCTTCCAGGTCGGGCTGATCAACACCTTCTGGGGCGTCGTCCTGATCCAGATGATCAACACGCTCGTCGTGATGACCTGGATCCCCGCGGCCGGCTTCGACAGTGTGCCGCGCGAGTTGGAGGAGGCGGCACGCGACGCCGGCGCCGGGCCGCTGCGCACCTTCTGGCGGGTGACGCTGCCGATCGCCATGCCCGCGCTGATCGTCGCCGGCATCCTGGCGTTCCTCGCCGCCTTCGACGAGGCGCAGGGCACTCTCATTGTCGGCGCGCCGCGGATCACGACGATGCCGGTGCTGATGTACACGCTGGTGACGAACTACCCCGAGCCGGCCAGCGCCGTCTTCTCGATCCTGCTGGCGGTGCCGTCGCTGATCCTCCTGTTGATCGCGCGGCGCTTCCTGCTGGCCGGCTACCTCGCGGCCGGGTTCAAAGGGCGGTGACGAGTGACGAGTTGCGAGTGACGAGTGACGAGTGAGAGGCGGAGGGCGGAAGTCGGACGAGGGGTGCGGGTTCGGTAATCCTCCACCCCCCGTCCCCTCGTTACTCGTCACTCGTCACTCATCACTGAGCGAGCGGAGCGAGCGATGGCGCGCCTGGAGTTGCGCAACCTGGTCAAGCGGTACGGCGCGTTCTACGCCGTCAACGACGTCACCATCGACGTCGCCGACAACGAGCTGATCTGCCTGCTCGGCCCTTCCGGCTGCGGCAAGACGACGACGCTGCGCATCATCGGCGGCTTCATCACGCCGGACGGCGGCGACGTGCGCATCGACGGGCAGAGCATCCTGCGCCTGCCGCCCGAGCGCCGGCCGACGGCGATGGTCTTCCAGCGCTACGCCCTCTGGCCGCACATGGACGTCTGGCACAACGTCGCCTTCGGCCTGCAACTGCGGCGGCAGCCGCGCGCGAAGATCGACCAGGCGGTGCAGCAGTCGCTCGCCCTCGTCGGGATGCCCGGCTTCGGCAAGCGCTACCCGGCGCAACTCTCCGGTGGCCAGCAGCAGCGCGTGGCGCTGGCGCGCGCGCTGGTGCTGGAGCCCCGCATCCTCCTCCTCGACGAGCCGCTCTCCAACCTCGACGCCAAACTCCGCGCCCAGATGCGGACGGAGATCAAGGAGTTGCAGCGGCGCGTCGGCATCACCACCGTCTTCGTCACGCACGACCAGGAGGAGGCCCTTTCCATCGCCGACCGCATCGGCGTGATGAAGGACGGCGTGCTGGAGCAGATCGACACGCCCTCCGAACTCTACGCCCGGCCGGCGACCCTCTTCGTCGCCAACTTCATCGGCACGATGAACATCCTGGAGGGCCGCGTCGCGGGCGGGCGGGTCGCCGCGGGCCCCTTCGCGCTGCCCCTGCCGGACGGCGCCGCGCTGGCGGAGGGCCGGGCCGTGACTGTCGGCGTCCGGCCGGAGGACTTCGCGCTCGCCGGGGCGGGTGGGGTAGGCGCGCCCGCGCGGGTGACGCAGATCACCGACCTGGGCCACTACCACCGCGCGACGGTCGAGTTCCCCGACCACACCCCGCTGACCGTCTTCACGACCAAGGGGCAGGAGATCCCCTTCGGGGAGGCGACGGTCTGGCCGGCGCGCGCGCTCTACTACGTCGACGAGCGCCTGGCCGGCACGCTGGAGCGCGACGCCGCCAGCGCGGCGGCCGGCGTCCGCCCGCAGCCGGCCGGCGGGGTGGGCGGCGCTTGACGGCGCGCGAGGGCTCGACGTACCCTCCCCCCGGCCGGGGCCTGCCCGCGCCGCTGGCGGATCGCCTGGCGGCCGGCCACTGGCTGCGCACCGCCCACCGCGGCGCGCCGACCGTCGCGCCCGGCAACTCGCGCGCGGCCATCGCCGCCGCCGCGGCGCTCGGCGTCGACCTGGTCGAGGTGGACGTCCACGCGACGGCCGACGGGCAACTCGCGCTCTGGCACGACGACGAGGTGCCGGCCGGGCGCGCGAGGCTGCGCATCGCCGCGACGCCGCTGGCCGAGTTGCAGCGGGTGGAAGTCGGTCAGGGCGAGCGCGTCATCACGCTGGCCGACGCGATGGAGGCGGTGCGCGGGCGCGCGGCGCTCCTGGTGGACCTCAAAGCCGATGGGCTGGCGGAGCCGATCGTCGCGACCGCGCGGCGGCTCGACTTCGGCCCGGTCGTCGTCTGCGGCGGCTACTGGGAGAGCCTCCGCGACGTGAAGCGCCTCGCGCCGGAGATCGGCACGTCGCTGACGCTCGACCGCGACTGGCGCGCCCGGTACGGCGACGACGCCATCGAGCGCGCCGGCACCGACGCGCTGACGGTGGACGCGCGCATCTTGCGCGAGCCGGGCTTGCTGGCCCGCTGCCACGCGCGCGGCCTGGCGGTGCTCGCCTGGACGGTGGACCGCCCCGCGGACATGCGCGCGCTCCTCGCCCTCGGCGTCGACGGCCTGACCAGCAACCGGCCGGATCTGTTCGCGACGTTGTGAGGGGGCGGGGGGCTGGCGGTTGCGCCTCGGCCGCGCCGGCGATTGAAATCGCCGCTAGAGGCTCGCTACCGCTCGCCGCGAAGTCCGCCTCCGCGGACTGGGACGAAACCGGCCCGCGGGGTGGGTGGCGCGACTGCGGCGCCGACTCCGACCGATGGAGGATTCATGGCAGTCGACGAGCGGAGCGCGGCGGTGATCGCGGGGATCGAGGCGCTGGACCCCGAGTGGATCCTGCACCTGCCCTCCAGCACGCTGAAAGCGGTCGTCGGGCATTTCCTGGCGAAAGACGGGCAGGGCGGCTTCCGCATCGTGCCGATCCCGCGCGAGGAGGAGGGCGTCGGCATCCTCTCGGGGCTGGTCATGGCCGGCGCCCGCGCGCTGATGGTTATCCAGGACAACGGCGTCGGCAACCTGCTGACCGCGCTCAATACCTTCCCGCTGCCCTACCATCTGCCGCTGCTGATCCTCGTCACGCGCCGGGGCGGCCTCGGCGAGTACAACTCGATGATCCACACCTTCTCCGAGCGCACCGAGGCGATCCTCGACGCCGCGGGCGCGCGCTGGTTCCAGCTCGATACCCGCACGCCGGTGTCCGAGTGGGCCGGCACGATCGTCCGCGCCGAGCAGTTCGCCCGCACGACCCACCGCCCGGTCTTCGTGCTGATGAACCTGATGGGCGGATGAGGAGAATGACGAAGTACGAATGACGAGAAGGCGGGGGCGGTTGCCCCGGGTTTTCGACCGGTGAGGCGCATGGGACTGACGGCGCGACCCTATCGGGATGAGGACGACTACGCGCGGATGCGGGCGCTGCTGATCGAGACCTTCGCGGTGAGCGGGCCGCCGGACTATTGCGGCTTGGGCGACCTGGACTGGTGGCGATACACGGGCGGCGACGCGCCCGACGCCGCGCCCCCAGCGCACCTTTGGTTCGCGGGGGACGCGCTCGCCGGGTTCGCCTGGACGGGCGGTGACCAGGTGGACCTCGTGGTCCGCCCGCGCCACCACACGACGGAAACGCTCGCCGCCATGCTCGCCTGGGCCGAGGACGAGCGTCGCGCGCGGGGCGGCGACGGCGATGAGCCGCCGAGCCTGACGGCTTGGGCCTTCACCCGCGATCAGACGATGATCGCGGCGCTGCGCGGCCGGGGCTACGAGCGGACCGACGAGGCGCTCTGCTACAACTTCCGCGAGATCGGGGACGTGCCCCCGGTGACGCTGCCGGCCGGCTACACGCTGCGCCACGTTCGGGGCGAGGAGGACGTCGAGGCCCGCGTCGCCGTCCACCGCGACGCCTTCGCGCCCTCGCGCATGACCGCCGCCAAGCACCGCGCCGTCATGGGCGCGCCGACCTACCGGCCGGACCTGGACCTCGTCGTCGTCGCGCCGGACGGCGCCTTCGCCGCCTACTGCATCGTCTGGTACGACGAGGCGAACCGGCACGGCCTCTTCGAGCCGGTCGGCTGCCACTCCGCGTACCGCCGGCGCGGCCTCGGCAAAGCGGTCGTGACCGAGGGGCTGCGCCGGCTCGCCGCGCTCGACGCGCGCACCGCCACGGTCAACAGCCATCATGACGCGGTCCCGGCGAGCCGCCTCTACCAGTCCGCCGGCTTCCGCCCGCTCGACCTGACCTACGCCTGGAAGAAGCGCCTCTGACATGAGCCATCAAACCCGCGGAGGCGGGTTTCGCGGCGGCTAAAGTACAGCGCGAGCGAGCCTCTAGCCGCGGTTGCAACCGCGGGCGCCGGCCGAAGGAGACGAGCGTGACAGACGCCCTGATGCACCGCCCCGACGCGCTGCGGATCGTCGATGAGGTCTTCGCCGCCGACCCGGTCGTCCTGACGCTCGGCGGCACGATCCGCGAGATGCTGGCCGTCGCCGGCCGCAAGCCGAACCACCTCTACGTCCTCGACTCGATGGGCCTGCCGGCCGCCATCGGCCTCGGCCTCGCGCTCGGCGTCGAGGAGAGCCGCCACGACGCGCTCCTCGTCGTCGAGGGCGACGGCAGCCTGCTGATGGGCTTCTCGGTCCTCAGCACGATCGGCTACCTCCGGCCGAAGAAACTCGTCCTGCTGATCCTCGACAACGGCGTCTACCTGGCCACCGGCGGCCAGCCGACCGCCGCCGCGGCGACCGACTTCGCGGCCGTCGCGCGCGCCTGCGGCTGGCCGGTCGCACGCGATGTCCCCAGCGACCCCGCCGCCCTGCGCGCGGCGCTCGCCGAGGCGCGCGCGGGCGACGGCCCGGCGCTGCTGCGGCTGCGCGTCGACACCGCGACGATCCCGACCGACTACTTCCTCGAAGACCCGGTCCTCCTCGGCGCCGAGTTCACCCGCTGGCTGCGGGGGGCGTGATGGCGCGGCGCGGGCGGACGAACGACACCGTCGCGGCGGGGGTGCGATGAACCCGGTCGCGCTCTGGCGGTCGGAGGGGGCGCCGCTGCGCCGGATGCTCCTCTTCCAACTCTCCTCCAACCTCGGCGCGGGCGTCTTCGCCCTCCTCTTCAACCTCTACCTGCTGGCGCTCGGCTACCGCGAGGACGTGATCGGCCTCGCGGCCGGCCTCAACACGCTCGGGCAGGGGCTGGCGGCGCTGGCGGCCGGGCGGCTGGTGCTGCGGCTCGGCGCGCCGCGCACGATGGCGCTCGCGCTGGCCTGCTTCACCGCCGTCTCGGCCGGCCAGGCGGTCGTCACCGGCCGGGTCGCGATCGCGGTCCTGGCGCTCGGCGTCGGCGCGGCGACCTCCTGGCTGACCATCCCGGTGATGCCGTACCTGTCGGAGCAGATCTCGCGCGAGGCCCACGCCGACGCCGCCGCGCTGACCTTCGCCGTCCAGAACCTCTCCGTCACCGTCGGGACGCTGCTCGGCGGCCTCCTGCCGGCCGGGCTCGCCCTCGCCGGCCTCAGCCTGGTCGCGCGCGACCGCCTGGCGCTGCTGATCGGCGTCGGCGTCGGCGCGCTCGGCCTCCTGCCGCTGCTCGGCGTGCTCGGCCGCGCCGGCCTGCCGCGGCGGGCGCGCGGCACCGCCGTGATCGGCCCGGAACTCGACGCGACGCCGCGCCGGGTGCGCCGCACCGTCTGGGGCTACGCCGGCGCGGCGGCCCTGCTGAGCGTCGGCGCGGGCGCCTTCATGCCCTTCGTCAACGTCTACCTGGACCGCCTCGGCGCGAGCCAGGGCGAGATCGGCGCGATCCTGGCGGCGACCGGCGCGGCCGGCGCGGCGCTCGGGCTGCTCGCCCCGGCCGTCGCGCGGCGGATGGGCTCCCTGCGGGCGGCGACGGTCCTGCGCGCGCTGCCGGTCCCCTGCGCGCTGGCGCTCGCCGCCCTCCCCGTCCTGCCGCTGGTCGTCGTCACCCAGGCGGCGCGGTCGGTCGGCGGGAGCATGGCCTGGGCGGTCGAGGTCAACGTCCTCAGCGAGCGCGTGCCGTCCCGCGCGCTGGCCGGCGCCTTCGGCCTGCGGCTGGCGGGCTGGAACCTCTCCTGGGCGGCCATCAGCATCGTCGCCGGGCAACTGATCGTCCACGGCGGCTACAACACCCCGCTCTACATCCTCGCCGGCGGCACCGCGCTCGGCGCCGGCGTGCTCTACTGGGCGCTGGAGGGAAGGAAGAAGTGAGAAGTCAAAAGTTAGAAGGATGAAGGACGAATGACGAGAGGGCCGGCGGCCTCGGCCGCCCGTCCTCCACAGTCGGAGTAGAGGCCGATGACGTCGCACGATCCTTTGCGCGTCGACTGGCACAACCACACGCGCGACTTCTCGGACGGGCGGCTGACCGTCGCGGAGGTCGCCGCGCGCGCCCGCGACCTCGGCCTCCGCCTCGGCGTCTCCGACCACGCCATCGGCGACAACCGCCGGCTGCGGACGCCGGAGCAACTGGCGGCCTACCTGGACGCGCTCGACGCCTACCCTCTGCTGCGCGGCATCGAGATCAGCCTCGGCGAGCCCGCCGCCCCCGACGACCGCTGGGTCCACCGCCTCACGCATGTCATCGCCAGCGCGCACGCCATCCCGGTCGGCCCGCACCGGGTCAACACCGTCCACTACCTCAACTACCGCGCCGGCGTCCTGCCGACCCTCCAGCCGCCGCCCGCCGACGTGGACCCCGAGGCATACCTGGCCGCGATCCCGCCGCTCGTCGAGGACACGCTGCAGCGCTGGCCCGTCACGATCATCGGGCACTTCGCGCTCGTCCCCAGCCTGGCGGAGCGCGCCCGGCCCGAATCGGTGGCCGCCTGCCTCGACGCCGTCGCCGACCTCGCCGTCCGCCACGGCGTCGCCATCGAGATCAACGGCAAGTCGCGCGTGCCCGACCTCGCCACCATCCGGCGCTTCGCGGCGCGCGGCGCCACCTTCTCCTTCGGCTCGGACGGCCACGGCCCCGAGGGCGTCGGCAACCTGGCCTACTGCCGCGAGGTCTGGGCGGCGGCCGGGCTGCCGGCGGATCGGCTGCTCGCGCCGCCGGTCTTCGCGTCGCCGTGACGGACGCGCCCCCCGCACTCGCCAGACCGATGGACGTGACGTTTCCCGAAGACGAGCGTACTTCTCCATAAGCGCCCCGCCGGGGATCTCGTGCGCGGTTGTGACCGTGGCGCCGCTGTGTGGCGGGTGGGCCATGTCCGATTCCGCCGCGTCCCCACATCTCGCCCCAGTCGGCCCGCCGCTCGTCGGCCGC
>DASSSV010000036.1:0-4447 GCA_035708265.1 Thermomicrobiales bacterium | reverse complement strand
GGGGACCCGCACAAGCGGGAAAGGCAGGAGGGCCAGCAGCGTGGCCGACCGGGCGCGCCGGCAGCGTGGGGTGGCCCGCGTGCGACCACCGGGCAGCGCGCCGATCGGGGGCGCAGGGGCCGCACGCACCGCGCCGACCTGCCGCACGCCGGGCCGTTGGTCGAACCGTGCGGGGCATGGCGCGCGTTGTAGCGGTACAGCCCCCGCGAGCGCGGACGGCGTCACGCCGAGGCGGGCAGGGTGACCGGGATGCGACGCTGGTCTCGCCGCGCGAGTCTCCTCTTCCTGCTCGTGCTGGTCGCGTGCGGCGGGGGGACGCCGCCCGGCCCCACGGCGTTCCCCACCCCGCCGCCCACCTCCCCGGCGACGCTGCAGGCCACACCGGCGACGCCGCCGGCGACACCGGCGGGCGCGTCGCGCCCCGCCCCACTCCCGCACGTCTTCCTCGTGGTGATGGAGAACCACAACTGGGCGGACATCAAGGGGAACCCGTCGGCGCCGTATATCAACACCACGCTGCTGCCGATGGCCGCCCACGCCGAGCGGTACTACAACCCGCCGGGGGAACATCCCAGCGAGCCGAACTACCTCTGGCTGGAGGCCGGCCAGGACTTCGGCATCAGCGACGACAACCCGCCCGCCGACAACCACCAGCCGTCTACCGCGCACCTGGTGAGCGAACTCGCCGCCGCCGGCATCGCCTGGAAGAGCTACCAGGAAAGCATCAGCGGAACGACCTGCCCGCTGACCGCCCGGTACCCTTACGCGCCGAAGCACAACCCGATGGTCTTCTTCGACGATGTGACCGACACCAACAACCCGCATTCCCGCACCTGCATCGAGCACGTGCGGCCATTCGGCGAGCTGGCGACCGACCTGGCCGACAACATGGTGCCGCCGTATAGCCTCATCACCCCCAATCTGTGCGACGACATGCACGACGACTGCGCGCCGACCGACGACGGGATCAAGCAGGGGGACGCCTGGCTGTCGCGCACGATCCCGATGATCATGCGGTCCCGCGCGTACCGGGACCACGGCACCATCATCATTACCTGGGACGAAGGGACGGGCGACAGCGACGGGCCGATCGGGCTGCTCTTGCTCTCGCCCGACGGCAAAGGTGGCGGGTACAGCAACACCATCCACTACACCCACAGCTCGACCTTGCGGACCATCCAGGAGTTGCCGGGCGTCGGGCCGCTGCTGGGGGATGCCGCCCACGCCACCGACTTGCGCGACCTGTACAGAACCTTCCCCGCCTCCGCGTCCCCGGCACGCTGACGGCCCGCGCGACCCGGCGCACATCCGCGGCCAGCCGCCCCCGCGGCGCGGGCCGTGGCGCACTCGGCCGCCTTCCTGCACGAAGCCTTCCCGATGCTGCCCTCGCGGCCAGAGGTCGGGCGGATCCGCTATCCGACGGGGTGCGGCCTGGCGGCCGCTGCACGGCGGCCGCACCCGACGCTCACGGCGCACGAGCCGCTCGCGACGGCGCACCGTCTCCCCTCCTTCCTCCTGACGGTGAGCCGCCCGCGCGGGCCGACCCTGTGACCGGGCGCACATGCCGGGGTGACGCGGCTAACTGCGCGCGGGGCCGGCCCGGCCTAGACTGCGGATAACGTCACGACCCCCTCGCCGCAGTCAGCCAGGAGGCCCACCATGCAGCAGCCCCACGAACTCCTCGGCGCGTTCGCCGATCAGCGCCTACAGCAACGCCTCGCCGAAGCCGCCTGCGACCGCCAGGCGGCGTCCGCCCGGCGCCCGCGCGCCCGCGCCGCCGCCCTCGTCGTCGGGCTCCTCGCCCTCGCCCTGCTCGCCGGCTGCGGCCAGGCGGCGGTCGCCGCGCCGCCTCTCGCGGCCGGGGGCGCGGCGGCCGCCACGCCCGCCCCATTCCTGCCGGCGTCCGGGACGCCGGGCTGGGCGCTCCCGGCCGGGTGGCAGGGTACGCCGATCGCCCGCCAACCCGCGGCGCTGAGCGCCGGGGCGGTGGCCGCGAACTCTGATGGCTCCTGCCCGGCCGACCACCCGATCAAGGCGGTCCGGCTCGGCCAGACCTACCACCAAGCCGACCAGACGTCCTACGCGCGCGTGCGCGCCGCGGAGTGCTTCGCCACCGCGGCCGACGCCGAGGCCGCCGGCTACCGCGCGGCAGCCCGGTAGCCCATCCCCGCCGCGCCGGCGGCCCCTCCCCTCCCCTCTTCCCCGCGGGCGGCCCGGATGGGCCGCCCGCGTTTAGCGCGCCGCGTGCTCGTGCCCCCGCCGTGTGCGTCCACAGGGCCGGGCGGGGGCAAGGCACCGCCCGTAGCCGGCGGGCGCCGGCCGTTCAGGCGTGCGCCGCGGCGGTCGCGCGGCGGCGCGCGGCGGCCGGGGCGCGGCCCGCGTACGAGCGCATGAGCGCCAGGGTGCCGGCCGCGGCGGCGAGGACCACCGGCGCGAGCGCGTAGACCAGCGCCGGGCTCGCGGTCGGGTCGCGCCGCCAGAGCATCACCGCGCCCATCGCCAGGACCGACGCGCCTTGCAGCGTCAGGAAGGCCGCCAGGCCGTAGGCCGCCTTGATCGCGGCGGCGCGGCCCCGCCACAGCCCGACGCCCGTCGCCAGACAGGCCGGCGCGATGACGCCGAGGTCGACGATGCGCACGACCCAGAACGCGGTCGGCGCCTCGGCGTACTCGCGCGCCTGGGCGGCCTGGCCGAGCCCACCGGTGCGGGCGATGTCGAGCACCTGGGCGAGCCAGGCGACGGCGAGGAGGGCGCCGGCGGCGAGGAGGACGGCGGCGAAGGCGCGCGCCAGCCACGGGGCGGGCCGGGGCGGCTCGGGGTCGAGCGCGACCCAGGCGCGCGCCGCGACGACCCAGGCCAGGACGATGACCGCCAGGAAGAGCGGGAAGAAGCGCTCGTTGTTGCCCGCGTAGCGGGTGTAGTCCGGGCCGAGCACCTCGGCCACGGCGTAGTAAAGCGCCGCCAGCCCCGCGCCGAGCGCGAGCGGCGCGGCGAGGCGGCGGCCGCGCCACCAGAGCCAGGCCGCCGCGAGGGCGGCCGGGACGACCAGCGCGAGCGTCGCGGCGTCGGCGCCGTAGGTCTGGTTGATCAGGTTGGCGCTCACCCGCCACGCGATCAGCCCCAGCCCGAGCGGGCCGAGGACGACGTTGGCGGCGAGGCCGAGCGCCAGCAACAGCAGCAGGATCGGCATGGTTTTCATTCCCTTTCCCGCGGCAGCGCGGCCGCTGCGGCGGTCACAACGCGCGGCGCGCCGAGCGCCGCGCCGATCTCGCGCGCCCAGGCGCGGATCGCCGCCCAGTCGCGGAAGTCGCCCTCCGGCGCGTGGACCAGCCGGCTGATGGCCCGCTCGCCGAGGCCGAGGTCGCCCCGCTCCAGGCGGCCGGCGAAGACGCGGTGCCCGCGCGCGCCGGTCGCCGCCAGCACCGCCGCGCCCCCGGCCGGGTCGCCGGGCGGCTGCGGGTTCTCGGCCCCGAGCGGCCCGCTGCTGAAGAGCCAGACCGGCAGGCCGGCCAGCGCCGCGCCGTGGCGGGCGACGAACGCCCGCGCCTCCGGCAGCCAGTTACCCATGTAGACGGCGCTGCCGAGGACCACCGCATCGTAGCCGGCCAGGTCGCGCACCGCGCCGGCCTCGCGCAGGTCGGGGTCGAGGCCGAGCGCGCGCAGCTCCTCGGCGATGACGCGCGCGATCTCGCGCGTGCCGCCGTGCTTGCTGCTCACGGCCACCAACACGTTCATGCTGCCCCTCCTTCGATCGGCCGCTGCCGGGCGGCGAACCCGGCCGGTTTCCGGCTTCGTCAGTATTCTGGGATCGCCGGGTTGCCGGCGGCATAGCGGACGGTCAACGCCGGGTAAACGGGATCGACCCGGACCGCGGCCGGGCATAGCGCCACGATCGGCGGACACCCGGGAATTGGCAGGGGGCGAGCCCGCTCGGGCTCGCCCTCGTCCGCGTGGTGTCGTGTCGCGGCCGCTGCGATCGGCTCCGCACCGCCGCGGGCCGCGGCAGGCGGACCGAACGGTGCAGCGGAGCGCCGGGGGCGCCGGGGACGCCGAGGAGGCGCAGCTCGAGGCCGGGTGCGCCCACCGCACCGAGGGGTGCCCGCTGTGGGCGCACCTGTCGCTGGCCGAGCGGCGACGGCACGTCGAAGAGGCCAGGGCGGAGCTGGGCTACCCCAACTGACGCGCGTCAGAAGCGCCCACCCGCCGACACGCGGGCGGGCGGCCGCGAACCGGGCCGCCCGCCCGCGCCGCGTCAGAGCGCGAGCGTGGCCTTGACGACCTCCTCCGCGGCGTCGAAGCGCACGGCGAAGCCGAGGCGCTGGCAGACGCGCTGCATCGCGTAGTTGTCCGGCAGGATGGCGGCGACGAGGCGGTCGAGCCGCTCGGCGCGCGCGGCGTCGACCAGCCGGCGCAGGAGCTCGGTGCCGAGGCCGTGCCGCTGGTACCG
>DASSSV010000035.1:0-5993 GCA_035708265.1 Thermomicrobiales bacterium | reverse complement strand
CGTGTATCTCTGTCTCAGTAATCGCCGCGGTATGGCGAACCCTGAGCCAGTCAAGAACATGAAACACATCGAGCATGCTGGCATGCATGTGAGATAGATGAGCGATTGCGCTCAACGGAACGGTCGCGAACATAGTTACGCCAAGTGCCTGGGTCTCTGCGTAATGATACTCCGCTGTGGCGTCGCTGCATTCGATGATAGATAGAATAACAACATGAGGGTATCTCGTGTCGCCGGCGTGTATGGCGATAGGGCCGTACTGGTTACGACCACGGAGAACCTGACCCAGCGAACGCCATGCGCGGATCCATCCCTTGATCTGGCGAGCGTTATGCTGACGGGCCTTTGAGGCCCGCTTCATCCGGGAGAGATAGATCAGGACTAGGCACCCGTTACAGGCCCAAACCAAATCTGCTGGCTCACGGCGGGCACTGCCTTTATCGTACTTGTCTGGCACAAAGACGAATGGCATTCCCATTGCCATTTCGCAGAATAGCTTAGCCAGTTCTTCCTGCTCGCTTTGCATTGCCCCACAATCACCCCGACTGCCCGACTGCCCGACTGCCCGACTGCCCGACTACCTCGTCCGTCACGCTGGCTGGGAAGGTGATCACCACCGTCGTGCCGCCCGCGGCATTGCGCTCGACGGCGATGGTGCCGTGGAGGTCGGCGCGGACGAGGGTGCGCGCGATCGAGAGGCCGAGGCCGGCCTGCCCCTCGACGTTGAAGCCCTCGGGCGGGCCGTTGCCGTCGTCCTCGACGCGCAGGGTGATGGCGTCGCCGGTGCGCTCGGCCCAGACGCTGACGTGACCGCGCTTGCGCCCCTCCATCCCGTGCAGGATCGCGTTGGCGACGAGCTCGTTGATCAGGAGGGCCAGCACGGTCGCCTCGCGCGAGGAGATCGGCACGCCGCGATCCGGCACGTCGAAGGCCAGTTTCAGGTCGGCGCGCACCAGCGTCGCGCTCGCCTCGTCGACGACCTCGCGCGCAACCTTGCCGACCGTGGTCACGCCGATGTCCTCGCGGCTGAGGAGGTCGTGGACGGCGGCGATCGAGCCGATCCGGTTGACCGCCTCGTTGAGCGGCGCGGTCCAGGCGGCCCGCCCGCCGCGCCGCGCCTGCATCGAGAGGAGCGCGGCGACGGTCTGCAGGTTGTTGCGCACGCGATGGTGCATCTCCTGGAGCAGCGCCGACTTCACCAGCAGCGCGCGGCGCGTCTCCTCGTAGAGTTCCCCGTTCTCGATCGCGACCGCGGCCATGTTGCTGAACGCGCGCAGGAGGGCGAGCTGGTCCTCGCTCGGCGTGCGGCCCGGCGCGAAGCGCAGGCAGATCCCGCCGAGGACCGTGCGCGCGCTGCGCAGCGGCACGCAGACGAAGCCGTCGCAGCCCCGGATCTCGTTCTCCTCGCCGCCCGGCGCCGCCATCACCGCATGTAGCGCCGTCGCGATCTGCGCCGCGTCGAACGGCTGGTCCGACTCGCCGGTGCTCGCCAGGAGCACCGGGCCGGACCCGCGCCAGCGGTAGATGCCGACGCACTCGGCCCGGCCGAGGTCGCCGGCCTGCTCGGCGACGATGTGCAGCAGGTCGCTGAGGTCGCGCGTGGAGGCGAGCGTCGCGGAGATGCGCTGGAGGGTGGTCAACTCCCGCACCTTGCGCCGCAGGCGCGCGCCGGCCAGGCGGTAGAGGAGCGCGTTGTCGATCGCGATGGCGAGCTCGCCCGCGACGGTGCGCAGGAACTCGAGCTCGCCCTGGTTGAACTCGTGGCGCTCGCGCGTCTGGATGTTGAGCACGCCGAGCAGCCGGCGCTCGGGGCCGAGGAGGAGGGGCACCGAGACGTGGGAATGGTGAGGCGCCTCCTGGAGCGTGGGGTCGTAGTAGAAGAACGGGTGAGCCGGCGCGTCGGCGGCGGCGATGATGCTGCGCGTGCGGGCCGCCTGCCCGGTGATGCCGACGCCGAGCGGCACCGTCGCGGTGCCGACCGCGGCGGGATTGAGGCCGGCGGTCGCGCGGACGGTGAGGGTGTCCTCCTCGGGGCTGTAGAGGTAGACGGTGCAGATGTCGGCGCCGACGGCCTCGGCGACGACGCGGACGACCGTGCCGAGCATGTCGTCGAGGTCGAGCGAGGCGGTCGCGGCGCGGTTGATCCGGTGCAGCGCGGCCAGTCGCGAGAGCTGGCCGGGCAGCGGCAGGTTCTCCTCCATCGTCGCGACGCCTTCGGGCGGCAGTTGCGGTCCTTCCATCGCAGCCTCTCACGGAGTTGCGAGTTGATAGTTGGTCGTTGATAGTGGTCTAGACCCCGATGGCTGCCGGCCGCCAGGACGTCGGTGGCTACCCCGGCGTCCTCGCACAACCATCAACTCGCAACGATCGACTCACGGTGTCTTCGCGACCTCGCCGGGCTCGCGGTCGGCGCTCTCGGCGCCCTCGTCCGGCGTGTCGTCCTCCAGCGCCAGATCCGCGCCATTGGCGGTCGGGGGCGGCGCCGGGGCGGGCGGGCGTGGCAACTCGACGACCGGGCTGACGACGGCGGGGCCAGGCTGGACGCGCTGGAGGCGGCTGGGCAGACCAGCCGGGCGCCAGCGGAAGACGCGCTCCTCCGTCCCATCCGCGCGGCCCTCGCGCGCGAGCGCCTCCTGGTGGCTGCGCAGGAGGTCGCCGAGCAGCACCTGGATCACGGCGGCCACCGGGATGGCGATGACGCCGCCGGCGATGCCGAGCAGCGTGCCACCGATCAGCACGGCGAGCACGACCAGCAGCGGCGAGAGGCCGACGCTGTTCTTCATCACGCGCGGCACCAGCAAGTTGCCCTCGATCATCTGGATGGCGACCATGAAGGCGATCACGATCAGGGCCAGGCGGGGCGACTGGGTCAGCGCGATCAACACGGCCGGGACGCCGCTGATCCAGGGGCCGAAGAAGGGGATGATCTCGCAGAGCCCGGCCAGCACGCCGAGGAGCATCCAGAACTTCAGGCCCATCGCGGCGTAGCCGATCGAGGCGGCGATGCCGATGATCCCCATCAGGATCAACTGGCCGCGGATCCAGCCGCCGAGCTTGGTCTCGATGTCGTCCCAGAGGGTGTGGACGTGGGCGCGGCGCTCGTCGGGGAAGAGGGAGAGGAAGACGCGCTTGATGATCGCCTTCTCGGTGATCCAGTAGAAGCCGATCAGCAGGGTGGTGACGACGGTGATGATGCCGCCGATGAAGTAACTGAGGACGCTCGGCAGATAGGTGGCGAGGCTGAGCGCGCGCTCGGTCGGGATGTCGAGCTGCGCGATGCGCCGCTCGATCTCGTCGAGGACGTAGGGCCCGTTCTCGCGGATGAAGGGGCTGTGGTTGCTCTTGACCGACTCGTTGAGTTCGTCGATCAGGTTGGGCGCGGCGTTGATGAACTTGCCGATCTCGTTGACGACGGCGGGGACGAGGAAGCCGAGGAGGACACCGACGACGACGAGGATGGCGGCGTAGACGACGAGGACGCTCTGCCCGCGCCCGAGGCCGCGGGCGTGCAGGCGGTCGACGACCGGCTCGATCGCGGTCGCCAGCAGCACGCCGATCAGGAAGAGGATCAGGATGCTCTTGATCTGGACGATGATGTAGGCGCCGAGGAGGACGACCAGAACCGCGGCGGTGATGAGCATCGCCCGCCCCGGCGTCAGGCCGTTGCCACGCGGCCGCTCGCCGGGGCCGCCACCCTGCTGCATCGCCTTCGCCTCTCCCCGCGCCACCCGCGGCATTCACGGAATTGTAGCACCGGGGGGATGTGCGGGGGAGGGCGTCGGGCCGGGCGCCGGTAGTCTCTCCGGCGGGGCAAACGGAGCGGTGGACTTGCTCCGATCTCGCGGACAACCGAGACTTTGGGGGTGATCCCCGAAGGAGGAGTTCGCGATGGGCAAGCCGACGCACCGACCGTATGACGCCGAGTTCCGAGCGCGCGCCGTCGAACTGGTGCGCGCGAGCGGGCTGCCGCGCGCCCGGGTCGCGCGCGACCCGGGCCTGAATCCCGAGACCCTGCGCATGTGGGGCAAGCAGGCGGCCATTGACGCGGGTGAGCGGGCGGGGCTCACCGCGGACGAGCGCGCCGAGCTGGCGCGGCTGCGGCGCGAGAACACGGTGCTGCGCGAGGAGCGCGAGATCCTCAAGAAGGCCGCGCGTTTTTTCGCCCGGGAGGGCGCGACGTGACGGAGCGGTAGCGGTTCGTCGCGGCGGAGGCGGCACACCACGCGGTCGCGCTCCTGTGCCGGCCGCTCGACGTCTCCCGATCGGGCTACGACGCGTGGCGGGCGCGCGGCACCTCGGCGCGGGCGGCGGCCGACGACGAACTGGCGGGCCGCATCGCCGCCGTCCACACCGCGAGTCGCGGCACCTACGGCAGCCCGCGCGTCCACGCCGACCTGCGCGCCGCGGGGGTGCGCTGCGGGCGTCGGCGGGTGGCGCGGCTGATGCGCGCGGCGGGGCACCCGGACGACCGTCCCCGACCGCGCCGCCGCCCCCGCCCCGGACCGGGTCGAGCGCGCCTTCGCCCCGGCGCAGGTCGGCGCCCCCGACCGGCTCTGGCTGGCGGACATCAGCCACGTGGCGACCGGCGAGGGCTGGCTCTACCTCGCGGCGGTCCTCGACGCCTGCAGCCGACGCGTCGTGGGGTGGGCCATGGCTGACCATCTGCGCGCCGAGCTCGTCACTGATGCCCTGGCGATGGCCGTCGGGAACCGCCGGCCGGCGGCGGGGCTGGTGCATCACTCGGATCGGGGCTGCCAATACCCCTCGCTCGCCTGCGGGGCGGCATTGCAGGAAGCGGCCATCCTGCCTTCGATGGGCTCGGTCGTCGACGGCGACGACAACGCCGTCGCGGAGCGCTGCTTCGCCACCCTCAAGGTGGAGCTGCTCCACCGCCAGCCCTGGCCCACCCGCGCGGCGGCGCGGCTGGCGATCTTCGAGTTCGTCGAGGTGTGGTACAACCGGCGGCGACGCCACTCCACCCTCGGCTATCGCAGCCCGCTCGAGCAGGAGGAGAGGTATCGTCAGACAGCCGCCGCCTAACACCGACCTGTCCGTGGCACCGGATCAAGTCCAGTTGTCGGTGCGCGGCAGGTGTGCTACTTACGGCAATTGCTAGTCGGCGTTGGTGATGGTCACCGCAAGGAGCGCGGCGTGGATCTTGAGTTCGAGGCCGGGGTTGGTGCGCGCCCGCAGGCGCTGCACGCCCATCGCCTCCAACTGGCTGTACACGGCCTCGATCCGCTTGCGGTACGCCCGCAGCGCCAGCTTGTCCGCCCAGTCGTTCGGGCGCATGTTGGCCCGGCGAATCGGCACGAGCCGCACGCCGGTGTCGGCCAGGATGCTCGCCTCGTCGGCGGTCGCGTTGTACGCCTTGTCGGCGTAGACGGCCGCGCCCGTGGGCAGGCCGTGGGTCAGCTCGTGGATCGGCGTCAGCGCCCAGGGGGCACCCGGCAGCCCGCCCGGCAGCAGCTCGAAGGCGACCGGCACCCCGGCGGGCGTGCAGACGAGGTGCAGCCGCCAGCCGAAGAAGCGCTCCCCCTTGGCCGCGCACCGGCCGCAGCAGGCCCGCCACGCGCCTTCTGGCAGCGCCACGCCCGCGCCCGCCGGCAGACGGGGACCGGCATGCTGTCGATCAGGAACACGTCCCCGCGGGCGAAGACCGCGCCCAGCGTTTCCAGCACCAGCCCGAGCCAGCCGCGCAAGGCGTGCAGGCGGCGGTTGAAGCGCGACTCGCTCAGCGGGCCGGAGAGGTAGCGCCCCAGGTGCATGACCTGCAAGGCCCGCGCCAGGTGGTTCTGGAAGGACTTGGCCGCCAGGACCGCCACCGTCAGCACCTCCGCGTCGCTCGCCTTGGCCCGCACGTCGTCCCGATGCCCCAGCGCCGTCAGCAGGTTGTCAACGATGACGAACGCCGTCACAATGAAGTCGTCGTCCATGCGCCCCTCCCGCCGCGAGTCCGGTGCCTCAGCAACACCATTCTCGGCCGGGGCCGC
>DASSSV010000034.1:0-2874 GCA_035708265.1 Thermomicrobiales bacterium | reverse complement strand
GCCGCACTCCTGGCTCGGCGACGTCCTCGCGACCGACGACCTGGAACTGCGCGTCCACGGGCGGGTGATGGGGCTCGAGGACGGGCTGGTGGCGCTGCGCCCGTACGCGGCGCCGGCGAGCGTGGCGCGGGCTCGCCTCCTGTGCGCCCGCGCGGGCATCGCGGGAGAACGGGCCGACGCCATCGTCGACGCCACGATCCTGGCGGCGGCACTCCGGCTGCCCCAGGCCGGATGGTACCCCGAGCCGGACGGCGCCGGGCCGGCCGGCAGCGCCGATCCCGACCGCGAGCGGCGCTACTTCGAGCGCGTCGCCCGCGCCTACCGGCACTCGCCGATCGTGCGCGCGAGCGTGCGGGCCGGGGGCGATGCCCTGCCGCCGCCCCCGGCGCGGGGCATGGCGAACGAGGTGGGCCGATGATGGCCCGCCTCCCCGCTCGCCGCCAGCTCGCCCGCTGGGTGACGGAGATCCTGGCGCCGGCCCCGCTCACGGTCCTCGCGGTGCTCGTCGTGGCCTGGGTGGCCGCGCCCACGCCGGGGCAGGCACTCCGCTGGGGCCTGGTCGGCGCGCTCTTCGCGCCGCTCCTGCCCTTCCTCCACCTGGTGCGACAGGTGCGGCGTGGGCGTGTGACCGACCATCATGTGATGCGGCGCGAGCAGCGGCCCCGGATCTTGCTGCTCGCGCTCGCCTCTGGCCTCGCCGGCGCGGCCCTGTTCGCCATGCTCGGCGCCCCGCCCGCGCTGGTGGCCCTGATGATAGCCGGCGTGAGCGGCATCGGCGTGGCCCTGCTGATCACCCTCCGGTGGAAGATCTCCGTCCACGTCGGCGCGCTGGCCGGCATCATCGTCGTCTGCACGATCCTCATCGGCCCGCAGGCGCTGATCGTCGCGCCGCTGGTCCCGCTGGTTGCCTGGGCCCGCGTCGAGCTGGGCGCGCACACGCCGGCCCAGGCGATCGCCGGCGGCGTGATCGGCGCGCTGGTGAGCGGCGCGGCCTACCTGTTCGCCCGCGCGGTGTTGGGCTGAGCGCGTCCGTCTAATCGCCGTTGGAGTGGAGGAGAGCCGCGTCCATGCCGCGCGTCCGGAGGATCCCATCCCGTCCGACCGACCCCTACGCCGAGCTGGAGACGACGTTCTTCGTCCTGGCCTGGCTGCTGCCCCGCGCGCTGGCCGAGCACGAGCCCCGGCTGTGGGAAGAGGTCCGGGCGCTCGCCGCGCAGCTCGGCCAGCCGGTGCGCGAGCCCGCGCCCGGCGGCGCGCCGCGCCCGCTGGCGCCGGAGGACCAGCCTGGCGGCTACCAGAAGGGCCGCGACCGCTGGGTCTACCGCCGGCTGGCCGAGCGCTGCGCCGCCCTCGCCGCCGATCCGGCGCGGCGCGCGGCCGAGGCCGCGGAGGTGTGGGCGATGATCTGGGCGCAGGGCAGCCGTCGGGGCCTGCTCGCCCCCGCCCCCGCCGACGCGCCGTACCACGCCGAGTGGGCCCGACGCGCCATCCCACCCTTCCCGCGCCCGCCGGCGGCGGACCCGGATCGCCCCGCCACCCTACCGGCGGCCCACCGGCGCATCCGCGAGCTGCTGGAGGAGAACGGGCGGCTGCACGCGGAACTCGCCCGGCTGGAACCGGGTCGATGAGCTGAACGCGCCATACGAGAATTCAATTACCGGGCGAGGCGGCGTTCCGCCCTGCCAGGCGGCCTGACTTGGGCTTCAGTCCGAATGTCCGTTAGGCCCCTTGACAGCCGCCGGCTCCCTTTCTAGAGTGCCCGCACCGGCATCGCGATCGGGGATAAGGAGGCGCGTCGCGTGAGACTGCATCGACAGCTTCTGCAGATCGGCACGGACTGGGGCCAGGGCGGCCACACCAAGCTCTACCTGGTCGAGGGCGAGCGCGCGGCGCTCATCGACACCGGCATGCCGACCAGCCCCGACGCGGACATCGCCCCCTATCTCGCCTACTTCGGCCGCCAGGTCGCCGATGTCGACCTCATCCTCAACACCCATGGCCACCACGACCACACCGGCGGCAACCTCGCCGTGCAGGCGGCGTCCGACGCGCCGATCTGGCTGCATGACGCCGACACCTACATGGTCGAGGACGCGGGCCGCCTCTTCGACACCTACCATGTGCCCGTCTATCGCCTGATGGGCCGCCAGCATGAAGCGGCGTCCGCCCGCGAGCACTTCGTCGCGCGGATCCCGCGCCAGACCGTGGCGCGCGCCCTCCGCGAGGGCGACATCATCGACCTCGGCGCGGGCGTCGAACTCCGCGTGCTGGAACTCCCCGGCCACACCCGCGGCTCCGTCGGCTACTATTGGGAGCGCGAGGGCATCCTCATCGGCGGCGACTGCGCGATGGGCCAGGGAAGCCGGCCCGGCCTCCTGCCCATCCTCAACCATCCGCTCGCCTACCAGCAGACCCTCCGCCGCCTGGCGGAGCTGCCCATGCGCCTCTTCTGCGTCGGCCACTACTACCAGGGACTGACCAGTTCGGCCAATCCCGCCAAGCGGGGCCTCGAGATCGCCCGCTACCTCCGCGACTGCGAGGAGATCAACAACCGGCTGATGGAGGCGGTCGCGCGCGCCCGGCACGAGCATTGGGACGAGCCCTTCCCTCGCGTCATGGCCGCCGCCTACGGCCACCTGGCCGGGCACCTCTACCTCCGGCCCGACCCGACCACCGGTGTCCCCTCCGGCGCGATCCGGACCCTGGCCGCCTACTACCTCGACCTGGCCACGGTGCCGGTGTGAGGTGGGCGACCCTCCCACGGGCCTGCCCCGGGGTGCGCCCTCAGAGCCGCGCGGCGACGCCCCGGCCGGCGGCGAGGCGGTTCAGGTCGGCGATGACGGCGGCGGGGAGGGGGATGCCGTCGGCCAGACG
>DASSSV010000033.1:0-3413 GCA_035708265.1 Thermomicrobiales bacterium | reverse complement strand
CTCAGCGAGGCGCTGCTGGCGCGCGTGGTCGAGCACCCCAAAGTCGCCGGCCGCGCGCAGACGCCGGTCGACGCCCTGCTCGTCGAGGGTGGGCGGGTCGCCGGTGCGCGGAGCGGCGCGGCGACCTACCGCGGCCGCGCGGTGGTCCTGGCGACCGGCGGCTACGCCGCGCTGTGGGGGCGGACGACCAATGCGCCGGTGAGCCGGGGCGGCGGCCTCGCGCTCGCCTGGGCGGCCGGCGCGGCGCTGGCGGACCTGGAGTTCGTGCAGTTCCACCCGACCGCGCTCTGCCTGCCGGGGCGGCCCGCCTTCCTGCTCAGCGAGGCGCTGCGCGGCGAGGGCGCGTTGCTGGTGGACGGCGCCGAGCGGCCAATCTGCGACCCGCTCCAGCCGCGCGACGTCGTGGCGCGGGCGATCGCGCGGCACCGGCGCGAGCGCGGCCCGGTCTACCTCTCCCTGCGCCAGCAGGACGCCGCGACGATCCGCGCGCGCTTCGCCGCCCTGGCCGCGCGCCTGGACGAGTGGGGCCTCGACCTCGCGCGCGACCTCCTGCCGGTTGCGCCCGCCGCGCACTACTGCATGGGCGGCGTCCGCGCCGACGACGCCGGGCGCACCGGCGTCCCCGGCCTCTACGTCGCCGGGGAGGTCGCCTGCACCGGCGCGCAGGGCGCCAACCGCCTCGCCTCGAACTCCCTGCTGGAATGCCTCGTCTTCGGCCGCCGCGCCGCCACCGCCGCGCTGCACGATGGCGAGCGCGCGCCCGCGGCCCGGGCGACGGAGCCGCTGCCGGAGGCGACGCCGCTCCCGGCCGGCGCCGGCACGCTCGATCCCGCCGACCTCGGCGCCCGCCTCGACGCCGACCTGGGTGTCGAGCGCGACGGCGCGCGCCTCGCGGCGCTGGCGGCGGCGCTCCCCGCGCCGGAGGCCGCGCGCGACCCGGGCCTGCTGGTCGCCGCCCTCGCCGCGCGCGCCGCGCTGTTGCGGCGGGAGAGCCGCGGCGCGCACGCCCGCGCAGACGCGCCGGAGACGCGCCCCGCCTGGCGCGGCCGGATCCACTGGCGCCGCGGCGCCGCGCCGGCGTTCGAGGTAGTCGGGAGTCGGGAGTCGGATGTAGACGGCAGACGGCAGACGGCAGGCGGCAGTAGCCGATAGCCGAAAGTCGATAGACGGAAGGGAGGCGACGGAGCCGCAACGTGGAGAAGATGATGGAGCCGGAAACACTCGTCACTCGTCACTCGTCACTCGTCACCAGCCCGGGCGTGCGGGCGATCGTGCAACTGGCGCTGGCCGAGGATATCGGCCGCGGCGACCTGACGACCGAGGCGACGGTGGCGCCGGACGCGACGGCGACCGCCGAGATCATTCAGAAGGCGCCGGGCGTCCTCTGCGGCCTGCCGGTGGTCGCGCTGGTCTTCGCCGAGCTCGACCCCGCCGTGCGCCTGACGCCGCTGGCGGAGGAGGGCTCCTGGGGCGAGCGGCGCGTCGTCGCCCGGCTGGAGGGTCCGGCGCGCGCGCTCCTCACCGGCGAGCGCACCGCGCTCAACTTCCTCCAGCGCCTCTCCGGCGTGGCGACCGCCAGTCGCCGTGCGGCCGGGCTGGTCGAGGGGACGGGCGCGACGGTGCTGGACACGCGCAAGACGACGCCGGGCCAGCGCGTGCTGGAGAAGTACGCGGTGCGCGTCGGCGGCTGCCACAACCACCGCGCCGGTCTCGACGACGGCATTCTCATCAAGGACAACCACATCCGCGCGGCCGGCGGCATCACCGCGGCGGTGACGGCGGCCCGGCGGCGCACCGCGCCGATGCAACTGGTCGAGGTCGAGGTGACCAACCTGGCCGAACTGGACGAGGCGATCGCGGCCGGCGCCGACGTCATCCTGCTCGACAACTGCGATGAAGATGGCCTGCGCGCCGCCGTCGCCCGCGCCGCCGGCCGGGTGCGGTTAGAGGCGAGCGGCGGCGTCACCCTGGCGAACCTGGCCGCCGTCGCGCGCACCGGCGTGGACTACGTCTCGCTCGGCGCGTTGACGCACTCGGCCGGGTCGCTCGATTTCTCGCTGGAAGTGGTCTGAGACGGCAGACGGCAGTCGGCAGTACCGGCCCTGCCATCGTTGACCGGGTTGCTCAATCGAAGCCATCTCTGCCGTCTGCCGTCTGCCGTCTCATACAGGAGGTGATTCCGTGATCCATACCGCCCTGCCCGTCCTGACGGACGCGCTGCCCGCCGCGAGGGCGCGGGCGCTGCAAGAGGAGGTCCGCCGCCTGGCGCGCGAGCGCGAGGCGGTGATCCTGGCGCACAACTACCAGGTGCCCGAGGTGCAGGACGTGGCCGATTTCGTCGGCGACTCGCTCGGCCTCGCCATGGAGGCGGCCCGGACGGACGCGCCGGTGATCGTGATGTGCGGCGTCTACTTCATGGCCGAGACCGCCAAGATCCTCAACCCACGGCGCACGGTGCTGATCCCCGACGAGACCGCCGGCTGCTCGCTGGCCGACTCGATCACCGTCGAGCAACTGCGCGCCTGGAAGGCCGAACACCCCGGCGCGGTCGTCGTCTCCTACGTCAACACGACGGCCGACATCAAGGCCGAGTCGGACTACTGCGTGACCAGCGGCAACGCCGAGGCGGTCATCCGCGCGATCCCGGAGGACCGGGAGATCCTCTTCCTCCCCGACGTCTTTCTTGGCACCTGGCTGAAGCGCTCGCTCGGCCGCGAGAAGATGGAAGTCTGGATGGGCGAGTGCCACGTCCACGCCGGCATCCGCACGCAGGAGATCCTGGCGCGGCAGTCGGCGCACCCCGACGCCGAGCTGCTGATCCACCCCGAGTGCGGCTGCACCAGCCCGCTCGTCTGGGCCTACAATAAGGGCGCCCTCCCGGCCGCGACGACGCGCGTCCTCTCGACCGAGGGGATGGTCCGCGAGACCAAGTCGTCGCCCGCCGACACGGTGCTGATCGCGACCGAGACGGGGCTGCTGCACCGGCTGCGCAAAGAGGTCCCGGGCAAGACGATCCTGGCGGCCGACGAGGGCGCGGTCTGCCGCTACATGAAGCAGATCACGCTGCCGAAGCTGCGCGACACGCTGCGCGACCTGCGCCCGCAGGTGGACGTGGACCCGGCCATCGCCGACCGCGCCCGCCTGGCGATCGACCGCATGCTCGCCGTCCGCGCGTAGGAGGACGATTCACCGCGGAGGCGCAGAGGACGGAGGAGAGGACGCGGAGAGACGAATAGAAATAAGCAATCTCTGCGACCTCTCCCTCGTCCCACTGCGCCTCCGCGGTGAATGAAACCGCGGGAGTGCTATGCCCGAAACGAGTCGCACGGCGTTCGGGGAGGTCGATCGCACCGGGGACCCGGGCGGGTTCGTCCGGTATCTCGACACGACCCGCGCGACGGCGTTCTTCCGGG
>DASSSV010000032.1:0-24633 GCA_035708265.1 Thermomicrobiales bacterium | reverse complement strand
TCGGCCCCCGTGCCGGCCCGCACTCCCGGCCAACCGCCTGGCATATGGCCGACCGCCCCGCCCACGCCGGGTGTCTTCCCGGATGCCGGTCTGCCCAGAGACCGGGCCGGCACGGGGGCCGACCCCTCGTCACTCGTCACTCGTCACTCGTCACTCACTTGACACCGCCGCGCGGCCGTTGCTATAGTGTGCGCCAAGCGACGCGCCCGCGTTGAGTGGGAAGAGTAGCGCACGCGCGGCCAGAGCGACCCGGGGACGGTGGGAGCCCGGGACGGTCGCGGCGACGTGAACGAGCCCATGAGCGGCCGGCCGAAGAAAGCGCGACGCAAGTAGGCCGGGTGTCCGCCCCGCACGCCAGCAGGGGTCATCGAGTGGTCGCGACGACAGGTCGCGGCAAGCAGGGTGGCACCGCGGGAGCGACACGCCCCGTCCCTGACCGGGATGGCGGCGTGTTTCTGTGTCAGCCGCGCGGCGCATCGCCGGCGATGCGCGAGGAGCGACCGATGACCGGCGCAGATCAGACGGCGACGACGCTCACCCGGCCGGGCGCCACCGGCCGGCTTCGCGCCGCCCTGCCGCCGCGCCCACCGCAGGCCGCCCCGCCCCCGCGCCGACCCCGTTCCCGAGCCGGGCGAGCCGCGGAGGCGAAACGCCTCCCCCGCGCTCGCTGACGCGCCCCCGCCGCGCCCGGCGGCAGCCCGAGACCGCGACAACCCAGAGACCGCGCACGGCCCGACGCGCCACCGGCGCGCGCCGCGCCGCGCGACCCACCCGACGGAGACACGACGATGACCGCCCCGACGCTCGACAGCGCGCTCGCCAAACTCGACGCCGCCACCGTCCCGCAGGCGCGCAAGGTCGCCCTCGCCTACTCGGGCGGGCTCGACTCCGCGCTCTGCGCCGTCCTCGCGCGCGAGCGCTACGGCGCCGCCGAGGTCGTGCCGATCACCGTGGACCTCGGGCAGGGCGAGGCGGCGCTGGCGGCCGGGCAGGCCCGCGCCGCGCAGCTCGGCCTCACCCCGCTGGTGATCGACGGCCGTAGCGAGTTCAGCGAGGTCTGGCTGAAGAAGGCGATCCGCGCCAACGCCGACTACAACGGCTACCCCTGCGCGACCGCGCTGGCCCGCCAATTCCTGGCCGCGCTCGTCGCGCAGCAGGCGCTCGAGCTCGGCTGCGACGCGCTGATGGACGGCTCCTCCGGCACCGACAACGAGCAGTACCGCCTGCACAACGTCTTCACCCTCTTCGCGCCGCGCCTCCCCGCGCTCGTCCCGGTGCGCGACTTCGGCCTGACCCGCGCCGAGCGGCTGGCCCTCTGCGACCACTACGGCATCCCGACGGACGGCGCGCCGGGCGAGGGCGAGGACCGCACGCTCTGGTGCCACGCGCTCGCCGTGTCCGACCTCGGGCTCGACACCGCCCTCCCCGCCGACGCCTGGCTCTGGTGGACGCCGCCCGCCGAGGCGCCCGCTGAGCCGGCAACGCTGACCATCACCTTCGAGGCCGGCGTGCCGACGCGCCTCGACGGCCGGCCGCTGCCGCTCAAAGAATTGGTCCCGCACCTCAACGAGCTCGGCGGCGCGCACGGCGTCGGCAAACTCGATCTCTGGGAGGACGGCATCGTCGACCTGAAGTCGCGCGCGGTCTACGAGGCGCCCGCCGCGGCGATCCTCCTGAAACTGCACCGCGACCTGGAGGGCTTCTGCCTGACCAAAGACGAGATCGCGTTCAAGCGGCTGGTCGAGCAGCGCTGGGCCGCGCTGGTCTACGACGGCGAGTGGTTCCACCCGCTGCGCGCCGACCTCGACGCCTTCATCGCCCAGACGCAGGGGGTGGTCAACGGCGAGTACACGATCGCGCTCTACAAGGGCAACGTCGAGATCGTCGCGCGCCACTCGCCGACCAGCCTCTTCAGCCCGGAGACGCGCGCGCTGGCCGCGGCGTCGGCCGGCCAGCAACTCGCCGGCCCGGTCGCGCAGGTCCGCGGCCTGCCCTACGAAGTCCTGGCGAAGCGCAACGCCGCGCTCCGCGCGACGTGGCAGTAACGGAGTCGGCAGTCGGCAGTCGGCAGTATCCGAAGGGTGGTATGATCGCCGATCGGTGAACCAAGCGGTATCGTCCACTCCCGACTGCGACTGCCGACTGCCGACTACGAAGGAGACACCATGGCTGAGAGCGGGACCGCGAGCCCGACCAAACTCTGGCAGAAAGGCTACACGCTCAACCCGACGGTCGAGCGCTACACGGCCGGCGACGCCGTGCTCGACAACCGGCTGGTCGAGGCCGACGTCCTCGGCTCGATCGCCCATGCGCGGATGCTCGGCCAGATCGGGCTGCTCGCGCCGGACGAGGTCGCCGCGCTCCAGAAGGAACTGGCGCATATCGCCGAGCTGGCGCGCGCGGGCCGGTTCGAGGTCACGGTGGCCGACGAGGATGTCCACACCAAGATCGAGAACCACCTGTCGGCGACGGTCGGCGAGGCGGGCAAGAAGATCCACACCGCGCGCTCGCGCAACGACCAGGTCCTCGTCGACCTGCGCCTCTTCACGCGCGTCGAGTTGACGAAGATCGAGGGCCTGATCCTCGACTGCGCCGCCGCGCTGGCGGACTTGGCCGAGCGGGGCCGCGACGTGCCGATGCCCGGCTACACCCACATGCAGCGCGCGATGCTCTCGTCGGTCGGCGTCTGGGCCGGCTCCTTCGCCGAGGCGCTGCTGGACGACCTCACGGTCGTCAGGACGGCCTACGCGATCAACGACCAGTCGCCGCTCGGCTCGGCCGCGTCCTACGGCGTGCCGTTCGACATCGACCGCCAGTACGTCGCCGACCAGCTCGGCTTCGCGAAGGTCCAGCGCAACGTCCTCTACGCGCAGCACGGGCGCGGCAAGTTCGAGGGGTTAGTCGTCCAGGCGCTCGCCCAGGTGATGCTCGACCTGTCGAAACTGGCGCAGGATATCCTGCTCTTCACGACTTCGGAGTACGACTTCTTCCACGTCGCGCCCGAGCTCTGCGTCGGCAGCAGCATCATGCCGCAGAAGTTCAACCTCGAGGCGATGGAGCTGGTCCGCGCGCGCGCCCAGACGATGCTCGCCTATCAGCAGCAGATCCTCGGCGTCGTCGCCGGCCTGCCGTCGGGCTTCAATATGGACAACCAGGAGACCAAGCGGCCCTTCATGGCCGCGCTCGACCTGGCGGCCAGTTCGCTCGAAGTCTGCACGTTCTTCGTCCAGGGCCTCGCCTTCAACGAGGCGCAGTTGCGCGCGGCCTGCTCGCCCGAACTCTTCGCCACCGACCAGGCGTACGCGCTGGTGCGCGGCGGGATGCCCTTCCGCGACGCCTACCGTCAAGTCGCCGCGCACCTCGACACGCTGCCGCCGATGGACCCGACCGAGCAGTTGCGCACCCGCACCCACCTCGGCGCGAGCGGCAACCTGGGCCTCGACGCCCTCCGCGACCACCTCGCCGCCGAGCGCGCCGCGCTCGACGCCCAGCGGGAGCGGATCGCCCGGGTGGAGCAAGCCTTGTTGACGCCCTGACGCCGCGTACAGCATAAGCCGCGCTTAGCAGATTTCGACTACACTTCCCGGAGCGGGTGCCATCCGCCGGAGCGAACGGAACGGAAGCAGGCGATAGGACCGAGGAGGAAGGACCGATGTCGACCGTCATGACCGCCACCTGCCCGGAGTGCGAGGCCGAGCTGGACCTCGGCGACGTCGAGAAGGGCGAGATCGTGCAGTGCCCCGAGTGCGGCGCCGAGCTCGAGGTCGTCAACACCGACCCGCTCGAGCTCGACCTCGCGCCCGAGGAAGAAGAGGACTGGGGGGAGTAGGAGGACTAAGGACTGAGGACTAAGGACTAAGTGTTGCTGCGCCAAGGGTACCAATTCGGCCGATCGCTATGGGCAGAGCCCACTTAGTCCCTAGTCCTCAGTCCTTAGTCCTTCGCTCCCGCGAAGCGGAGCGGAGCGGGATGCGCGTGGGGCTGCTCCACTCGCGGTTGCGGGTGGAGGAACGGCGGTTGGGCGAGGCGCTGGCGGCGCGGGGGGCGACGGTGGTCCCGCTGCCCGAGGCGGAGGTCGCGTTCGACCTGCACGGCCAGGGGTACGCGGGGCTGGACCTGGTTGTCGAGCGCTGCCAGGACTACACGCTGGCGCAGTCGGCGCTGCGGGCGCTGGAGCACCTCGGCGTGCCGACCGTCAACCGGCCGGCGACGGTGGACATCTGCGGGAACAAGCTGCTGATGAACGCGGCGCTGATCCGCGCCGGGCTGCCGACCCCGCGCGTCGAGGTGGCGCTGGCGCCCGAGGCCGCGCTCGCCGCGGTCGAGCGCCTGGGCTACCCGGCCGTGCTCAAGCCGCTGACCGGCGACGACGCGCAACTGCTCGCGCTGATCGAGGACCGCGAGGCGGCCGAGGCCGTGGTCGAGCACAAAGCCATGCTCGGCACCGACCGCCACCACGTCTACTACCTCCAGGAGTATGTCGCCAAGCCGGGGCGCGACATCCGCGTCCTGGTCGTCGGCGACGCCCCGCTCGCCGCGGAGTACCGCACGTCCGACCACTGGATCACCACGCGCGACCGCCGGGCGCGCCACGAGCCCTGCCCGCTGACACCGGAGCAGGCCGACCTGGCCGCGCGGGCGGCGCGCGCGGTCGGCGGCGGCGTGTTGGAGGTCGATCTCTTCGAGAGCGAGCGCGGCCTGACGATCAACGAGGTCGGCGGGATCGCGCACTTCCGCTCGTTCGAGACGCAGGGCGGCGTCGACGTCGCCGGGGCGATCGCCGACTACGTCCTGGCCGTCGCGGCGGGCCAGCGGAGGCAGGAGGTCCATGCCGGCACCTGAGACGCACGACACGCGGGGGCAGCAGGTCGCCGAGCGCGAAGTCGCGCTGTTGCACGGCCTCGTCGCCATCCCCAGCCCGTCCGGCCAGGAGCGCCCGGCCGTCAACTACCTGCGCGACCGGATGCACGAGCTCGGCTTCAAGACGGCGATCGACGCGGCCGGCAACGCGGTCGGCATCCTCGGCGACGGCGACCGCGAGATCGTGCTGCTCGGCCACATCGACACCGTCCCGGGCGAGATCCCGGTGCAGGTCGAGGGCGGGCGGCTCTATGGGCGGGGCGCGGTCGACGCGAAGGGCCCGCTGGCGACCTTCGTCTGCGCGGCGGCGCGCGCCCGGCCGGAGCGGCTGCGCGTCGTCGTGATCGGCGCGGTCGGCGAGGAGGCGGAGTCGCCGGGCGCGCATTATGTCGCGCCGCGCTACACGCCGAACCTGGCGGTGATCGGCGAGCCGGGCGGCTGGGATAGCGTGGTGCTCGGCTACAAGGGCAGCCTGGGCGTCACCTACGCGCTGGAGCAGGCGGCCGAGCACGGAGCCACGCCGCACGCCACCGCGCCGCAGGTCGCCGTGGACTTCTGGAACCGCGCCACCGCGCACGCGGCCGAGTTCAACCGCGGGCGCGAGCGCGCCTTCGACACGCTCGACGCGACGCTGCGCGCCTTCACCACGGCGAGCGACGGCCTCTACGACCGCGTGGAGCTGCGCGCCGGCTTCCGCCTGCCGCCCGGCCTCGACGGCAAGGCGCTCGCCGCGCGGCTGCGCGACCTGGCCGGCGCAGACGGCGCGCGGGCGACGCTGACGACCGGCGAGCCGCTGCCGGCGTTCCGGGCGGAGAAGAACACGCCGCTCGTCCGCGCCTTCCTCGACGCGATCCGCGCGGAGGGCGGCAAGCCGCGCTTCAAGGTCAAGACCGGCACGGCCGACATGAACCTGGTCGGCCCGGCCTGGGGCTGCCCGATCGTCGCCTACGGCCCGGGCGACTCGAAGCTCGACCACACGCCGCACGAGCACATCGAGCTCGACGAATACCTGCGCGCCGTCGCGGTGCTGGCCGCCGTGCTGCGCGGGCTGGACGACGCCAGCATGGAGGACGGCCGGTGAAACTGGGGATGCTCGTCTCGCACCTGCGGACGGAGGAGAAGGAGATCCTGGCGGCGGCGGCCGCGCGGGGGATCGAGGTGGTGCGCGTCTTCGACCGCGAGGTCTACTTCGACCTGGGGCGGCGGCGCTTTCCCGAGGTGGACCTGGTGCTCGACCGCAGCCTGGTCCACTCGCGCGCCGAGTACACGCTCCGCCTCCTGCAGAGTTGGGGCATCCCGACGGTCAACAGTTTCGCCACGACCGTCCTCTGCGACAACAAGTTCCACACCAACATGGCCTTCATCGAGCACGGCATCCCGACGCTGCGCACGCTGATCGCCTACACGCCGGAGTCGGCGCTGGCCGCGATCGAGGAACTGGGCTACCCGGTCGTCCTCAAGCCGAACACCGGGTCGTGGGGGCGCCTCCTGGCGAAGATCAACAGCCGCGCCGCGGCCGAGGCGGTGCTGGAGCACAAGGCGGTGCTCGGCTCCTTCCACCACTCGATCTTCTACATCCAGGAGTATGTGGAGAAGCCGGGGCGCGACATCCGCGCCTTCGTCGTCGGCGACCGGGTCGTCGCGGCGTCGTACCGCAACGCGGAGCACTGGATCACCAACACCGCGCGCGGCGCGCGCTCGACCCATTGCCCGGTGACGCCGGAGATCGAGGGGCTGGCGCTGCGCGCCGCCCGCGCGGTCGGCGGCGAGGTGATGGGCGTGGACCTGATTGAGACGGACGAGGGGCTCAAGGTTATCGAGATCAACGTCGGGGCCGAGTTCCACGGCCTGATGGAGACGACCGACCGCGACATCGCGGCGGAGATCGTCGGCTACCTGGTGGAGAAGGCGCGCCGGCTGGCGCGCGACGGCGCGGGCGCCGCGCTGCCCGCGGCAGTGGCGTCGACGGCGGCGCAGTAGAAGGGCGGCCCTCACCCCCCGGCCCCCCTCTCCCAATGCTGGGAGAGGGGGGTGGCCAGGAGGAGTTTTCATTGTCCTCCGGGCCGGTGCTCTGGAAGAGCACAACGGCGTCCCTGTGGGGTCTCCCCCCTCTCCCAGCATTGGGAGAGGGGGGCCGGGGGGTGAGGGCCGCCGGTCGCCACCAGCAAGCAAAGGGAAGGGATAGGGGAGTCATGCTGTCAGCGTCGATCGTCGGGGGGTCGGGGTATACGGGGGGGGAGGTGCTGCGCCTGCTGCTCGGGCACCCGGAGGTGGAGGTCAAGCAGGTCACGTCGGAGCGCCAGGCCGGCAAATTCGTCCACAGCACGCACCCGAACCTGCGCAAGCGCACGCAACTGAAGTACACGCCGCTGGCGAGCCTGGAGCCGGCCGACGTCCTCTTCCTCTGCCTGCCGCACGGCGTCAGCATGGCGACGCTGCCGCGGCTCGCCGACAAGGCCGAGGTCGTCGTGGACCTGAGCGCCGACTTCCGCCTCAACCACCCCGACGACTACCCGACCTGGTACAACCGCGAGCACCCGGCGCCGGAGTACCTCGGCACGTTCGTCTACGGCGTGCCGGAGTTGCACCGCGAGGAATTGCGCGGCGCCCGCTTCATCAGCGGCGCCGGCTGCATGGCGACCGCGGCGATCCTCGGGCTCTACCCGCTCTTCCGCGCCGGCGTCGTCGACACGCGCGTCCCGACGGTGGTCGAGGCGAAGACCGGGTCGTCCGGCTCGGGCGGCGAGTCCGGCCCGGCCTCCCACCACCCGGAGCGCAGCGGCGTGATCCGCTCCTTCAAGCCGACCGGCCACCGCCACAGCGCCGAGGTGATCCAGGAACTCGCCTGCGACGGCTGCCGCCCGCCGATCGCCTTCTCCGCCACGGCGGTCGAGGCGGTGCGCGGCATCCTCGCCACGTCGCACGTCTTCCTGAAGGAGCCCTTGCAGGACAAGGATCTCTGGCGCATCTACCGCGCGGCCTACAAGGACGAGCCGTTCATGCGCATCGTCAAGGAGGCGACCGGCCTCCACCGCTACCCCGAGCCGAAGATCCTCTCCGGCTCGAACTACTGCGACGTCGGCTGGGAGCGCGACCCCCACTCCAACCGGGTCGTCGTGATGGCCGCACTCGACAACCTGATGAAGGGCGCCGCCGGGATGGGCGTGCAGGCGCTCAACATCCGCTGCGGCTTCCCCGAGACGGCCGGGCTGGAGTTCCCCGGCCTGCACCCGGTATGACGAAGTGAGAAGTGAGAAATGAGAAGTTAGAAGTATGAATGCCGGCCCCGGCCAACCACCGTTATTTCTCACTTCTCACTTCGAGCGACCGAAGGGAGCGACATGCTGGTCATCAAGCTCGGCGGGAGCGCGGGGATCGCCTACGAGCCGTTCCTGGACGACCTGGCGCGGGTCGAGGAGCCGACGGTCTTCGTCCACGGCGGCAACGCGGAGTTCGACCGCGTCTCGCAGCAGCTCGGCATCGTGCCGCGCCACGTCACGTCGGCGAGCGGGCAGTCGAGCCGCTTCACCGACCGCGCGACGCTCGACGTGATGCTGATGGTCTACTGCGGCAAGATCAACAAGACGCTGGTCGAGGGCTTGCAGCGCCGCGGCGTCAACGCGGTCGGCCTCAGCGCGCTCGACGGGCGGATCGCGGTCGGGCGGCGCAAACCGGCGATCCGCGTGATTGAGGACGGCAAGCCGAAGATGCTGCGCGGCGACTACGCCGGCTCGATCGAGACGATCGACACGCGCCTGCTGACGACGCTGCTCCGGGCCGGCTATCTGCCGGTCCTGACGCCGCCAGCGCTGAGCCACGAGGGCGAGGCGATCAACGTGGACGGCGACAAGCTGGCGACGGAGATCGCGGTCGCGCTCGGCGCCGACCAGCTCTTGATCTTCTCCAACACGCCGGGGCTGCTGGCCGACGTGAACGACGAGGCGAGCCTGGTCACCTCGATCAGCCTGGCGAACATGGGCGAGGCGAACGCGCTGGCGCAGGGGCGGATGAAGAAGAAGGTGCTGGCCGCGCAGGACGCGGTCGAGCGCGGCGTCGGCCGGGTCATCTTCGCCGACGCGCGCGTCGAGCGCCCGATCGCCCGCGCGCTCGAAGGCGCCGGCACGACCATCAGCGCGTGACGAGAAGAACGGAACCACAGAGGCACAGAGACACGGAGGACGAGGAGAGAGGGCGAAGAGAGTCAAATTAACCCGATTCTCTCCTCGTCCTCTCCTCCCTCCCCTGTGCCTCTGCGGTGATCGTCCTTAGCGATGAGGGAGGATACGCCGTGACGTCCGCCACCCTGCCGATCGGGAAGATCCAGGAGATCGAGAACGCGGACCTGGTGCCGCTCTACGCCAAGCGCGAGATCGCGCTGGTGCGCGGCGAGGGCGTCCACCTGTGGGACAGCGAGGGGAAGCGCTACCTCGACTGCATGAGCAACTACGGCGTGAACATCCTCGGGCATGCCCACCCGGCCGTGACCGCGGCGATCCAGGAGCAGGCCGCGCGGCTGACGAACTGCCACAGCAGCTTCTACAACGACGCGCGCGCCCGCTTCCTCGAAGTGCTCGGCGAGCTGGCGCCCGCCGACCTGACCCGCGCCTTCCTGACCAGTTCCGGCACCGAGAGTATCGAGGCCGCGCTGAAGTTCGCGCGCGCCGCCACCGGCCGGCCGAAGGTCGTCGCGGCCCGGCGCGCCTACCACGGCCGCACGATGGGCGCGCTCGCCGCGACCGCCGACAAGAAGTACCGCGAGCCTTTCATGCCGCTCCTGGAGGGCTTCAGCCACGTCCCCTACGACGACGACGACGCGCTCGGCGCGGCGGTGGACGGCGAGACGGCCGCGATCATCCTCGAACCGATCCAGGGCGAGGGCGGCATCTACGTCCCCGGCGACCACTACCTCGCCGCCGCCCGCGAGATCGCGCACCGCCAGGGCGCGCTGCTGATCCTCGACGAGGTGCAGACCGCCTTCCGCACCGGCAGCCTCTTCGCCTGCCAGCAGGCCGGCGTGGTGCCCGACATCCTCTGCGTGTCGAAGGGCATCGCCAACGGCTTCCCCTTCGCGGTGACGCTCGTCACCGAGGAGGTCGCCGCGCGCGTCCCGGCCGGCAGCCACGGCACCACCTTCGGCGGCAACCCGCTCGCCTGCGCCGCCGCCACCGCGACGCTCGCCGCGCTCCAACAGGGCGACTACCTGGAGCGGAGTAAACAGGTCGGCGCGTACTTCCTCGCGAAGTTGCGCGCCCTGGAGAGCCCGAAGGTCCGCGACGTCCGCGGCCGCGGGCTGATGATCGGCCT
Organism: Thermomicrobiales bacterium; assembly: GCA_035708265.1. Lineage (GTDB taxonomy): Bacteria > Chloroflexota > Chloroflexia > Thermomicrobiales > CADCWN01 > DASSSV01. The sequence continues at coordinate 14,469 of DASSSV010000032.1, read as the reverse complement.
GGAACTGAAGGAGCGCGTCACGAAGTACCTCCGCGCCTTGCAGGAGCGTGGCGTGCTGGCCCTGACGGCCGGCGCGACGACGCTGCGCTTCCTGCCGCCCCTCCTGCTGGAGGAGCGCGACGTGGACGAGGTGATCGCGGCGCTGAACGCGGTGCTGGCCTGAGCCAGCGGAAGGAACACACAATGCGAGTCGGGGTGCTCCTCTCGCGCGTGCGCGTAGAGGAGAAGTTGCTCTTCGCCGAACTCGACCGGCGCGGCGTCGAGTGGGAGCGGATCGACGACCCGGAACTGGTGATGCGGCTCGACCGGCCGCTCACGCGCTATGACGTCGTGCTGGAACGCTCGATCAACCACACGCGCGCGCTGCACGCGCTCAACGTCCTCAACTCCTGGGGCGTGCCGACGGTCAACACCCACGCGGTCGCCGAGGTCTGCGGCAACAAGCTCCTCACCTCGACCGCGCTGGTGCGCGACGGCGTGCCGACGCCGCGCACCGCGGTCGCCTTCACGCCGGAGGCGGCGCTGGCGGCGATCGAGGAGCTGGGCTACCCGGTCGTGCTGAAGCCGCCGATCGGCTCCTGGGGCCGGCTGCTGGCGAAGGTGAACGACCGCGACGCGGCCGAGGCGCTGCTGGAGCACAAGGAGATCCTGGGCTCCTTCCACCACTCGACCTACTACATCCAAGAGTACGTCGCCAAGCCGGGGCGCGACATCCGCGCCTTCGTCGTCGGCGACGAGACGATCTGCGCGATCTACCGCCACAGCCAGCACTGGATCACCAATACCGCGCGCGGCGGGCAGTCGTCCAACTGCCCGGTCACGCCCGAATTGGACGCGGTCTGCCGGGCGGCCGCGCGGGCGGTCGGCGGCGGCGTGCTGGCGATCGACCTGGTGGAGACGGGCGACGGCCTGCTGGTGATCGAGGTCAACTACACGATGGAGTTCCGCAACTCGATCACGCCGACCGGCGTCGACATCCCCGCGCGGATCGTCGACTACACGCTCGCGGTCGGGGAGGATCGCATCCCGGCCGGGGTGCGACCGGCGCCGGCGGCCGTCACGGAAGGCGCGGCGTCGTGAGAGCGGGGACAGCCGGGCTCGATTCGCCGATGCTAGAGAGCGACCGGTCTACTCCTGGAATAGTTCCGCGACCGGCATCGTGACGTCGGGGAAGAGCGGCGAGGCGAGTTGATCCTACGCAGTCAACTCGGCCTCCCGCTCGTAGTCCCCGCGATCGGTCAGGCGGTAGCAGGTGACGAGTTCGGCGACGGGGTCGACGATCCAGTAGGCCGGCACGCCGTAGCGCGCGTACGCTTGGAACTTGACGACGGTGTCGTGGAGGCGATTGCTGGGGGAGAGGATCTCGACGACGAGATCGGGTGGGCCCTGGATGGATGTCTCCCTCATGATGGCCTCGCGCCCGCGACGGATGAAGAGCGCGTCGGGCTCGAACTTGACGTCGTGTGCCAGGACGACGTGGATGGGCGCACCGAAGGCGTACCCGTACCCCGCCCGCTGCGCCCGGTACAGCCAGCTCAAGAGCGCGATGGCGATCCGCTGGTGCTTGAGCGAGGGCGGCGTCAGCGGGTACACGACGCCTTCCAGCAACTCGTAGCGCATGCCGTCGTCGGGCAGGGCGGCGAGTTCTTCGTAGGTGAGGCGCGGTTGCGTCGCCATGCTGGCCTCCTGTCGCGCGGTGACGGCGTTGCGATCTGCCATCACGAGGCTATTCTAGCGTACCCTCCCAGGAGCCGACATGCGGCCCAAACTCCTCTTCGCCGACCTGCCCGACCTCGACGCACCGCGGCTGCGCCTGCGCCGCGTCCGGCCGGAGGACGCGGCCGACCTCTTCGCCTTCGCCAGCGACCCGCTCGTCACCCGCTACATCGTCTGGCCGACGCACTACACGCTCGACGACAGCCGGGCACTGATCGCCCGCTTCGTGGACGGCTACGCTCGCGGCGCGGCGACGCCCTGGGGCATCGAGCACAAGGCCGAGCGCCGGCTGATCGGCACCTGCGGCTTCACCAACGCCGCGCCGGCCCACGCGCGGGCAGAGGTGATCTACAATCTCGCGCGCCCCTACTGGGGACGGGGCTACATGCCCGAGGCGGTCCGCGCCGCGCTCGCCTACGGGTTCGACGCGCTCGGACTCAACCGCATCGAGGCGGGCTGCCTGATCGAGAACGCCGCCTCGGCGCGCGTGCTGGAGAAGGCCGGGATGACCTTCGAGGGCGTCCTGCGCGAGTACCTGGAGATCAAGGGCGTCTACTGCACGTTGAAGCAGTACGCGATCCTGCGACGGGACTGGCGGGAGAGGGGCGACGATGCGGCTCGAACGGCTTGACCACCTGTCCTGACGGTGCGCGACGTCGAGGCGACCTGCGCCTTCTACACGCGCGTCCTCGGGATGCGGGTCGAGCATTTCGCGGGCGGGCGGACCGCGCTCCACTTCGGTGAGCAGAAGATCAACCTGCACGCGGCCGGCCGCGAGTTCGAGCCGAAGGCACTCCGCCCGACGCCCGGCGCTGGCGACCTCTGCTTCCTCACCGCGACGCCGCAGTCGGAAGTGCTGGCGCATCTCGCGGCCCGCGGCGTACCGGTGGTGGCGGGGCCGGCGCGCAAGGAGGGCGCGATGGGGCCGCTGGAGTCGGTCTACGTGCGCGACCCCGACGGCAACCTGATCGAGATCGCCAACGCGCTGCCGCCCGACGCCTGACGCCGCCGGGGAGGAACCGGCATGCCTTCGCGCGCGAACCGCCAGACGGTCGACCTCTCCGCCTACCCCGACCTCGTCGTCATCTACCTGGGCATGCGCGTCAACGCGCTGACCGGGTTCAAGCGCCTGCTCGGCCTCGGCCCCGAGATCGGCAAGGCCGTCGCCGCCAAACCGGACGGCCTGCTGCTGCACGAGCCGATCATCTACTCGCTGCGGCACATCGGGATGCGCGAATACTGGCGCGACTTCGACTCGCTGGAGCGCTGGGCGCGCTCGGCGCCGCACCAGCGCTGGTGGCAGGGTTTCCTGCGCGACAGCGGCGGCACCGGCTTCTGGCATGAGATCTACACCCGGCGCGGCGGCATCGAGGCGGTCTACGACGACCTGGCCGCGCCGGTCGGCATGATGAAGTTCGCGCCGCTGCGCCCGGCCCACGGCCCGCTCCTCTCCGCGCGCGGGCGCCTCGGGCGGGACACGGAGGCGTAAGAGCGTGGGAGCGCCGCTCGCTGCGCTCGCTCAGCGTGAGAGCGTGACGCGCAGCGCGCCCGGCTCCCTGGACACGCCCTCACGCCCTCACGACCCCCGTTGCGCGACGGCGATCAGGCGCTCGCTGGCGGCGGTGAAGGGCTGGAGGTCGTAGGAGCCGTAGAGGCGGCCGTCGGCGAAACCGGCGCGGGCGAGCAGCAACTCCAGCTCGAAGCGGCCGATGTAGCGCAGCGCGAACGGCGCGGCGGTGCGCGCGATCGCGCCGTCGGCGCGGAGCCGGTCGTAGAAGAAGGTCGCCTCGATGCGCTGCTCGGCCGGGTCGAGCGCGCCGGCGACGAGCTTGTCGATCCGCTCGCCGGTGCGCGGGTCGGCGAACGTCGCCGCGTGGACCAGGCGGCCGTCGTACTCGGCCAGCGCGTCGGGGTGGGGCGGGAAGAGGTCGGCGACGAAGAGCCCGCCCGGCGTGAGGTGGCGAGCTACGGCCGCGAGCGCGGCGAGCTGGTCCGCTTGCGTCTCCAGGTGCAGGAAGGAGTTGATCGCGCTGAACGCCAGCGCGAAGCGCGCGTCGCCGAGCGCGTCGAGGCGGCGGATGTCGTCGCGGACGAGCGTCACCCGCGCGCCGACGCCCGCGCGCGCCACCCGCTCCCGGGCCGCCGCCAGCATCGCGGGGGAGATATCCACGCCGGTGACGTCGCGGCCCGCCGCCGCGAGCGCCGTCAGCACGCGCCCGGTGCCGCAGCCGAGCTCGAGCGCCGGCCCGTCGCCGCGCGCCGCGAACTCGCGGTAGAGCGCCAGGTCGTCGCTGAAACCGCCGAGGTCGGGGTCGAGGTCGTAGTAGGCGGCGAAGGGGTCGAAATCGGGCGCGGCCGGGAAGGTGTCGTCGTTCATAGGCAGAGTATAACAATCGCCGGCCGAACCGGCGCAGACATGCGTGAGGGGAGGTGCGCGCCATCGAGTTGCGGCGAGGATGCCGACTTGACGCATGGGCCGGGACCCGGCCCGCCGGGTGCCCTCTGGGCGTGGGCTTCGTGGCGCCGCGGCGCCATGCAGGCGCGACTTCAGTCGCCGGCCCCTCCTCCCGCGAGTTGCCCTGGCACCCCGCGACCGGCTATCATGGTCTGTGCTATGGCGACGAAGGCGAGCGCGGCGACACAAACGAAGGCGGCGGGCGAGAAGACGGTGGTCGTGAACCGGCAGGCTCGGCACGACTATTTCATCGTCGAGACGTTCGAGGCGGGGCTGGCCCTGACCGGCACGGAGATCAAGTCGATCCGGGCCGGGCGGGTCAACCTGCGCGAAGCCTACGCGCGCGTGGAGAACGGCGAGGTCTGGCTCGTCGGCATGCACATCGCGCCCTACGACCAGGCCGGTGGCTACTTCCAGCACGATCCGCTGCGCCCGCGCAAACTGCTCCTGCACCGCCGGCAGATCGAGTACCTGCGCGGGCAGTTGGGTCAGAAGGGGCTCACGCTGGTGCCGCTGCGCCTCTACCTCAAGCGGGGCAAGGCGAAGGTCGAACTCGGCCTGGCCAAGGGCAAGAAACTCTACGATAAGCGCGAGAATCTGGCCCGCCGCGACGCCGAGCGCGAGATCGAGCGCGCCTTGCGCACGCGCGAGTGATCTGCTATACTTCCAAACGTGCGCACGGGGATGCCTGGTCTCGACAGGGATGTACGTGCGAGAATTGCAAGCCGAGGCGCCCGGGCCCTCGTTAAAACGGGCAACGCCATAACTGGCAACCGCGAATTTGCTCTGGCTGCCTAACTAGTGTAGCCACGTCCGCGCGGTCCTCCCCCCGACAGGATCGCGGCCGGGCGTCGCTTCGTCGGGGTGCGACGTCCCCGAACGCGGGCTGAGGGACGCCTAAGACCAGCCGGCTGGTCGCCAGGGAACGCCGTCGAGGGCGGTCCCGGCGACGAGACTCAAAACCTCGACTACGCTTGTAGGATATTCTCGGCGGAAGTCTCTGGACGGGGGTTCGATTCCCCCCATCTCCACCAGGAACCACGCGGCCGGCGCCTCGATCGAGGCGCCGGCCGCGTTTTCACGTCCAAATGCCGGCGGCTTCTCAGGGGCCGGGGATGACCTGCCGGTCCCGCGACGGCGCGGCGTAGGCGGCGTCCGCGGCCGGTCGGGCCTGGCGCTCGAGCCGGCCGCCGAAGAGGTTCTGCACCGTCACGCCGGTCGGCTCCGGGGTGAGCGCGCGCTCGGGGAGTTTGTCCGCCTCCAGCCAGCCCTCGCTGCCCGCCAGGGACACCAGCGCCTCGACCACCAGCGGGTCGAACTGTGTGCCGGTGCCGCGCTGGATCTCCGCCACCGCCCGCGTCGGGCTTTGCCCGCGCCGGTAAGGGCGGTCGCTGACGATCGCGTCGAAGGCGTCGACGACCGCGAAGATGCGCGCGAGCAGCGGGATGTCCTCGCCGCGCAGCCGGTCGGGGTAGCCGCTGCCGTCCCAGCGCTCGTGGTGGTGGCGGACGACCGGGGAAGCCGGCTGGAGGAAGGGGATCTCCTCGGTCAGCCGGTGGCCGATCTCGGGGTGCTTGCGCATCTCGGTCCATTCCTGGTCGGAGAGGGGCCCGGGCTTGCGCAGGATCGCGTCAGAGACGCCGACCTTGCCGATGTCGTGCAGCAGCGCGCCGACTTCGAGCGCGGCCAGGTCCTGCGGGCCGAGGCCGATCGTCCGGCCGAGCGCTAGCGCCAGGGCGACGACCCGCTGCGAGTGCCCCTCGGTCTCGCTGTCGCGCGCGTCGAGCATCCCGGAGAAGGCCGTGAGCGTGGCGTTGTAGGAGCGCTCGAGTTCCTCGACCGACGCCGAGAGCTGCTGGTTCGTCGCCGCGAGGCGCGAGTGCGCCTCGCGCAGCGCCGCGACGTGCTCCTTGGTGCGGTCGACGAACTGCTTCATCACGAAGCGCATCATGAAAGCCGGGACGCTGAAGACGACCAGGCCGGTGGCGCCCATGCGCGCGTAGGCGAGGGTCATGAACGCGGCCAGCACGCCGAAGGCGAGCGTGTGCGGCGCCATCCAGTCGAAACGCTCGCGCCAGACGCCGAAGGGGTTCGTGCCCTCGCTGAGCGACATGACGCCGACGAGCAGGCCGTGGTTGAGCACATAGGTGGCCGCACCGAGGAGCAGCCCCAAGAGGCCGAGGTGCAGGTAGCTCGGGCCGGGGACGGCCCGGTCCAGCACAGGCGCAGCCAGGGCCAGCAGGCCGAAGACCAGGGCATTGGAGGCGGAGTCGAACAGCAGGCCCTTCAGTGGCGGGAGCTTCCACGGCCAGCGCACCACGGCCATGATGATGCCGAGCAGCATCGCCGGAGTCGGGCCGAGCAACACCGCGCAGACCATCAACACGACCACGCCGGCCGAGATGTAGCCGCGCCCGTACAGCTCGATCTTCGAGAACTGGAAGGTGATCCCCAAGAGCAGGATCGCGCCGTAGGCCGGCACCAGCGACCACTGGGGCGCCCGGAACGTGGCGGCGAAGAGCGTCACCGCCGAGAGACAGACGAGGCCGATGTAGGCGTAGACCAGCCAGGCGCGCAGCGCGGCTGCCCGCGCGCGGTCCGGCGCCGGGCCGTCGCCAGCCTCGGCGGCCTGGCGACCGCGCGGGGTCGCCGGCCGGGCGGCGGCCGGGGTCGCGGCCACGGTCGCGGCGGCGGTCACCCCCACCGCCCCGCCCCCGCTCGCGGCCAGCGCGACGCCGTTCCCGCCCTGGCTGCGGACGAGGGCCGCGCCGCGCTCGGCGGCCTGCAAGAGCGCGGACGCATACTCGCCGTGCTGCGGGTGCCGCGCCATCCCGATGCTCACCGTCACCCGGGCGGGCTCGGCGCTGGCGGGGATGAGGAACGGCTCGCGCTCCACGGCGGCGCGGATGCGCTCGGCAACCAGGCGCAGCTCCTCCTCGCCGGCCTCGGGCAGCAGGACCGCGAAGCGGTCGGCCCGCAGGCGCGCGACGATGTCGTAGGTGCGCGACTGGGCGCGGAGCAGGTCGGCCATCCCACTCAGGACGGCGCCGCCCGCGCCCCGGCCGTGGGCGGCGCTGACCTCGCCCAGCCGATCGATATCGACGAGCAGGAGCCCAGTGGGCCGCCCGAAGCGCAGGCCACGCGCCAGCTCCTCGTCGGCCCGCTCGCGGAAGGCCGCCGCGTTCGGCAGGCCGGTCCGCGCGTCGACGCGCGCCTGGGGCTGCGCCAACGCGGCACCCAGCGCCCGGACGAGCAGCGCGAGCGGCAGGGCCGCGAGGGCCAGGAGGGGCGGGTTGACCCACCAGGCGATTGCCGCCAGGACGCCGAGGCCCGCGCAGCCGGCCAGCAACTCCAACCGCCCGGCGAGTCGGCGGGCACGCCGCGGCTCGGCGGCGTCGGGGGCGAGGCGGGTCGCGAGGGCGTCCTGCAGGGCGAGCACCGCGACCAGCGCCAGCCCGCCGGCGAGCGCGGCCATCAGCACGGCCCGCGAGGGCGTGCTGGAAGGCACCTCGGGCGCGAGCGCCACGAAGACGCCGTGCGCGACGGCGCCGGCCAGGAGCTGGTTCGCCAGCACCGGCAGGGCGCGCGACCACGCCGGCCGGAAGCGGAGCCAATCGACCGCGGCGAGCGCGACGATCAGGACGACGAGCGCGCGGGACGGCAGCAGGAGCGCGCCGGCCAGCGACGCCAGGGTGGCGATGCCGTACCTGATCGCCGCCGAGCCGCGCCGGGCCGGCGTGAGCCAGTAGCCCAGCGCGGCGAGCCCGAGCAGCACCGCCCCGGCGCCCCACGCCGGCGGGCGTGCGGCGGTGAAGACGAAAGCGCTGATCGCGCACAGTACCGCCAACGCGCCGGTCGCGCCCTGGTGGACCGCGCTCAACTGCGCGCGCGTCGGCACGTATCCCCCCGCATGGACGACGGTGTCGGTCTTAGCGTTCCCCGGCACCACCATCCTGCCACGGCCCCCACAATGCCCCGGGTGGCCGGGCGCGCTCGCGCGCCGCTCACCCGCTCAACATCGGCCCGTCGGTCTGGAACGGTTCTGGGCTCCGCATGCCCGGTTCCCTACCATAAAGAGTATCGCGTCGCCCCGCGCCGCCTCTATCACCAGGAAGGGCCGATTCTGGCGAGACGATCGTACTGTACGGAGCGACGGCACGAGAGTCAAGTTTTCGGCGACGAGGGGCGCGAAGCGCCGCGAAGCGGTCGTTCAGGTGGACACATAGCACAATTCTTGCCAGGCGAGCGCGGCGCGGCCGCCAAAAATCGGCCGGCAGCCGGCAGGAACGGGAGGGAAGTACCGGAGGGGCAGGACAGAAGGGTGCTACCCGGTAGCCAAACGTCTACGCCGGGTCAGACGATCGTCTTACCCACGGGCGGCGCCGGCTCGACCGGCGCCCGGCGCCGCGCCGGGGCTCGCCCGGCCAGGCCCACCCAGCCGAAGAGGGCCACGCCGAGGAGCGCCGCGAACCCGAGGCCGAGCACCTGCGTGGCCCGCGCCGCACTCATGCCCGCGCCGTCGGGCAGCAGGCCCGCGCCGAGCGCGCCGACGACCTGGCCCAGCGTCATCGTCCAGAAGAGCAGGCCGAGCACCCGCCCCAGGCGATCCGCCGGCACCAGCCGCTGCAGGGTCGTCTCGGCGATCAGCTCGTTGGCCATCGTCAGCGCGCCGTTGACGACCAGCGCGATGGCGACGACGGCGAAGGAGCCGGCCAGCCCGATCGCGACCATGTCGAGCGCGAGGCCGAGGGCGAGCAGCGAGACGAGCGGCACGACGCGCAGCCGGCCCATCAGCCAGAGCGCCAGCGCGGTGCCGCCGAGCGTGCCGAGTCCCACCATCGTCATCAGCGTGCCGAGGTCCGCGGCCGGCCGGTGGAGCGGGCCGGCCAGCAGGGCGACCAGCAGCACGTTCAGGCCGATGGCGACCGCCGCGCCGAGGAAGATCGCGCTGAAGATCGCGCGCACGACGCGCTCGCGCGCGACCACGGCCCAGCCCTCGCGCAGATCCCGCAGCACCGCCCCGCGCGCCACGCCCTTCGGCGCCGGCTCGACGAGCCGCATCCGCCAGAGCAGGAAGGCGGAGAGGAGGAAGGTGGCGGCGTTGATCGTGAAGACCGCGTCGACGCCCCAGAGGGCGATGATCAGCCCGCCGAGCGCCGGGCCGAGGAAGAAGGCGACCTGGCCGGAGAGGCTATTGATGGCGTTGGCCGCGCCGAGATGCTCGCGCGGCACCAGCGCGGGGATCGTCGCGCTGCGCGCCGGGTTGAAGAGGGCGGCGAGCGCCTGCATCAGCAGCACCGCCACCACCATCCACCAGAGGCCGCGCGCGGTCGTCACCAGCAGCAGCGTCGTCGCCAGGAAGGCGCGCACCAGGTCCGTCATCAGCATCAGGTCGCGCTTGGGGTAGCGATCGGCCAGGACGCCCCCGAAGGGGAGCACCACGGCGCGCGGCAGGAGCTGGGCGAGCATGATGAGGGCGACCGCGGCCTGGCGGCCGGTGAGCTGGTAGACCAGGACGATCAGGGCAACCTTGTTGATCCAGTCGCCGAACTGCGAGACGGCCTGGCCGAGGAAGAGGTAGCGGAAATCGCGCTGACCCAGCGCGACACGATACGTCGCCAGTCGCTCAGTGTACGCGCTCAGGGCCACCGCTCTCTCCGCCCCCGCCGGGAAACGACCCGGCAGAAAAAGGTGACGACCGCCCGGTTGCGACCGGTGTACCCGGAGCAACGCGCGGGCGGTCACCGCACTATACCCTATGCTTCCACCGCGCGGAAGCACAATAGGATCATCGAACTAAGTCCAGGAGCTCATGTCCCCCCCACCATGCCCGACCAGGGCAGCCCATTCCGACTGCCGACCGGGACTTCTCTCCTCGCGTTCCCCCTGGATCCCCGACCTGGGCACCTTCGCCGGCGGGCGGATCATCTCCTCCAATCACCGCTCGCCTGACGCCGGAACCGTCCACCCGGCTCACCGCCGAAGTACGATGGTCCTACGGGCTCCGGGACCTTCCGTCTGGGACCTGCGTCCCCGTGGATGCAGGCGCATCGTACCAGTCGCGCCAGACGAAAGTCAATACTTCTCGCGCTAACTAGGACTATCGTACCGGCCAACTGCACGTACGCGACGATGGCGCCACCGTCTGTCCACCGGTCCGACAACCATCGCGAACGACAGGCCGGCGGGTCGCCGACGGCTGGTCCCGGGCCCGGGCCGCCATTCGGGCACCGGGCCTCCCCCGATCGGCCCGGCCCGAACGTCGCGCCGCGACCCGTGACGGAAGTACCGGGCACAGGCCATTGCCAGGGTGCGCAGGTCCCAATACAATGGCACTGTACAATTGTACGCTGGCCGGCGAACAATCGGCCCATCGATCGGGCCGCCGTGGGGAGCGCGGGGCGCGGGCACGGCGGAGGAAGAGTGGCGAGACCGCGCGGCAGACGAGGAGAAAAGGCCGGCGCGGGCCGGCAGACGAACGTCCCGGACGAACTGGGAGCATTAGGCGCTAGGCACATGTGGCCGCGGCGCTGTACAGTGGGGGCGCAGGCGCAGCGCACCCTCCTGTGCGGCAGACCGAATCAGGAGGAACCGCGATGAACCTGCACGCGATCGAAACCGTCGTCCGCCGCCTGTTCGCCGACGCGGAGTTCCGCGCCGCCGCGCTGGCGGATCCCGCCGCCGCGCTGGCCGAATACCGGCTGGCCGCCGACGAGCAGGCCGCGCTGACCAAACTCTGCCTGCAGCTCGACGGCGGCGCGACTCTTGCGATGGGTGGCGGCGCGACGGTCAACTGGTTGTGGTGGGCCTGAGCGCCCGGTTCGGGGCTCCCGAGCCGGCGCCGGGCCGCCGGCTCGGGAGCCCCCTGACGTGCAGACGACCGCGATTTTCGAGCAAGTCGGCCGGGTAGTGCGCGAGGCGGTGGGGGCCACGGGCCTCCCCGCCTCGTTGCAGTCCCTCCTCCTCGACGCCCTGAGCCGGGAGGGCAAGGCGCTCGCCCCGGCCGCCGGGCGCGAGCCCCGCTGGCCCGCGCTCGTCCTGGCCAGCGCCGAGGCCGCGGGCGGCGACCCCGCCGCCGCGGTCGTCGTCGCCGCGGCGGTCGACGCCTTCATCGCCGCGCTCGACATCCTCGACGAAATCGAAGACGGCGACGCCTCCGCGCTGATCGCGGCGGCGGGGATGCCGCGCGCCCTGAACGCCTCCACCGCGCTGCTCTGCCTGGCCCAGCGCCTGCTCGGCGACCTCGGGCGGGCCGGCGTGCCGGCCGCGCGGGTTCCCGCGTTCCTGGCGGCGCTCGCGGAGGCCGGGCTGGCCGCCACCGGCGGCCAGCACCTCGACCTGACGGCCGAGGGCCGCGCCGAGACGACGCCGGAGGACGCCGTCGAGATCGCCCGGCGCAAGGCCGGCACACTGGTCGCCGGCGCATTCCGGCTCGGCGCGCTCCTCGGCACCGCCGACGAGGCCCTGCTGGGCCGCTACGCGGACCTGGGGCGCCACTACGGCGCGGCCGCGCAACTGGCCAACGATCTGCACGACGTCGCCAACCCGGAGCGGAAGACCGACCTGGCGCGCGGGAAGGGCACCCTCCCGCTGGTCTACGACCGGCGCGGCGCGACGGGGGCGGCCGGGGACGACGCGCCGCCGGCCGAGCGGCTGCGCCGGAGCGGCGCGCTCCACTTCACCTGGGTCGTCATCGAACTGGAACGCCAGGCGTGTACGCGGATCCTCGGCGAGTTGCGCGAGCGCGGCCAGGCGACGGCCTGGCTGGAACGGTTGCTGGCCTGAGCATGAGCACGATTTCCGCCCTCCCGTTCACGAGCGCGCCGCGCGCGCCGCTCTCGGCCACCTGGCGGGGCCGCTGCGCCGCCGCGGTGCTCGCGGCGTACCTCGTCCTCTTCGTCGCCGTCCTGGTGACCAGCGCGGCGCCGGTGGCGCTCGGCATTCGCGCCCGCTGGGACGGGGCGTCGGGCGCCTGGATCGTCACGGAGGTCGCGCCGACCAGCCTGGCCTGGACCGCGGGGGTCCGGCCCGGCGACCGGCTCGTCGAGGTGAACGGCCGGACACCGCTCGCCGGCGACCAGCAGACCGCCGACCGGCTCGCGCGCGCCACGCAGGCGATGACGGTGAACCCGGCCACGCAGGAGGCGCACGAGGCCGGCGCGATCGGCCAGCGGCTCCGCGCGCCGAACCGGCTGGCCTACTTCGGCATGAGCGTCATCTTCTGCGGCGTCGGGCTGACCGCGCTGCTGCTCGGCCGCGGGGCGGCGCCGCGCGCGCTGGCGCTGGTCTGCTGCCTCGGCGCGGCCGGGCTCGTCAACCTGCAGGCGGTCTACCGCCAGGCGCCCTGGGCGCTCTCCCTCAACGGCGTCTTCATCCCCTGCTTCATGGGGGCCTTCGCCTACCTCTTCCTGGTCTTCCCGGCGCCGCGCGCGATCCGGCTGGGGGCCTGGCGCCTGCCCGCCTGGGCCGTGCTGGCGCCCGCCCCGGTGGTCGCGCTCGCCTGGGAACTGTGGATCGGCCTGCCGCGCCAGTCGGCGCTCAACACCGCCACCGTCTGGCTCGGCTACCTCTACTTCTTCGGCTGCCTCGCCGGCGGCTGCGGCCTGCTGATCTCGAGCTGGTGGCGGGCGGGCAGCCGCCGCGAGCGCGACCAGTTGCGCATCGTCGCCTGCGGCAGCGTCCTGGCGGTGCTGCCCTTCGTCATGCTCAGCTTGGCGCCCCACGCCCTCCTGGGCCACGAGCTGCTGGCGCCGGAGGTGACGGTCGCCGCCACGGCGCTGCTGCCGCTGGCGTTCGGCTACGCCATCCTGCGCCACCAGGTCATGGACCTGCAGCTCTATTTGCGGCGGGGCCTGGCCTACTCGGCACTGGCGGCGATCGTCACCGGCGTCTACGCGCTGGCGCTCTTCACGCTGACGCTGTTCTTGCAGGACCGCGCGGGCGCCAGCAACTTCATCGCGGTCGCGATCATGGGCGCGGTCGCCGCGATCTTCGGGCAGCCGATCCGGCGCGTGGTCCAGCACGGCATCGACCGGTTGTTCGACCGCCGCAGCTACGACTATCGTCGGCAGCTCCTCGAGTTCAGCCGCCGCATGAGCGGCATCCTCGACCCCGACGAGCTGGCGCGCTCCAGCACCGAGCTGATCGCGCAGACGATGGGCGCGACGCGGGTCCGCCTCTACCTCTGCGACCCGGAGGGCCGGGCCTACCGCCTCTGGGCCGCGACCGACACGCCCGGCGCGGCGTCCCTGATCGTGCCGGCCGAGCGCGTCCAGGCCGCCGGCCTCGCGGCGGGCGACGCGCTCCAGCGGGTCGACGCGCCGGACGGCGAGGACGCGCTGCTGCTGGCGCTGGAGAACAAAGGGCACCCGGTCGCGCTCCTCACCCTCGGGCCGAAGAGCGCGGACCTGCCCTATTCGAGCGAGGACCTGTCGCTCTTGCGCACCGTCGCCAACCACCTCGCCACGGCGACCGAGAACGCGCAGCTCTACGCGCGCATGCGCGACCTCTACCTCTCCAGCATCCGCAGCCTCGCCGCGACGGTCGACGCCAAGGACGCCTACACCCACGGCCACTCCGAGCGCGTCGCGATCTACGCCCGCCAGATCGCCGCGACGATGGGGCTGCCGCAACTCGAGATCGAGACGATCGAGCTGGCCGCGCTGCTGCACGACATCGGCAAGATCGGCATCCCCGACGCGGTGCTGCTGAAGCCGGGGCGGCTCGACCGCGACGAGTGGCTGGTGATGATGCGCCACGCGCAGCTCGGCGCCGGGATCCTCGCCGGCAACCCGGCGCTCGCCGCGCTGGTGCCGCTGGTGCGCCACCACCACGAGCGCTACGACGGCACCGGCTACCCGGACGGGCTGTCCGGCGCGGCGATCCCGCTCGGCGCGGCGATCATCGGCGTGGCCGACACGGTCGACACGATGACGACCAACCGCCCCTACCGCGAGGCGCCCGGCTGGCCGAAGGCGCTCGCCGAGGTGCAGCGCTGCGCCGGCACGCAGTTCCACCCCGACGTCGTCGCCGCGTTCCTGGTGGCCGCCGAGCAGGGCAACTGGGCCGGCGAGCCGGTGCGCGCCACCGTGGCCACGCTGACGACCTACCCCGTGTCGGACTCGATGATGTCGGCGGTCTCGCGCACGCTCAGCCTGGTGCAGCAGATGGCCCACGCCGCGCGGTGACGCCGTGGGCCGTGGGCCGTGGGCCGGGGGCCGTGCCGACGCGGTGCGAGGTCGGGTGGCCGCCTTGCCCAATCGCCGTGTCGCGCCCCACGGCCCACGGCCCACGGCGCA
>DASSSV010000031.1:0-9535 GCA_035708265.1 Thermomicrobiales bacterium | reverse complement strand
AAGGTGGCGGCTGAGCCGGAGCGCTACGAGTTGCACCACCAGGACGAGACGCACCTGGAGAGCAACCCCTATCTCTGCCGCGTCTGGCACCGCAAGGGGCGGCAGCCGCCCCTGCCGGCGGCGGGCACGAACCGCCGCCTGACGGCCTTCGGCAGCGTGGAGGTGCGTGGGCGGGGGCGGGTGGAGGTGCTGTGCGCCGGCCAGGACTCCGACTGCTTCCTCCTCTACCTGGAGGCCCTCGACCGCCGGCACGCGGAGACCGGGCGGGAGGTGTTCCTGGCGCTGGATAACGGCCCGGCCCACCGGAGCGCCAAGAGCGTGGCCGCCCTGGCGGACCGGGCCGGCTGGCTGCACGTCATCTGGTTGCCGCGCTACTGCCCGAAGCTCAACCGCAAGGAGCATGAATGGCGTCGCCTCAAGCGCGACTGCCGCGCCCACCTGCCGGGTACCCTGCGCGCCTTCGCAGACGCCATCCTCGCCGGCCTGCGCCGCTTGGGCGGCGAGCGGCTCGACATCGTCGACCGGGTGCCGGCATGGTTCATCGCCGGGCACCGCAAGCCGCCGACCGGCCGCCCGCCCGGGCGGCCCAAGGGCGCGAAAGACACGCGCCCGCGCAAGGCGCGACGCACGAACTTACCAGCACTTACTCTGTCTGGCGATTCAGTAGGACCTTCTACCAATCCGCTCTGATGGAGCCGTACAATAGGGGGGACGTCCAAACAGGTGAAGGAGCGCTGCGCGGATCCCGCCCGCGCCCGAGTGGAGCAAACGATCGAAGCTCCGGCGGCGAAGGTCTTGGATGCGGCGGCATGAAGCTCTGGTCAGGAAGTAGGGTCACGTGAACTCCGTCAGCCGACTCTGGCCAGAGGTGCGCTACGCGCGGAATGGCCGCGTCAACCTGGCCTATCAGGTGGTCGGCGACGGCCCGATCGACCTCGTCCTGGTGCTGGGTTTCGTCTCCCATCTCGACGCCTCCTGGGAGGAGCCGCGCCTGGCCGGCTTCCTCCGCCACCTGGCCTCCTTCAGCCGCCTCATCCTCTTCGACAAGCGCGGCTGCGGCATGTCCGACGTCGTCAGCCAACCTCCGACCATCGACGAGCGGTTGGGCGACCTGGCGGCGGTCATGGACGCCGCGGGTTCGCGCCGCGCCGCGCTCTTCGGCACCTCCGAGGGTGGCGGCGTCGCCCTCCGGTTCGCCGCCGCGCACCCCGAGCGCGTCCGCGCGGTCGTCACCTTCGGGGCATTCGCCCGCGCGCTGCGCGGCGCTGGCTACCCGTGGGGCTGGAGTGACGAGGAGTTTCGGGCGCTCCTGGCGGAGTTGGAGACGATCTGGCTCGAGGGGGCGGAGCTCAGGAACCCCACCCTCCGCCACGATGCACGCTATCGCCGCTGGTTCGTCCGGTATCTCCGGCTCGCCGCGAGCCCGGGCATGCTGCGGGATCTGATGACCGCAAACGCCGGCGGCGACCTCCGCCCGCTCTTGCCTCGGCTGCGCCAGCCCGCGCTCATCCTCCACCGGGTGGGCGATCCCTGGGTGGGCGTCGACCACGCGCGCTACCTGGCCGCGCACATCCCGGCGGCCAGGCTGGTCGAGCTGGGCGGGGTCGACCACTGGCCCTGGATCGGCGATGCGGAGGAGGTCCTCGGCCAGGTCGAGTCCTTCTTGCTCGGCACGAAGCCGGAAGCCCGCCGCCCGCGTTTCGGCCCCGAGGCCCTGACCAAGCGGGAGCGGGAGGTCGTGCGGCTGACCGCGCAGGGCTACACGGCGCCGGAGATCGCCCGGCTCCTCGTGGTCAGCGAGCGCACCGTCGAGACCCACCTGGCCCACGCGTATGCCAAGCTGGGGGTGGCGTCCCGCCTGGCGTTGCTCCGCGAGGCTGAGCGCCTCGGCCTCTGACCGCTGGGCCAAGAAATCCGTACCGGTACGGATGACGGGAGGGCTCGCCGGCGGGTAGGATCGGAGGCGAACGACACGCAGGAACATCGATACTCAGGAACGAGGAGGTTGCGATGAAGACCGCGCAGGGCGCGTTCGTTTTGCGGCCAGGTGAAGGCACGACGTACCGGGTCGGTGGGAGTCCGATCGTCTACAAGGTCAGGGGGGCCGAAACCGGTGGCCGCTTCGAGATCACCGAGTCGACCCTGCCGCCGGGGTTCGGCGGCGTCCCGCCCCACGTGCACCGAGACACCGACCACGCCTTTTACGTGCTTGAAGGGGAGCTCGAGGTGCAGGTCGGCGACGACCGCTTCCGGGGCGGGCCCGGCACCTGCATCTTCGCCCCGCGTGGCGCCGCGCACACCTTCGGCAACCCCGGGACCGACCTCACCCGCTACCTGCAGATCGATTCCGGCCCGGGGCGTGAGCGCTTCTTCGAGGAGATCGCGCGCGCCTTTCCGGGCGACACGCCGATCGACCGCCGACTCATGGGGGAGATCCTCGCCCGCTACGACACCCGGCCC
Source organism: Thermomicrobiales bacterium (assembly GCA_035708265.1). Classification (GTDB taxonomy): domain Bacteria; phylum Chloroflexota; class Chloroflexia; order Thermomicrobiales; family CADCWN01; genus DASSSV01. The sequence goes on along the minus strand of DASSSV010000031.1, from coordinate 7,075 downwards.
GCAGAGCCTCCTCGTCTGGGCAACGGCTGATCTCCGACGCCGCGCGGCCGCAAGCCCCGCTGGGCGACCGCGCGGCAGGCCCTGCCGGTCACCGGCCGTGCCGCGTAGGCAACCGCGGCGGAAGCGGCCCGGAGGGCGCCACCGCCGTCGTCGCCTCGCCGCGTGGCCATCCGGCCCGACGACGTCCGGGGCCTCTTCGGCCGGGTGCGCGAAGCCTTCGGCAGCCCGGAGGTCTTCGCCACTTGCGCCCGGCCGGAGCTTGCCACCTTCTACCAGCCGCCGCTCGGGTGTAAATTCTCGTTGTCAAGTCGGCGGGATTGTCGTCTAAGAACCGGCATCGCGGTCGCGCTGGGCGGTCACGAGGCGGGCGCCGCGGCCGGCGCCGCCGGGGCGGGCTGCACCTCCTTCCCGCGCATGCGATAGGACGGGCCGCGCAGATAGAACGCCTCGCCGTGGTGCAGGAGGCGGTCGGTGATGGCCATCATCAGGGCGGTGTCCCCCACCACCTCGCCCCACGCCGCCAGGCTCTTGTTGGAGGTCACCACCGTCGCCCGCCGCTCGTAGCGCCCCGCGACCAGCTCGTAGATCGCGGGGCCCACCTGCGGGGCGATGGGCAGGTAGCCGAACTCGTCGAGGATCAGCAGGTCGCAGCGCAGCAGCGGCTGGAGCACCCGCTCCACGCCGGCGCGGCCGCCGGCGGCGTGGATGGCGTTGGCGAACTGCTGGGCGGTCAGGAAGCGGACGTGGTAGCCGAGCTGGACCATCTTGGTCCCCAGCGCGACCGCCAGGTGCGTCTTCCCTAGGCCGCTGGGCCCGACCAGGATCAGCGAGCCCGCCTTCTCGATGAACGCGCTGTCGAAGAAGCGCGCCAGCACCGCGCGCTTGAGCTCGGGGCGCAGGCTGAAGTCGAAGCCCTCCAGCGTGGCGGCGAAGGGGAAGCCCGCCGCCTTGAGCTTGCGGCGGATCTGGTTCTCCTGGCGGCCGAGGACCTCCTCGCTCAGCAGCTCGTCGAGGAACTCGGCGTAGCCGAGCTGCTGCTGCTCGGCGCGGGCGATCCAGTCGGGGTAGACCTCGCGCAGGCGCCCCAGCTGGAGCTGGGTCAGCTTGTGGTCGATGCTGGCGGTGACCGACATCATGCGCCTCCCGTCCCGGTGGCCGCGCGGTTGGCGACGTACCGCTCGTAGTCGGCGAGATCGCGCTCGACCGCGCGCTGGTCGGGCGCGTGCGCGAGCGACGGGGGCGGCCACCCCGGCCCGGGCGGCGGGGCGGGGGGCGCGGCCGGCGGGGGCAGGGCGAGCGCCCGCACGTACTCGGCGCCCACCGCCTCCTGCGCCAGCGCCCGCTCGACCGCCCGGAGGAACCGGGCGCGGTCGAGCTGCTGGGCCAGGTCGTAGAGCGCGCACAGCTGGGCCTCCATCTCGCCGTAGCGGCGGCGGCACAGCAGCGCGACGTAGTCGGCGACCGCGGGGGCGAGGGCCACCAGCCAGTCGCGATAGACCAGCGCCCGCGCCCGCGGCTTGAGGGCGAAGACCGCCTCGTAGTGCTCGGGGACGACGATGCGCGCGTGCCGCCCGCCGTGCCGCGGGTGGGTGGCGACCAGCTCCGCCCCGGCGTAGAGCTCGATGCGCGCCGGGTAGAGCCGCGCGGTCAGCGCCCGGCCGACCAGGTGCGCCGGGACCGAGTAGCGGTTGGTGGCGATGGTGACCAGGCCCTCGTGGCTGACCAGCACGCTGTCGACGAGGCCGTAGTCGTGCGCGGCCGGCGGCAGGGGGCCGAGGTGGGGGCGCTCGGCGGCCAGCAGCGCCGCCGGCGGCCGGCCGGTGGCGCCCGAGGGCCGCTCCTCGTTGACCCGCCGCAGCCACGCGGCCACCTGCGCGGCGAGCTCCGCGTCGTCGTGGAAGGCCCGCCCGGCGAGGAAGTTGCTGCGGACGAACTTGACGAGGTTCTCGACCGCGCCCTTTTGATTCGCCGCCGCCGGCGCGCAGACCGCCGGGTGGAAGGCGAACTCGGCGGCGAACTTCCGGTAGGCGGGGTGCCACAGCGGCTGGTGCTGCGCGTCCCGCCCGAGGGTGATCGTCTTCATGTTGTCGCTGGTCACCACCCAGGGCACGCCGCCGAGCTCGACGAAGCAGGCCACCAGGCAGCGCAGCAGCGTCTCCTCCTGCATGTCGGCGGTGAAGCGCACCCACATCCAGCGGCTGTACTTGAGCCGGGCGGCGAAGAAGTAGCGCGTCTGCCCGGCCAGCGCCGGCGCGGTGAAGGGGAACTGCCGCGCCGCGCCCCAGTCGAGCTGCAGCAGCTCGCCCGGCAACCCCTCGAAGCGCAGCGCCACGTCGCCGGGCAGCGCCCGGCGCGCCGCGGCGAGCGGCCGGACGTACTGGTAGAAGGCGGCGTCGCTGCCGCGGTAGGGGTGGTCCGGGTCCTCGCGCGCCAGCTCCAGCATCCGCCGCACCGGCAGCCGCCGGTCGAGCCAGCCCTCGATCTGCTCGTGGAAGGCGGCGACCGCGCTCGGCCGGGCGCGCCGCGTCGGCTCGCGGTCGACCGGCTCGCGCAGCACCCGCGCGATCGTGTCGCGGTGGTGCCCCATGAGGGCGGCGATCTGGGTGTTGGTCCAGCCCTTCTGCTTGAGGTAGTAGATGGTCGAGCGGTCCATGTACTTCAGCATCCCTGGCCATCCCCCACGCGCGTCGTGCGATCCGCCACCCGTGGAGAATAGCCGCGATGATGCCGCATTTTAGACGAGAACGCTGCCGCTTTCCTGACGAGAATCTACAGCGGTCGGCCTGCTCGCCGGGGCGCTCGCGGGCTGGCTCGTCGTCGGCCTCCGCTGGCCGACCGTCGTCCTGGCGAGCGACGCCCTCTGGCTCCTCGGCGTGGTCGCCGGCGGGCTCGTGGGCCTACTCCTCCAAGCGCTCTGGCGCTACGGCGCCGTCCTGGCGCGCCGCGGGGCGCGTCCCCCCTAACCCTCACAGCGGGCGATGAACTGCGCGCTGGAGGCGGCCGTGAGGTGGCGCCCCCGCCTCGCCCTGGCCGCGCGTGCCACGGCGCCGACCGCGGGTTGACCGGCGTTCTGGGGCGCCATATCGTGGGGTGGGCCGCTCGCACGGGTGCCCGCGCTCGGCCCGCGGTGCGCCCCACCATGGACGCCAGGAGGGGGACCCGATGGTGAAGCACGCAAACGACGCAGCGATGCCGAAACCCCGGGTGCTGCTGCGGGGGCTGGCGATGCCCGAGATGGCTCGCTGGCACGACGGGCGGCTCTGGTTCGCCCATTGGGGCGCCGGGGAGATCGTCGCCGTCGACCTGGACGGCGAGAGCGAGGTGATCACGGACCATGTCCCTCCCGGTTTCGGGTGGTCCATCGACTGGCTCCCCGATGGCCGTCTCCTGGTCAGCGGCACGGAGCTCATGCGCGTGGAGCACGATGGGTCGATGGTCCGCCACGCCGATCTGCGCAGCCTCTCGGACTTCGGCTGGAGCGACATGGTCGTGGACGGCCGGGGGAACACCTACGTCAACAGCGTCGGCTTCGGGATCACCACCGGCGAGCGATTCCGGCCGGGCATCATGGCCTTGGTCACCCCGGACGGCAACGCCAGAAAGGTCGCCGATGACCTGGCGTTCCCCAACGGGGTGGTCATCACGCCCGATAATGCGACGCTCATCGTCGCCGAGTCGATCGCCGGGCGGCTGACCGCCTTCGACATCGCCGCCGACGGCGGCCTGTCCAACCGGCGCGTCTGGGCGGAAGGCCGCCTCGGCCCCGACGGCATCTGCCTGGACGCCGACGGGGCCATCTTGGTGCAGGGGGCCGACATCCGGGCGGTGACGCAGCGCGACGATTCCCCGGAGGGGGTCGTCGTACGGGTGCGCGAAGGCGGCGAAGTCCTCCAACGCATCGAACACGACAAAGACATCTTCTCGGTCACCCTGGGTGGTCCGGACGGCATGACCTTGTTCATGTTGGCCACCGAATTCCGCGGCGCCACGAAGGTCAAGGAAGTGGCTGAGGCCAGGGTGGGGGAAGTCGTCTTCAGTCGGGCCCCGGCGCCCGGCGCCGACTGGCCAGGGAACTGAAGGGCTACTCATGCACCGTGCACTGGTACCCCTCGTGGCTCCTGCACGTCAATCAGCCCGGCAAACTTGCCGTGATGCTAGCTAGCGTGCTAGCAAAGATGCCTGTTATGCTCTGTTGTCACGCGAAAAAGAAGAGGAAAGAAGAGGTGAGCACACCACGCCCGGTGGCACAGCCTATCGGAGTTGTACCGTAGAACAGCCAACCTTGCGCAGCGAGAGCGCGTCAGAGCCACGATGTCGTGGCCGGGCGGGGGGAGCGCGGAGTTGTGATCTGGTGAATGTGAAAGGTCTTTCCATGCCCGAACTACAAACCCTGCTGACCGGCCTCGCCTTCGGCGAGTCGCCGCGCTGGCACGACGGTCGCCTCTGGTGCTCCGACTTCGGCGCGCGGGAAGTCGTCGCCGTCGATCTGGCGGGCAGGAAGGACGTCGTCGCCCGCGTCCCGGGCGTGCCGATGGGCCTCGGCTTCCTGCCCGACGGCCGGCTGCTCGTCGTCGCCATGCGCGACGGGCGGCTCCTGCGCCGCGAGCCCGACGGGGAGCTGGTGGTCCACGCGGACCTGGGCCGCCTGTCGCGCCACCCGTGGGGCGACCTGGTGGTGGACGGGCGGGGCAACGCCTACGTCGGCGCCCTCGGCTTCGACTTCCCGGCCGGCGCGTTCGCCCCCGGCCTGCTGGCGCTGGTCACCCCCGACGGCGCGGTCGAGCAGGTGGCGGACGGGCTGGCCTTCCCCAACGGCCTGGCCGTGACCCCGGACAACGCGACGCTCATCGTCGCCGAGACCTACGGCCACCGCCTGACGGCGTTCGACATCGACGCCGCCGGCCGGCTCGCCCACCGGCGGGTGTGGGCGGACCTCGGGGGCGCCTCTCCGGACGGCCTCTGCCTCGACGCCGACGGCGCCGTCTGGTACGCCGACGTGCCCGCCAGGCGCTGCGTGCGCGTCCGGGAAGGCGGCCAGATCGTGCAGACCGTCGCGCTCGACCGCGGCTGCTTCGCCTGCGCGCTGGGCGGCCCGGAGCGGACCATGCTCTTCATGGTGGCCGCCGAGTATCCGCCCGCCGCCCGGGGGCCGGGGGCGCCGCGCACGGGCCGGGTGCTCACCGTCCCGGCGCCCGCACCGGGCGCCGGGTGGCCCTAGCGGCGGCGCGCCGCCGGAAGGGGCCGCAGGAGCGCTACCGCCGCCCCTGGAGCGTGCGCCACCCACCCGCGCGGTTATTGGCGATCACGGCCTGAAAGAGCGTCAGCAGCGCGCGCTCGTCGAGGGTGTCGCCCTGCCGGAGCTGGATCGCGCGCGCCGTCGCGTTGCCGTGTCCCTGGTTGATCAGGCCCGCGGGATCGGGAGCGATCGGGTCGTAGATGAAGACGTTGAGGTGATCCTGCGCGCCCAGCAGCGCGCAGATGTTGCCCCGGAGTGTGAAATAGGGCAGTTTCGTGCGCTTGATCGTCTCGGTCACCTCCGGGTCGGCGGCGTGGACCAGCGCGCGCACCCGACGGCACAGCGCCTGCTGCCAGGCCGGGAGCGTCTCGATGTAGTCGTCGATGCGCGGATCAGTCTGAAATGTATCCATGCCACGATGATAGCACGCCTGCGCGGCCGGAAAGCGGAGGCGACGCGTTGCTCGCTAGCGTGCGAGCACGCTAGCGGTGATGCACGGTAGGCTCAGTAACACGCCTCGCCACATGATGCGCGACACCGGCATGCAGCCCCCGTGGCAGGCGCGCGGGGAGGGTTATCGGGATGCGGCGGCGCCCGCAGGTGGGTCGGTGAGCGGATCGGCCAGGAACTTGCCGATGATCCGCGGCACCTCCGGCGAGGCGATGAGATTGTAGTGGCTGTAGCCCGGCACGACGGCGAGCCGCGACTTCGACAATTGCGTGTTCTGCCAGCCCGCTTCCTTCACGCCGCCGCCCAGCAGCGCGAAGAACTCGGCGATGTGCTGCTGCGAGACCGAATCGTTGTCCGCGAACACCAGCAGCACCGGCATCGGCAGCCTGGCGATGTCAGCCGACCAGTCATAGTCCTCGCTCATCAACTTCCCCATCTTGTCGAGAAACCGCGGGAAGCGCTGCGGCTCGGGCCAGTGTCGGGAGAGCTGGCCCGTCGGCGTCTGCAACATGTCTTCGGCCATCGACGCGGCGATCTGGCTCATGCCCTCCCGCGCCTCCGGATACCAGCGGGACCTGGCGTGCGGCGACGAGATCACCACCAGCCGCCGCACCTTGTCCGGATGCTGGATCGCCGCGCGGAGTGCCACGGCGCCGCCCAGCGACTGGCCGACCACGTCGGCTCGCGGGATCTCGAGCTGGTCCAGCAGCGCCGCGATGTCGTCGCCCAGCGTGGCGAAGCGCAGCGGCCAGTCGGTGTCCGCCGTGCGGCCGTGGCCCTGCAGCTCCACCGCGATGACCTGTCGCGTCTCGGCCAGCGGCCGCACCCAGCCCTGCATCTCGCCGATCGTCGTGAGCCCGCCGTGGAGCAGCACCAGCGGTTCGCCCCGGCCGTGGATCTCGTGATAGAGCGTGATGCCGTTCACCTCGGCGTAGCCGGCGCTCAACGGTGTCATGTTCGCCGCTCCTATGCACGTACTTCCTTCACTGCTGCGGCCGGAAGGGATACCCCTTCCTCTGACGAGGGATGCGGTGACGCGGTACGCTGCGCGCACGCCGGCGGCGCGGGCGGCCGGTCGGTCACACGAGCACCTCCCCGCCCGCACTATACCGCTGGCGCAGTTCCGCGACACCGACGCCCCCGGCAAGCGGGGCCCCACGGCGGTCGAGCCCCTGCGGCTGTTCGACACGCCGTTCCGCTCGCCCCAACCCTGGCTCTTCCCGCTCGACGACGAGCAGTGGCGCACAGCCTACCGCGTGGCGGCGTACGCGGCCCGGCGCCGCCCGCGCGACCCCGTCGCCACCCAGCTCCCGCTCTTCCCAGCGCCCGCGCGCGCCGCCGCATCCCGATAACGCTCCCCGCGCGCCTGCCACGGGGGCTGCATGCCGG
>DASSSV010000030.1:0-25409 GCA_035708265.1 Thermomicrobiales bacterium | reverse complement strand
CGTCACTTCGTCGCCCGCTCGCCCGAGGTAGACGTACTCGCGGTCGAACTCCCAATCGGTGATCGCCTCCAGCTCGACTTCGACGCGTGGGTGGAGGGGGTCGATGCGCTTGGTCAGGTGGATGTCCACGACGTTGCGGTCGTCGAGGCCGAGCGCCTCGCAGACGGCGTCCTGGGTGATCTTCAGGCCGCCATCGAGGTCGCGCTTGAAGGGCGTCTCGAAGTAGAAGGTGAGGTAGAAGCCGAGGTAGCTGTCGCGCAGGCGCTCCTCCTCGCCGGGGACGAGCGCCCGTTCGCCCTCCGCCCCGAGGAGGAGCCGCTTCGCGGCGCGCTTGAAGCGCGCGGCCTCCTTCGTCAGCACGCGCCGGTTGCCGACGGTCGCGTACTGGTTGTTCACGCCCGGTGGCAGGGGGAGGACGATGCGCATCCCGCTCCTCAGCCTGTCCGCCACGCCCGGCGGCCGTCGCGGGCCGGAGTGTACGGACAGTATAGCCGGGCGCGGCGGGGGCGGCAAGCGTGGTCGAGTGACGAGTGACGAGTGACGAGTGATGAGGGGCCGGGGAGTATCTCAGGGTATTGTGCGGGGGCGGGGGCCGGGCGGCTGAAGCCGCGGCTGGGGGCCGCTGTGCGGCACGAAGGCCGCCTCCGCGGCCTGGGGCTTTCCGATACAGTGTGGGCGATGGGGCGGGGTAGGGGCGACGCGCCGCGGCGCCCGGTTGACGCGGACGCCCGCCATCCGGGCGGGGCACGCCGCGTCGGCGGGGCGCGCCACGCGACCGGCCATCCGGCGCGCAAACAGGACACGCCACGCCGGCAGCATCCGCCGCGCGGTCGGTCCCCGCGCGGGTGCCGCGGCGCGTCGCCCCTACCACACCGGCCGGAATCGCGCCGGATGTCCCCGGGTGGTGCGGACCGCCTCTGCGCGCCGACAGGCGCGCGGGGCGCGGCAGCGGTCGCCCCGCTGCCGCCGCCCACGCCCGCCCCTCGCCCCTCGTCGCTCGTCACTCGTCGCTCGTCACTCGCCCGCACTTGCCCCCCGGCCGGCGACGCGCTAGGGTTAGCGCCGACCACAAGCGAGGCGAGCGACGTGCCGCGCGGGGCCGCGCGGAGAGGGAGGACGCGATGCGCTTCAAGGAGTACCTGCTCGAATTGCCGTCCTACCGGCCGCCCGCGGGCGGCGGCGGGCCGGCCCCGACCGTCCGGCTCGGGGCGAACGAGAATCCGCTCGGGCCCTCGCCGCGCGCGGTCGCCGCGATCCGCGAGGCGGCGGGCGGCGTCAACCGCTACCCCGATCCCGGCTCCTGGCCGCTGCGGGGCATCCTGGCGGAGCACTTCGACCTCCAGCCCGAGATGGTCTTCTGCACCAACGGCTCCGACGAGGCGATCCTGCTCCTCTGCGACGCCTTCCTCGGCCCCGGCGACGACGCCGTCATGGGCAGTTGCTCCTTCGTCAGTTATGTCCACCGGGCGCTCGCGTCGGGCGGCCAGCTCGTGCGCGTCCCCATGCGCGACCACGGCCTCGACCTCGACGCGATGGCCGACGCCGTGACCGGCCAGACGCGCGTCGTCTTCCTCTGCAACCCCAACAACCCGACCGGCACCTTCGTCGGCGCGGATGACGTCGCGCGCTTCCTCGACCGCGTGCCCCAGGACGCGCTGATCGTCGCGGACGAGGCGTACCTGGACTTCGCCGACCGCCCCGACGTGCCGGATCTCATCGCAGAAGTGCGGCGCGGCCGGCCGAACCTGCTGGTGCTGCGCACGTTCGCCAAGATCTACGGACTGGCCGGCCTGCGCCTCGGTTACGCCTTCGGCGCGCCCGACCTGATCTCCTACCTCGACCGCGTCCGCCCGATCTTCAACGTCAACGCGCTGGCCCAGGCCGCCGCGCCGGCCGCGCTGGCCGACGCCGAGCACGTCGCGCGCAGCCGCACCCACGCCGCGGCCTGCCGCGAGCGCTTCGCGCGCGAACTCGGCGCGCTCGGCCTCGCGCCGATCCCCAGCGTAACCAACTTCATCGCCTTCCACGCGGGCGACGACGCGGCGGTCGCCGCCGCGCTGGCCGCGCGCGGCATCGCCGTCAACCCGCTGGCCGGCTGGGGCCTGCCCGGCTACATCCGCGTCACCTTCGGCACCGACGAGGAGAACGACCAGTTCTTCGCCGCCCTGCGCGACATCGTCCGACCGGGCGCGGCCGGGGCGTCGTAGACGCTCAGGACGTTCACCACAGAGGCACAGAGAACCAAGGAGAGGACGCGGAGAGAAGGACGAGGGACGAACGACGAAGGACGAATTAATGGCCGGTGCAACGCCTATTCGTCCTTCGTCCCTCGTACTTCGTCCTTCCTCCGTCCTCTCCTCGTCTCTCTGTGCCTCTGTGCCTCTGCGGTTCCGTCCCCCTCGTCCCCTTGCATTCCGCGGGCGCCGCCGCTATTGTACGTACACTGGCGGGTGGGCGGGGCGGCGGGGGGCGGGATGGCCGAGCGGGGCGATATCGCGGAGATTCGCGAGCGGGTCGACATCATCGAGCTGGTCGGCGCGCGCGTGCAGCTCAAGCGGTCCGGGAAGCAATGGAAGGGGTTGTGTCCCTTCCACCAGGAGAAGACGCCGTCGTTCTACGTCTACCCCGAGAGTGGCAACTTCGTCTGCTACGGCTGCGGGGAGAAGGGCGACGCCTTCGCCTGGCTGATGAAGACCGAGGGGGTGGACTTCCCCGAGGCGGTGGCACAGCTCGCCGCGAAAACCGGCGTCGAGGTGCGGCGCGGGGCCCCAAAGGACCCGCGGCGCGACGAACTGCACGAACGCCTCTACGCGCTCAACGCCGCCGCCGCGACCTTCTACGCCAATATCCTCCTCAGCGCGCCGGCCGGCGAGCCGGGGCGGCGCTACGTCGAAGAGCGCGGCCTGACGCGCGAGACGGTCGAGCGCTTCGGCCTCGGCTTCGCGCCCGACGCCTGGGAGGCCCTGCTGAGTCACCTGACCGCGCGCGGCCACACCGCCGAGCAACTGGCCGAGGCCGGGCTGGTCACCGCGCGCGAGAGCGGCGGCTACTACGACCGCTTCCGGGGCCGGCTCCTCTTCCCGATCCGCAACAAGCAGGGGCAGATCACCGGCTTCGGCGGGCGCGCGCTCGGCGACGCGAAGCCCAAATATCTCAACACGCCGCAGACGGCGATCTTCGACAAGAGCGCGATCCTCTACGGCATCGACATCGCGATGGACGCCATCCGCAAGAGCGACGTGGCGGTGATCGTCGAGGGCTACGTCGACGCGATCATGGCGCACCAGGTCGGGCACGCCAACGTCGTCGCCTCGATGGGCACGGCGCTGACCGAGCCGCAGGTCGGCCTGCTCAAGAACCTGACCAAGCGGATCGTCCTCGCGCTCGACAGCGACGCGGCCGGGCAGATGGCGACGCTACGCGGCATCGAGACGATGCGCGGCGCGCTCGACTACGACACCGTCGCCGTGCCCGACCCGCAGCAGTTGATCCGCTTCGAGCGGCGGCTGAAGGATACCGAGATCCTGGTGCTGACGCTGCCGGAGGGCAAGGACCCCGACGAGTTCCTGCGCGCCCACCCGGACGGCTGGCCCGAGCTGGTCGCCGGGGCCGAGCCGCTGCTCGACTACTACATCCGCGCGGTCGCCGCTCCGGTGGACCTGGCCGACCCGCGCGCCAAGTCGGCCGCGGTGCATCAGGTCGCGCCGCTGATCCGCGAGCTGCCCGACGACATCCAGCGCCACCATTACACGGCGCTGCTGGCGCGGCTGCTGCGGCTGCCGGAAGATGCCGTGGCGAGCGAGATCCGCCGCCTCACGCTGACGCGCCGGGGGCGGGAGTCGCGCGAGCCGGAGGAGGCCGCCCGGCGCCCGCGCCGCGCCGAGGTCTCGCGCGAGGCCCACCTGATCGGCCTGCTGCTGGCCTACCCCGACGTCGCGCACGACCTGGCGGGCGACGTCCGCGACGACGATTTCCTCGACACGACCCACCGCCTCGTGTGGGCCGCGCTGCGCGACGCCGCGGCGGCCGACCCGCGCCTCAAGTCGCGCGACTTCCTCGACGGCCTGCCCGACGACGCGCTGCGCGACGCCGCGGAAGAGGTGCTGGTGGCGCTCGGCGCGCGGCCCGAGCAGTTCCCCGGCCCGCTGCGCCAGGAGGCGCGCGACACGCTGCGCCTGCTGCGCCAGGAGCGCTACGACGCCCAGCGCCTCCAGTTGCAGGCGGCCATCGCCGACGCCTCCAACGCCGGCGACGCCACGGCCCTCGGCGAGCTGGCGGCGCGGCTGATGGCGCTGATGGAAGCCCGCCGCGCCTTCGACCCCGCGCCGAGCCCGTACTTCCGGGATTTGCGGTCGGCCGAGAAGGCGTAGGGCGTGGGCCGTGGGGCATGGGCGGTCGATCCGCCGGGGCGGCTCCGCCGAGACCTCTGGCGGTTGCCCGATTCCAAGCCGCGCGATCGCGCCGCACGGCCCACGCCCCATGTCGCGCCGCGCGGGGGTATACTGGCGGAGCGCTCTTCTCGTCGCCGTCATCGAGATCTATCCGGTGCTGCAACGCATTGCGCAGAAGGGAGTGGGCGCATGGATCGCATCGCCGAGTTCGTCCGCAACAGTCTCGCGACACTGATGGGCAAGGCGCCCGCGGGGAGCGCCACCGGCAGCCCACCCGCGGCACCGGCCTGGGGGGCGGAACCCAGGCCGACTCCGGCAAGCCTCTGCGCGGCGATCACCGTGGCGGACTTCCGCGCGGTCGGCCTGCAGCCGGATCTCGACGCGCCGGTCGTCAACCCGGCCGATGACGGGGACGGCGGCGCGGGCGCTTACTGCAGCTACACGAGGGCATCCGTGGCCGCCGGCGGCATCGAGTTCGACGTCTTCTACGACGATGACCCGCTGGCGGTCCAGCGGACCATCCTCGGCGAGGGAGGCGGGGCCGTTACCCCGGCCAGCCTCGAGGGCGCGGACGAGTGTCTGCTGGGCCGGTCCACCATGCCGGGTGAGGCGGCTCACGCCAGTATCGTCGTGCGGCGGGCCAACTGTGTCTTCACGATCGCCATCCCGGACGGCCCCGACGCCGCCGAGCAACTGCGCGCGCTGGCGCGGCTGGCCTTGCAGCGCCTCCCGGCCTGACCGCGGGGGTGTACGTGGAGCGTAGAACGTGGAGCGTGGAGCGTCGTCGGGAAGATCGACCCGGTCTCACGTTCCACGCTCTACGCTCTACACTCCACGCTCCACGTCCCCCGTCGCCAGCATCGTCTCGCGGATCAGGGCGACCGGGACCGAGCCGTGGGCGAGGAAGCGGTCGTGGAAGCGGCGCAGGGAGAAGGCGGCACCCTCGCGCGCGGCGATGGCGCGCCGCAGGTCGTGGATGAGGTCGGCGCCGACGAGGTACATCAGCGCGGCGCCCGGGAAGAGGCTGTTCTTGACCGCCTCGGCATGGGCGGCGGCGGGCGCCATGCCGACCTCGTCGCGGTAGAGGGCGGTCGCCGCCGCCAGGTCCATCGTCCCCGTGTGCAAGCCGACATCGGCGATGGCGCGCGCCGCCATGCGCAGGCGGGCGTGACGCTGCGCGTAGCGCTCCAGCGGCGTCGTGAAGCCGATCTCGTCCATCAGGTCGGTCGCGTAGCAGGCCCAGCCCTCGGCCATCGTCCCGCCGCAGAGGAAGGCGGTGCGCGCGGCGCAGTCGGTCGCCGCGACCCGCCCGATGCGCGAGGCCGCGCGGCTGGCGTACCAGTTCTGGACGTGGTGGCCGATGCCGCCGTGGTGGACGACGTGGTTGAGTTTGATGACGCTGTCGTTGACGGCGCGCAGCCGACGCTCCCGCTCGGCCGGCGGCAGGTCGGGGTCGAGCGGGGGGACCAGATACTCGGTCACCGGCAGGCGGTCGAACGGCGCGGGGGAGCGGTAGGGGAGGAAGTAGAGGTGCGGCGCGGCCTCGCGCGCCCAGGCCGGTTGGGGCACGTAGCGGAGCGGGAAGTCGGGCCAGGTCAGCAGGTCGTGTTCCTCGGCCGCGGCGCGGGCGGCGTCCCACACTTCGCCGAAGCGCGCGTAGTAGCGCTCCGCGGGCGGGTGATAGTCGGCCAGCAGCGCCAGCGCCTCCGGCCAGGTCCGCCCGCCGAAGTCGCGCGCGTGCGCCGCCAGGTCGGCCCGCGCGGCGGCGAACTGCTCGCGCGCGTAGTTGACGATCGTCGCGGCGTCTTGGTCGAGGAAATGGCCGCGGCGCAGCAGGAGGTCGAGCGCGGCCTCGCCGCAGGCGTAGTTGGCGACCGGGTGGGCGCGCAGGTCCGTCGCCAGGTAGTGCCGGAACTCGGCGAAGGCCGCGGCGGCGACGCCGGCCGCGGCGGGCAGGCGGGGGTCGGCGATCCCCTCGTCGCGGCAGAGGATCGCGACGCCGCCACGCAGAAAGGCGAGCGCGCCGTCGCACTCGTCGAGGGCGCGCTCGGTCCAGGCGGGCGGCGCCGCGCGCACGTTGCGCTCACCCTGCGCCAGCAGCGCGGGGACGGCATATAGGCGCGCGACGGCCGCCTCGACGCGCTCCGCCAGCGGCGCGAAGGGGCGCAGGAAGAGGGCGATCGCGCCGAAGATCGCCTCGCCGGTGTAGAGGCAGGGGTTGCCGCGGTGGGAATGCGGCGCGTCGCACTCCCAGCGCCGGATCGCCAGGCAGCCCGCGGCCAGCCGCCAGTCGAGCGCCTCGGCCGGCGCGAGCGGCTCCGGCGGCAGCGCCGCCAGCCGCCGCTCCAGGTCGGCCAACTCCGCCAGGGTGTCGCCCGCGCCCGCTTCGGAGAAGTCGGGCAGCCGGTCGTCGTAGTCGTGGACGCCGATGAAGGTGGCGTCGACCGGCCGCCGCCGGTAGTGTGCGGCGAAGAAATCATCGAGCCAGGCGGTGAAGGCCGGGGCGTGCGACGTGGGGCGTGGGGCGTGGGCCGTAGGCCGTGCGTGAGCGTCGTCCCGCCTCGTATATTGCTGGGACAAGCCCCACGCCTCACGACTCACGGCCCGCGCCTCACGCCCTACGCCCTACGGCCCACGCCCCACGGCCGCTACACCGGCTGCAACTGGCCGGTCAGGATCATCATGACGACGAAGTTGTCGGCGTAGAGGCTGTTCTGCACGATCGGGTCGCTGTCGGGCGGCCAGCCCTTCACCCGCACGTTCTCCAGCACCGCGTTGTTCCCATAGCGCTCGAGGAGCGGGATGATCGGCAGCAGTTCGTTGAACGCGAGCGAGAGCTTGGTGATCGCCGCCTTCTGCGCGCTCACGTCGAGCCCCGAGCCGGAGTCGAGCACGAGCTGCTGCATGTCGACCGCGCCGACCGAGTCGGTCGTCTGCTTGAGGTCGAAGGCGATGCCCTTGCCGCCGTTGTTGGCCGCGCGGGTATTGTGGGCGAAGAGGTCGGTGTCGAAGGCGAACTCGGGGTGCGGGTTGGAGCCGCTGCCCCAGCCCTGGATGGCGAGCTGGAAGTTGCCCTTGTCGACCTCGATCGGCTGCTGCGTGTAGGTGATCGCGCGCGTCGTCACCTTGATGCCGAACTTGGTCAACTGCTCGGCCGCGTTCTGCGCCGAGGCCGACCAGTCGGCGTACTCGGCCGGGAAGAGCAGTTCGTACTGGGCCTGCTGCCCGCTCGGCGTCGTCCAGGTGTCGCCCGACTTCTTCCAGCCGGCCGCGGTCAGGAGCTGCGTCGCCTTGTCCGGGCTGAGGTCGTAGGTGTTGAGCTTGCCGATGTCGCTCTGGCTAAGCCAGAGCGGCACCAGGTTGTCGCTGAAGCCGGTCTCGTACTTCACGCCCTTGCCGGAGTCGCCGAGCGCGACGGTGCCGTTCTGGTTGCGGTCGATCACCATCGCGATCGCCTGGCGCACCCGCTTGTCGCCGAAGTCCTTGAGCTTGTCGTAGTTGATGAAGAGCGCCGGGCCGGAGTAGGTCGGCGGGCGCATGATGCGGATGCCGGCCTGCTTGAACGCCTGCTCGGTCGCGGGCGGGAAGCCGTGCGTCGCGTAGTCGACCTGCTTGGCCAGCACCACCGGCGTGATCACCGGCGTCTCGCCGTTGAAGTTGACGATCTTGGCGAAGCCGACCTGGTTGGAGATCCAGGAGGTCGAGACGCCCGGCAGCGTCATCTGCGCGTTGGTGATGCTGCTGCCGTCGATCTTGAAGGGGCCGGTGACGATCAGATCCTTGGGGCGGAACTGCTGGAAGTTGGTGTTGAGCGTCTTGCCCTCGGGGTCGTCGAGGGTCTTGCCGCCCGCGAAGAGGTCCTGCGCCTGCTTGGCCCAGGTGCCGTAGGTGGCGTCGGAGTGGATGTTCTGGCGGATGACGTAGCGCTCGACCACCGTCGAGGGCTTGGCCATGTGGAAGGTGACGTGGGTATCGTCGTCGGCGGTGACGTTGTCGATGAAGTTCCAGACCGGCTGGCGCATGACCCGCAGGCACCAGAAGGTCGTCACCACGTCCTTGGAGCTGAAGGCGTTGCCGTCGCTCCACTTCACGCCCTGGCGCAGGGTGACCTTGAAGTTGTCGCCGTCGAACTTCCAGTCGGTCGCGAGGAGCTGCATCCACTTCTGGTCGTGCCAGTAGTACATGCCCATCGGCATGGCCAGCGCGTCGATGTACGGGCCGTCGGCGAGCATGGCGTCGGGGACGCCGGTCATCGCGTTGTAGTGGCCCTTCGGGGGCACGGAGTAGGGCCAGGCGCTGTGGAACTCGCCGCGCTTCGCCACGGCCTGAGCGGGCGGCGAGGTCGTCGCCATCGCGGCGGCGGGGGCGGCGGGCGAGGCCGCCGTGGACGGCGACGCGGCCGCGGACGGCGAGGCGGCGGCGCTCGCGGCGGGCGAGGCCGCCTTCGTCGGGGCGGTCGTCGGCGCGGTGGTCGCCGCGGCGGCGGCCGCGGTCGGGGCGGTCGTGGCCGCCGCGGTCGTCGGCGCGGTCGTCGCGGCCGGCGCGCTGGTCGACGTGGCGGCGCTACCGCCGCAGGCCGCCAGCAGCGCGGTCGCGAGCGCGCCGGCGCCCAGGCCGACGAACTGGCGCCGGGTGACGTAGCGACCCACGGGCTGTGATTCGGGCTCGTGCTCGTGCGACATTCCTGTCTGTCCTTCCTCCGGCTCATCGCGCGGCGTCGCCCCCATGCCGACGCCCGCGCGCCCCACAGCGCCCTCCCCCGAGGGCGTCGTCGTCCCCCCATCCCCCCGGGACCGGTCGTACACCGCGCCGGCCGCGCCTCCCAGCGGCCGGCGTTCAGCGCCCCACCACGCGCAGCAGCAGGACGACCAGCCCGACGAAGATAAACCCGATCAGCAGCGTCACGACGGTGATGCTGAACTCGGCCGACCCCGGCTGCAGGAAGAAGAGCAGCCCCCCGGCCGCGACGATGAGGAAGATGCCGATGCGGAACGCGGCCTGGGTGATCGCGGAGTTCATCGCGGGTCTCCTACGCGAGTCGGGAGTCGGAAGTCGGGAGTCGGGAGAGGACGTTCACCTTACCGACCACCGTCCGCCGCTACCCCCCCGCAACTGCCGACTGCCGTCTGCCGTCTGCCGTCTCCGCGATGTGGCCGGTGCGCTCGCGGACGATGACGTGGCAGGCGGAGAACTGGCCGCCGCCGATCGGCACCAGGTCGGGCGCGACCCGGTCGCACAGCCCCGGCTCCATCAAGGGGCAGCGCGGGTGGAAGGTGCAGCCGGGCGGCAAGGCCAGCAGGCTGGGGATGTCGGCGCCGCGCAGCGGCATCGTCTCCTTCGTCCGGGTCAGCTCGGGGTCGGGCTCGGGGATCGCCGCCAGGAGCGCGCGGGTGTAGGGGTGGGCCGGCTCGGCGATCACGCGCGGCGTCCGCCCGTACTCGATCACCCGCCCCAGGTACATCACGCCGATGTTGCCGCTCCAGGCGAAGTACTTGGCGATCGCCAGGTCGTGCGTGATGAAGAGGAAGGTCACGCCGAGTTCGTCGCGCAGGCGCAGCAGCATGTTCAGCAGGCTGACGCGCAGCGAGACGTCCACCATCGAGACCGCCTCGTCGGCGACGATCACGCGCGGGTTGAGCGTCAGCGCGCGGGCGACCGAGACGCGCTGGCGCTGGCCGCCGGAGAGTTGGTGCGGGTAGACGCGCAGGAAGTTCTCCGGCGGCGTCAGCTCGACCAGTTGCAGCAGCTCGCGCGCCCGCGCCTCGGCCGCGCGCCGGTTGGGGACGATGCGGTGCTTGAGGAGCGGCGCGGCCAGCGTCTGGTAGACGGTGCGGATCGGGTTGAGCGAGGCGTAGGGGTCCTGGTGGACGATCTGCACCGCGCGGCGGAACTCCGCGTGCTGCGCCTTCGGCAGCGCGGCGATGTCCTGCCCTTGGTAGAGCATCCGGCCGCTGCTCGGCGCGCGCAGCCCGGCGATCATCTTGGCCGTCGTCGTCTTGCCGCTGCCGCTCTCGCCGACCAGGCAGAGGATCTGCCCGACCTCGATCGTCAGCGACACGTCGTCGACCGCGCGGATCGGCCCGCGCCGGGTCGTGAAGACCTGGCTGACATGGTCCAGTTCGATCAGCGGACCGGTCCCGTTGCCGCTCACGGCGCCGCCTCCACGGTCTTCCGCTCCAGCACGACCCGGTCGGTGTGGATGCAGGCCGCCAGGTGGCCGCGGCCGACCGGGATCAGGGGCGGGTCGGCCTCCTGGCAGGCCGCCGTCATGTAGGGGCAGCGCGGGTGGAACTTGCAGCCGGCCGGCAGCGCCATGATGTTCGGCGGCGAGCCGGGGATCGAGTGCAGCTCGACCAGGTCGCCGGCGATCGGCGGGACCGCCTCGATCAGTCCGACGGTGTAGGGGTGTTTCGGCGCGTAGAAGAGGTCGCGCACATCGCCCAGCTCGACGATGCGCCCGGCGTACATCGTCGCCACGCGGTCGGCCAGTTCGGCGGCGATCGAGAGGTCGTGGGAGATGAAGATCATCGCGAAGCCGAGGCGTGCGCGCAGGTCGCGCAGCACGTCGATGATCGTGCGCTGGGTCAGGATGTCGAGCGCGGTCGTCGGCTCGTCGAGGATCAGCACCTGCGGGTCGAGCAGGAGGCTCAGCGCGATGATCACGCGCTGGCGCATCCCGCCGCTCAGTTCGTGCGGGTAGGAGGGCAAGACGCGCTCGGGGTCGAGTTGCACCAGCCGCAGCAGTTCGGTCGCCCTCGCGCGCACCTCGCCGCGCCTGGCGCCCGGGCGGTGGGCGCGGACGGTGTCGTACATCTGGTCCCAGACGCGCAGCACCGGGTTGAGCGCGTTGAGCGCGGACTGGAAGACCATCGCGCATTCCTGCCAGCGGAAGCGGCGCAGGTCGCCCGGTCGGAGGTCCAGCACATCCACGACCGTGCCGTCGCGCCGGCGGTACTCGACCTCGCCGTCGCGGACGAAGCCGGTCTTGCTCAGCAGTCGCAGGAGGGAGAGGCCGAGGGTCGACTTGCCGCAGCCGCTCTCGCCGATCAGCGCCAGCGCCTCGCCCGCGCGCAGCTCGAAACTGACCCCGCGCACCGCGTCGACCGGCCCGCGCGCCGTCCGGTACGCGACGACCAGGTCGCGCACGGCCAGGACGACCGGCGAATCGAGTGACGAGTCGCCGGACTGCCCCCGGCCATGCTCGTCATGCCCGTTGCCCCGCTCGTCGCCCGTCCGCCGTCCCTCGTTACTCATCACTCGTCACTCGTCAGGTGCGCAGCCGCGGGTTGAAGATGTCCTCCAGCGAGCGGGTCATCGTGACCATCGCCAGTTGGAGGAGCGAGATCGCCAGCACCGGGGCCATGATGTACCAGAAACTGTTCTGGTAGAAGATCGCGCCGCGGGTCCAGGCCAGGTTGATCATGATGCCCCAGTTGTCGCCGGAGAGGGGCGCCAGGCCGAGGAAGTAGAGCGCGATCTGGGCGTAGATCGCGCCGGTCATACCGATGGTGAAGTTGATGGCGATGTAGGAGAGCATGTTCGGCAGGATCTCGCGGAAGAGGATGTGCGCCGTGCCGAGGTCGAGCGCCTGCGCCGCCTCGACGTAGTCGCGCTCGCGCAGCGACAGTACCTGCGAGCGGATCGCGCGCAGCAGCGTCGGCCAGGCGAGCGCGGCGATGATGAAGGCGAGCTGCCAGGCGCTCTTGAAGGTGATGAACGCGGCCAGCACGACCAGGAGCGGCAGCGGCGGGATCGTCAGCACCACGTCGGCCAGGCCGGTGATGAGCGAATCAATCCAGCCGCCGGTGTAGGCGCTGAGCGCCCCGAAGACGATCGCGATGGCCGTCGAGAGGATGGCGGCGAGGACGCCGACGACGATGACGCCCTGCCCGCCGTTGATGATCTGCACGAGCACGTCGCGGCCCTCGTAGTCGGTGCCGAGCCAGTGGCGCGCGCTCGGCGCCTGGTAGATCGCCGCCAGATCCGTCGAAGTACTGTGCGAGGTGAACAGCGGGCCGATGAAAGAGATCAGGACAATCAGAATCAGGACCAGGAAGCCGATGAAGCCGGCGCGGTTGCGCGCCATCAGCCGCACGACGCTCACGCCGCCGCGCCCCACGCGCCGCAGCGGGTTCGGCCCCGCGACTTCGGACTGGTTCGTGACGAGTTGAGCCATCGCCCCTTACCTGAGTCGGGAGTCGGGAGTCGGGAGTCGGAAGTGACGGCTCCCGGAGGGCCACCGGGCAACGAGCGTAAGTCGGTACTGCCGACTGCCGACTGCCGACTCCCGACTCGTCACTCCTTCACCTCGCCGACGCGGATCCGCGGGTCGAGCTGGCCATAGAGCAGGTCGGCCGCGAGGTTGGCCACCACCACCGAGAAGGTCAGGATCAGGAAGATGCCCTGCATCACCGGGTAGTCGCGCTGGTTGATGACCTGGAACAGCAGGAGCCCGATGCCCTGGTACTGGAAGATCCCCTCGACCAGGATCGAGCCGCCGGCAACGAAGCCGATCGCCACGGCGAGCTGGGTGAAGAGCGGCAAGACCGCGTTGCGCCCGACGTAGGCGGTGGTGATGCGGCCGTCGGTCAGGCCGCGCGCGCGGGCGACCGTGACGTAGTCCTCGTCGAGCGCGGCGAGCGTGCTGCTCTTCATGATCAGCATCCACGAGCCGATCGAGGTCAGGATGTAGGTCAGGATCGGCAGCGCGGCGTGGAAGAGCGCGTCGCCGATGAACGCCGGAGTGAGCCCGGGCTTGACCCCGGGCGAGTAGGAGCCGCGCATCGCGGTGATCGGCAGCCAGCCGAGCCGCACGCCGAAGAAGACGACGATCATGATCGCGATCAGGTAGTTGGGGATCGAGTGGAAGAGCGAGCCGAGCACGGTCATGACGTGGTCGAACGGCCCCTCGCGCCGGTAGGCCATCACCATGCCGATGCCGATGCCGAGGACGAAGCTGATCAGCAGGCCGATCCCGACGCTGAAGAGGGTCCAGGGCAGGTATTGCAGCAGCAGCGTCCCCACGGGCGTCCCGGCCGAGACGAGCGACTTGCCGAGGTTGCCGTGCGCGAGGTTGCCGAGGTAGGAGACGTACTGGTGCCAGAGCGGCTCGTTGGGGTCGATCGAGAAGAGCGCGGCGGCCTGGGCGGCGGCCTGCTGGTAGGAGTAGCCGTACTGGCCCATCAGCGAGTTGATGTAGACTTCGACGGGGCTGCCGGGCATCAGGCGGACGATGAAGAAGGTCAGCGTGGTCACGAAGAAGATCGTGAACGCGGCCTTGCCGATGCGGCGGAGGAGGTAACTGCGGGCGATGCGCCGCACCAGGGCGAGCGGTTCGGCGCGCGCGGCGACCTCGCGCGCGGGCGCCGTCGTTGTCGTCGTCGCGGCCATGCCACACCCCACCGGTCCGAGGCTCGACACGGCGATACGTCGCCGTCCAGTGACGCGCCATTGCGTCGTGCGGCGCGCCGGCGCCGCGCGGGAGATTCGGCTGTAGGTTGCAAGGGCACCATGCGAGCCCTGTCGCCGGGACTCCCCGTGAGCATACCTACAGCCATCGGCGTTGTCAATCCCGGCGCGGGCGGCCGGGGGTGAGGGCCACAGATGCCGACGATCGAAACGGCGGCCGGGCCGGCGCGCTACGTGGTGGCCGGGAGCGGGCCGCCGGTGGTGTTCCTGCACGGGCTCGACGGTTCGTGGCGCTGGTGGCGGCCAACACTGCGCGCGCTGGCCCCGCGCTACCGCTGCTACGCGCTCGATTTCGTGGGCTTCGCGCGCTGGCGCGAGGCGGGCCGGGTGCCGCTGGCCCGCGCGCCGACGTTCGTGCTCGCCTGGCTGGACGCGCTGGGGCTCGACTGGGCCCACGTCGCGGCGCACTCGCTCGGCGGCTACACGGCGCTCGCGCTGGCCGCCGCGCACCCGGAACGGGTCGGCCGGCTGGCGCTCGTCGCGCCGGCCGCGCTGCCGGTCAGGCTGGGCGAGACACTGCGCCCGCGCCTGATCCCCGCCACCGTCGCGCCGCGCTTCCTGCCGGTCCTCGCGCGCGATTCGCTGCGCACCGGGCCGCCGCGCCTGCTGCGCACGCTCCGGGAACTCCTCGCGGCGGAGCCGCTGCCGCTAGAGGCCGTCCGCGCGCCGACGCTGATCCTCTGGGGCGCGCGCGACCCGCTCCTCCCGCCCGCGCACGGCCGGGAACTCGCCCGCCGCCTCCCCGGCGCTCGCTTGCGCCTGCTGCCCGACGCCGGCCACGTCCCGATGTACGAATCCCCCGCCGCCTGCAACGCGACCCTCATACGCTTCCTATCGGAAGCGTCATGAAGTACGAGGTACGAGGTACGAAGTACGAGACGGCGACGGCCAAGGTGGCCGCGTCTTAATTCGTATCTCGTACTTCGTACTTCATACTTCCGCTCAGCCGACGGCGAGCGGCTCGACGGGGAAGGGGGTGCCGGGGAGGAGGGCGCCCCACTCGGCCCAGGAGCCGTCGTAGAGGCGCACGTGCTGGTAGCCGAGGACGCGCAGAATCCAGAAGGTCTGTGCGGCGTCGACGCCGGTCAGGCCGTAGACGACGACGTCCTGGTCGGGCCGGATGTCCTTGTAGACGGCGGGCAATTCGCCGGGGTCGCGGACGACCGCGGTGCCCTTCTGCCCCAGGTTGCGCTCCCAGGGGATCGGCAGCGCGCCGGGGATGCGGCCGACCCGCAGGAGGCCGCCCCAGGTCTCGCGCCCCTCGGTCGGGGAGCGGGTGTCGACGATGGCGACGCTGTGGTCGGTCAGGTGCGGCGCGAGGTCTTTGCCGCGGTAGAGCAGCACCGCCTCGTCGGTCGGGCGGTCGGGCAGCGCCACCGGGGCGACCGCGGGCACGTCGCGCGTCACCGGGCGCCCCTCGGCGCGCCAGGTGTCGAAGCCGCCGTTGAGCAACTTGCCGGCCGCGTAGTCGGTGTAGGTCAGCACCCAGAGGAAGTAGGCGGCGTAGCGCCCGCCGGCGTCGTCGTAGGCGGCGACGGTCATGCCGGGGCGGATGCCGGCGCCGCCGATGACGCGTTTGCGCGACTCGGGGTCCACCAGCATCCCGTAGGTGTCGTTGTTGACCTCGACCAGGTCCTGCCACCAGACGTGGACCGCGCCGGGGATGTGGCCGCGGCGGTAGTCGGCGAGCGACGAGAGGTCGACGACGCGGACGTTCGGGTCGGCGAGGTGTTGCGCCAGCCAGGCGGTGTCGGCCAGGTACTCCGGGTGGGGATAGCGGTCGGCCGGGACCGGCTTGACCTGGATCGTCGGCGCGGGGGGCCGGGCGGACCCGGCGCAGCCGGCGAGGAGGGGCAGCAACACGAGCGCGACGGCGAGCACCGCCGTCGCGCGCGCCGCCCGCCGCCCTCTCTGCCGGGATCGTCCGTCGCGAGGCCCGTCCATCGCGGGATACTCTAGTCGAGCCGCGGCGGGGGAGTCAAGGACGGCCGGCGGCCCTCACCTCCCCACGCCCAGAGGGCACCCGCCTCTCCCAATCCTGGGGGAGGGGGGAGAACCCACGGAAACGGGGTGCCGCTTTTCGAGGGTATCGGACGGGAGAACGGCGAGGAGACGGCCTGCTCATCTCCCCCACCAGTGCCCCATAAGGACACCACTCCGTCTCGGCGGGCTCCCCCTCTCCCAGTCCTGGGAGAGGGGGATGGGGGGTGAGGGCGTCCCACTACTCCCCCGCGCGCGGGCGTGGCATACTGCTCGCGGCGGCACGGCGGGGTGCGGCGCGGATCGGCGCGGGTGCCGGGGAGGGGGTGGGTCATGTTGCGCGGGGTCCGGCGGCGGTGGCGCGGGCGGCGCGAGGAACCCCTGGCCTGCTTCACCGTGCGCGTGCTCGCCGTCAGCCCCTACCCGGAGGAACCGGAGGACGAGAGTTACACCCCGACGCTGCTCGTCGAATCGGCGCCGGACCCCGGCGACCCCGCGCTCGGGCCGGGGCAGGTCGCCGTCGGCGCGCTCCTCTTCGTCGCCTGGGCGCAGCGGCGGCTCGGCACGGCGGAGTTGCCACTGCGGCTGCGCGCGGTGCTGCCGCGGCTGCGGCACGCGGTCGAGGTCGGGGCCGTCGGGCCGGAGCGCTACGCCGCCCATCGCGCGACCCAGCACGAGCGCTACTTCCACCAGCGCGAGGCCGCGACCTACGCCGTCGAACTGCGCCGCGACGAAGATGGGCTCTACGTCGCCGTGACGACGCGCGTGGCGAAGGGGCGCTGGACGCCGGAGGCGGCGGTGCTGCAAGCGGCGACGATGGCGCCCTACGAGGCGCTGCTGCGCCTGGCCGCGCCGGAGCAGCGGGCGCTCCTCGCCTGGCTGGAGCGGGCGGTCGCGCGCTGGCTCGACGGCCACGCGCCCGACTTCCCGGTCGCGGACTGGGACCCCGCCGCGCCGCTGGCGCCACCTGGAGAAGTATGAAGTGAGAATGGCGAGCCACGACCGAGCCCGTCCCCCCGGCCGTTCATACTTCTCGCTTCTCATTTCTCAATTCACGGGATCCAGCCCTTCTGCTGGAGGAGCCGGTTGCCGAGCAGGCCGAGGAGGACGGTGTAGGGGGTGCCGGCGTTCTCGGGGTGGTACTCGTAGCGGGCGCGCTCGAAGTACTGCACCGTGTACGCCTTGCCGTCGACCGGGTTGATCTCGGTGAATTCCTCGGTGATCGGCAGGCCGCTGACGAAGAGCCCGCCGTGGCTGAGCCAGTACTCGCGGAAGGCGCCGCCGAGGTTGTGGCCGGTCTCGGGAAAGTAACTCTGCCCCGCCTTCGGCGCGGCGGGCGGCTCGACGGGGTGGAAGTCGCGGCCGAGCAGGCCGAGGAGGATGACGTAGGGCGTGCCCTCGTTCTCGGGGTGATACTCGAAGCGGGCGCGCTCGAAGTACTGCACCTGGTAGGTCTTGCCGTCATAGGGGCTGCGCTCGGCGAAGACCTCGGTCCGCGGCAGGCCGAACTGCGCCAGCCCGCCGTACTGCTTCCAGTACTGGAGGAAGACGCCCGAGACGATGTGGCCGGTCTCGGGGAAGTAGGCGCGGTCGGCGGTGTTCTCGACCGGGGCGACGCGCGTGGCCGGCGTGTTGAGCTGGCGGATCGCCGCCCAGGCCGCGCCGTTCTCCTGCCCGATCCGCCAGGCGGCGAAACCGGCGAGGCCGAGGTCGTCGACGACCTGGAACTTCGCGGCGAGGCTGCGGCCGTCCTCGTACCACGCCTCGTGCTTGTGGCCGGCCGCGTCGGTGTAGCGCACCCAGTTGGCCTGGTCGGTGTCGCTGTAGCCGGCCGTCGCGCCCGGCTTGGCGGCCAGCGCCGGGCCGCCGTCCATCCGCACCGTCTGCGCGGGCGGCCCCTTGGTCGTGTCCCAGTCGAGGCCGTAGAAGGGCACGCCGAGGACGACCTTGCCCGGCCCGAACTGCCGCGCCGCGAAGGTCGCCACGTCGCGCACCCAGGGGACCGGGGCGACCGCGCCCGCCGTCTTGCCGCCGGCGTAGTGGAAGTCGTAGGCCATGATGACGACGAGGTCGGTGTAGCGCGCCAGCGCGGCGTAGTCGTAGGCGCCGGCCCAGCCGGTCGTCACGTCGGTGGCCTTGGCGGGGACGGCCATGGTGGTGAGTTTGTTGCGCGCGCTGAGTTGCGCGGCGAGGCGGCGCATGAAGTCGGTCAGTAGCGGGCGGTCGTCGGGGTTGACGCCCTCGAAGTCGATGTTGATGCCGTCGTAGCCCTTATCCTGCACCAGCGCGACCAGCGCGGCGACGAGTTTGTCCTGCGCGGCCGGCGTGGCGATGAGGGTGTGGAAGGCGCCGTAGGTCGCCTCGTTCTTGATCATCGGCACGATCAGGACGCCGCGCGAGCGGAGGAACGCGGTCGTGTCGGGCTGCTCGCTGTGGCTGTCGACCGTCCCATCGGCCTTGAGGGCGTAGTAGTACGGGGAGACGTGGGTCAGGTTGTCCACGTTCGCCTTCAGGCTGGCCAGCGAGTCGGGGTTGTAGGTGACGTAGTAGCCCCAGCGCACCGTGCCGACCGCGCGGGCCGGCCGCCCGGCGGGCAGCGCCGGGAGGAGGATGCCGGCCAGCGCGACGGCCAGCAGCATAGGCAGGACACGCCGGGGGCCCGGGCGACGCGAAACCATCATGCACCTCATCAGGACCGGTGGGGCGCAAACGCCACTCGGGCGGACAACCCGCCATGCGTTCGCTGTATCAACGGTCCCGCGCCGGGTGCGGTTGCGTGCCAGCGCAGCGCGGTTGAAGATTGCAGATTGAAGATTGCAGATTCGGGTGGTGGAGTCGCCGTTGCCGGATGGGTGAGGCCGGCGACGCTCGTCGCCGGCCTCGGATCTTCAATCTTGAATCTGCAATCTGCAATCGGATTACACGTCGCCCCAGGTCCACCGCGAGTTGGCGAAGAAGTTCCAGACGATCGCGACGGCGATGCCGCCCAAGTCGGCGAGGAGGTAGAAGACGCCGAAGTGGAGCAGCACCTTGAAGACGGCGACGTTGATCGCCATCCCGACCAGCGAGATGGCGGCGAACTGGACCACCCGGCGGGCCGCCACGCCCGACGCACCGAAAGTCCAGAAGTTGTTCCAGATGAAGTTGTTGACGATCGCTAACCCCACCGCCAGGACGATCGCCGGGTCGGCCGCCAGGCGCAACTCGTCGTGCAGCAGCCAGAGCGCGGCCATGTTGACGACGACGCCGCTGCCGCCGACGAGGCCGAAGCGCAGGAAGCGCATGAAGGTGTGGTCGGGGCGCAGCAGGCGTTCCAGCGTGGCGAACGGCCGCGCCTGCCGGGCGCCGCGGGTGGTCTCCATCCTCGCTCGTATCCTTACCGTCATCACGCGCGGACGCGCCGGCGCATCCGCCTCACCGGCCACGGCGCCGGGTAACCCGGCCTGCGCGGACGATTCGGGTCGCCCGCGCGAGTGCCGCACATAGAGACGTTCCGCGCGCCGTGATGGTTCCACGCCGCGGGCGCTCGGCGGTCCCGAATCCGGTCAGTGCAAAGGTCATGCCCCGAGGGCCATCCGGCCTTCCCGGCGACGGGTCCGCCGACGCAAGGGTATCGGCCGGGGGGCGGGGCTGGCGGTTGAAGCCGGGGCCCGGCCGCCTTCTCCATCATGCAACTGCGCCCACTCCGGGCGCGTGTCCCCCGTGGGCGTGCTCGCCGGCCGCCGTCACAGCAGCCACTGGCGTCCGGCGGCGAAGGCACGGAGGGCGGCCTCCTGGGCGGGGCTGCCGATCGCGCCGGGGCAGGCCGCGCGCAGCGCGTCCAACGCCGCCCCGGCGTCCCAGCCGACGCGGATGAGGTGGGCGGCCAGGACGGTGCCGGTGCGGCCCTGCCCCATCCGGCAATGGACCGCGACGGACCGCCCGAGCGCCCGCTGCTCGTCGAGGAAGCCGAGCGCGCGGACGAAGTCGTCGCGCGTCGGCGCGCAGAGGTCCGGCACCGGCAGGTGTCGGGCGACGAGGCCGTGGGCGGCGAGCGCAGCGGCGGGCAGGGGCGCCTCGGTGAGCGAGAGGAGCGCGGCGATGCCGCGCTCGCGCAGCCAGGCCAGGTCGGCGGCCAGCACGACGTCGGGCGCGGCGCCGCGCGCGCCGAGGCCGGGGCGGCTGCAGCCGGCGAGCGCGCCCGGGTCGAGCCAGTAGAATGTCGCGAGCGCCATGATGATCCTCCCCGCCGTCGCGATCCGTGTCGCCTCCCAGCGTAGCGGCGGGGCGGGCGCCGGGCATCCGCCGGGCGGGTAGGGGACGGGCTGGACGTTCGGGGAGGGCGGTCGAAATGACGAATGACGAATGGGGGGCGGGGAGGGCTGGTGGGTGAAGACGCCCTGCGGACGCCAGGAAGCCCACGCCCCGAGGGCACCCGGCGCCGGGCTGGGATGCTGGTCAGGCCGCGCAGGCGGCCTTCGTGGCCCGCAGGTCTTCAGGCGCGGCTTCAGCCGTCCGCGCCCGCCCGACAAGGCGCTGATGCGCCCGCGCCGTCGCGCCGCCTTGTCGGGAATGTGCGGCGCGCCGTAGACTGGGGTGATCGGCGCGCGAGCGGCACAGACCGGGTGTGGCCCGCGCGCCGAGCAAGACACAGGGAGATCGCCCAGGATGGAGACCACGCAGACCACCGAGACGCTGCGCTATGGCGAGCGGCAGATCGCCGAGGCGGCGCTGGAGGCGGTGCCCAACCCCGCCCCGGGGCGCGACTACCTCGTCGAGTGCAGTTGCCCGGAGTTCACCACCCTCTGCCCGCGCTCCGGCTTCCCCGACTTCGCGACGATCCGGCTGCGCTACATCCCCGACCGCGCACTGGTGGAACTGAAGTCGCTCAAACTCTACCTCAACCGCTACCGCAACGAGTACACCTTCCACGAGGCGGCGGTCAACACGATCCTCGACGACCTGGTCGCCGCGATCACGCCGCGCTGGATCGAGGTGGTCGGCGACTTCGGCGTGCGCGGGAACATCAAGACGGTCGTGACGGCGCGGCACATCCAGGGGGGCTACCGGCCGGACGGCGCGGTCGTCCCGGTTTGAGTGTCGTTTCTGCGGGGGAAGGGCGGAGGACTAGATCTGGTAGGTCAGGGCGTCGTTGCGGGCGCGCTTGCGGTCGAGCAGCGTCTCCAGGGTCACGCGGCGCAGCACGCAGTTGACCGCCTCGTCGAGTTCGCCGCAGAGCCAGCGCACGGCCCACTCGTCGGTGTCGCGGCCGTTCGGCTCGGCGGCCGCGGCGGGCAGGCCCTCCAGCGCGCCGATGACGTCGGCCATCGTCACACGCTCGGGCGAGCGCGCCAGCATGTGCCCGCCGGCCGGGCCGCGTACGCTCTGGACGATGCCGGCCTTGCGCAGCGTCAGCAGGAGCTGGTTGAGGTAGGCGTCGGGGATCCGCTGCCGCTCGGCGATCTCCCGGCTCTGGATTGGCCCCTGCCCCCGCCGCTGCGCGAGTTCGAGCAGCGCCCGGATGCCGTATTCGCTACGACTTGACAGCTTCACGGAGTACCTCGTTCAAACTGCCCATGCGGTAGCCCTGCAGGTCGAGCGCCACGTACTTGAACCCGGCGTCCTTGACCGCCGCGAGCACCTCGGCGCGCCGCGCCAGCACGCCGTCCAGGTCGTCCTCGCGGAACTCCAGCCGCGCGACATCGCCGTGGTGGCGCACGCGGAAGCCGCGGTAGCCGAGGCGGCGCAGCGCGCTCTCGGCCGCGCCGATCTGCCGCAACTTGGCGACGGTCACCTCCATGCCGTAGGGAATGCGCGAGGAGAGGCAGGCGGCGGCGGGCTTGTCGGCGGTCGGCAGGCCGAGGTGGGCCGAGATCTCGCGCACCTCGGCCTTGGTCAGCCCGGCCTCCTGCAAGGGGCTGCGCACGCCGCGCTCGCGCGCCGCCTGCATCCCCGGCCGCCAGTCGCCGACGTCATCGGCGTTGCTGCCGTCGACGATCCAGGCGATGCCCCCGTCGTCGGCCACGCGGCGCAGCTTGGTGTAGAGTTCGGACTTGCAGAAATAGCAGCGGTTGGTCGGGTTGGCGGCGTAGTTGGGGTCGTTCAGTTCTTCGGTGCGCAGGACCAGGTGCCGCGCGCCGATCCGGGCCACCAGGTCGCGCGCCTCCTGGAACTCCTCGGGGGCCAGCGAGGCGGAGTCGCCGGTCACGCCGAGCGCGCGGTCGCCCAGGACGTCATGCGCCACCTTCAGGACCAGCGTGCTGTCCACCCCGGCGCTGAAGGCGACCAGCACCGTGCCCATCTCGCGCAGGATTGCCTCCAGGCGCGCGTACTTCCGCTCCGTCGTCTCCAGCATCGCCGACCCTCCCGCGCCGTGCTCGTTCTACCCGCCCGCGACAATAGCAGATGGGTGGGCGGGGGGCAAACGGGCGGGGACGGCAGACGGCAGACGGCAGACGGCAGTAAGGGACGGATGAGAGGGCGGAAAGAAGATGTAAGAGGCGGCTTCTGTCATGCAACCCGGTTGGCGACAAGAAGCCGGTATTGCCGTCTGCCGTCTGCCGTCTGCCGTCTGCCGTCTGCCGACTTCGCATGTGCCGTCTTGACAAGAACATCTGTTCGCTCCTATAATGCTGGGCAGGAAGGGCCGCGAGGCCGGCGAGCGTATCACCACAGCACGGCGCCCGTCGCGCGGGCCGGCCGGGGAGGAGTAAATTCGATGAAGGATTTGTCGGCGCGGCAGCAGCAGATTCTCGATTTCATCGCCGGTTTCAGCGGGCGGCACGGCTACCCGCCGACGATCCGCGAGATCCAGGCGCACCTCAAGCCGGCGGCCAGCGGGAAGCCGGTCTCGACGAGCGTAGTCGACTACAACCTCAACATCCTCGAGGAGCGCCAGTACATCCGGCGCAACCGGCACATCTCGCGCGGCATCGAGCTGGTCAACGCGCCGAACGGCAACCGCAACGGCGTGGTCGTCCCGCTCGTCGGGCAGATCGCGGCCGGCGACCCGATCCCGGTGCCGGAGGGGCTGGCGGAGGGCGAGTTCGCCGAGAACATCGAGATCAGCGTGGACCTGCTGCCCCAGCGCGCCGACGGCCTCTTCGCGCTGCGGGTGAAGGGGCACTCGATGATCGACGCGCTGATCAACGACGGCGACATCGTCGTGCTGCGCCAGCAGGCGACCGCCGAGAATGGGGAGACGGTCGCGATCTGGCTGAAGGACCGCAAGGAGACGACGCTCAAGCGCTTCTACCACGAGGGCGCGCGGGTGCGGCTCCAGCCGGCGAACGTGACGATGGAGCCGATCTACACCACGCCGGCCAACGTCGAGATCCAGGGCCGCCTCGTCTCGGTGCTCCGCTCAGTCCACTGAGCCCTCGCCGCGGCCTGACGGCAGGTGTGGAACAGTCGAGAAACGCCGCGCGGCGGGGGAGGGACGGGCCGTCCCTCCCCCGTTCGGGTTCTCTCGGTGGACAGCCAGGGGAAGCGAGCGACCAGCCGCTCGGGGCTTTGCCGCTGCCGTCGGGCGACCCCGAACTGACGCTAGCGGTCGAGGAGGCGGACGGATGGCGGGCGACACGGCGCTGCTGGTGATCGACATGCAGGTCGGCAACGTCGCGCATGCGTATCAGAAGGACGCGATCGTGGCGCGGCTCGCGGGCCTGATCGCGGAGGCGCGCGCCGCCGGCACGCCCGTCGTCTTCGTCCAGCACGAGGACGACTGGCCGACGATGCGGCCGGGTGGCCCGGACTGGCAGTTCCTCCCCGGCCTCACCCCGGCCGAGGGCGAACTGGTCATCCACAAGCGCGCCAGCGACGCCTTCTACGGGACGCCGCTGCGGGAGGAACTGGCGGCGCGCGGGATCAGACGCCTCGTCGTCACCGGCGTGCAGACCGAGCTCTGCGTGGACGCCACCTGCCGCCGCGCGGCCAGCGAGGGCTTCGACGTCACCCTGGTGGCCGACGGCCATACGACGGAGGACAGCGCCACCCTCCCCGCGGCGCAGATCATCGCGCACCACAACCTCGCCCTCCGGCAGATGGCGCAGCCCGACCACCCGATCGCCGTCCGGCCGCGCGCCGAGATCACGTTCTGAATCCCGCTCCCATCCCTGGCGACAGAAAGCAGCAGCAATAGAGCTATCCCGCTGGGGCCGGCGCGATCACGCCGGCCCGCCGCTCACTACTTATCCGCAACTCGGGCTACGCGCGGAAGAGCGCGCGGACGGGGAGAGTGATGCCGGGGAAGAGGTCGGAGGTGAGCACGTCGTCCACGGTGAGCCGGGCGGCCTCGACGTAGGCGCCGCCGGCGAGCGCGTAGCAGGTGACCGTCCGGGTCGTCGGGTCGACGACCCGGTAGTCGGACACGCCACCGCGGGCGTAGAGCTGGTACTTGATCGTGAGGTCGCGCCGGCGCGTGCCGGGCGAGAGGACTTCGCAGACGAGATCGGGCGCACCCTCGATGTACTGCTCGCCGACAATCGCCAGGCGCTCGCGACGGACGAAGAGCGCGTCGGGCTCGACCAGGATGTCCTCGGCCAGCAGGACGCCGATCGGCGCGACGAAGGCCCGCCCGTAGCCTGCCTCCTGCGCCCGGTGCAGCCAGGCGTGCAGCTCGCCGACGTTGGATTGGTGCTCCACCGACGGCGGCGGCGTCATGTACACCTCCCCTTCCAGCAGCTCGTAGCGCTTCCCGTCGTCGGGCAGCGCCGCCAGGTCTCGATAGGTCAGGTGCCGCGACGTGATCGCCATGATGCCCCTCTCGCACCGGTCCAATCGGGCTCGCACATACTATATGCGCGCATACCGCATAGTATTGTAGACGATACGGAGACGCCTCGGCGGGCGCCGGGCGGCGCGTTGCCCCGCCGCCCGGCGCGCTGGTATCATTCGGGCGCGGGGCGCGACGCCCCCGCCGCCGCTCGCCCGGGTCGAGGTGCTGTGCCAGCGCGTCACATCGTCATGCTCGGTCCGTTCGCGCTCGCGCCGAAGGCGACGATGCGCGCGCGCGCCCTGCCGCTGGCCGAGACGCTCGCCGCGCGCGGCCAGCGCGTGACCCTGCTGCTGCCGCCGTGGGACGACCCCGCGCAGAGCGGCCGCCGCTGGTGCGAGCGCGGCGTCGCCGTCCGCAACATCGTCCTCCCCAAACGCTGCGACACCGCCGGCATCGTCTACCGCCTGCGCGCCGCGCTCGCCGCGCTCCGGCCCGACATCGTCCACGTCTTCAAGCCGAAGGGGCATGGTGCGCTCGCCGCCCTCGCGGCGCCCGGCCGCGCCGCGCTCGTCGTCGACAGCGACGACTGGGAGGGGCCGGGCGGCTGGAACGACGTGAGCGCCTATTCGCCCGCGCAGCGCGTCCTCTTCGCCTGGCAGGAGCGCGACCTGCCCCGGCGGGCCGGCGCTGTCACGGTGGCGAGCCGGACGCTCGAAGAGCGCCAGTGGGGCTTCGGCCTGGCGCCGCGGCGCGTCCATTACGTCCCCAACGGCGTGGCCGCCTGGCGGCACGGCGACTGGTGCAAACGCGCCGAAGGGGCGCCGGCGCTGCGGGCCGCGCTCGGCCTCGGCGCGGCGCCCGTCCTGCTCCTCTAC
>DASSSV010000029.1:0-4549 GCA_035708265.1 Thermomicrobiales bacterium | reverse complement strand
CGAGTCGGGTAGTCGGGTAGTCGGATTGTCGGATAGTGCCGGCCTGCTCGCGTCGGCGCGTTCCACGGCGGTAACCACCACCAGCCGACTAGCCGACTAGCCGACTACCCGACTCCCGACTACGCCCGGTTCCGCTCCAGGCGCGCGACCAGGTCGGTGTGGATCATCTCACTGACGACCATGGTCGGGCAGATCGTGTCGAGGCCGAGGCCCCGGTAGATCTCCTCGCGCACCGGGTCGTAGATGCGCGTGATGACCTCCTTGACGCCGAAGATCTCGCGCGCCACCTGGGAGGCCATGATGTTGCGGTTGTCCCCCTCGGTCACCGCGACGAAGGCATCGGCCTCCTCGATGCCGGCGCTGCGCAGCACGTCCTCGTCGATGGCGGTGCCGACGATGGTGTTGCCGCCGAAGTGCTCCGGCAGGCGCCGGAACTGGCTCGGGTTCATGTCGATGACGCTGACGGAGTGGCCCTGGCCGTCCAACTCGACGGCCAGGCGCGACCCCACCCGGCCGCAGCCCATGATGACGACGTGCATACGCCCCGCCCCTCCGTCCCCCGGCCCGCGACCGGGCGGATAGGCCACCGGCGCGGCTCGCGCCGCGCCGGCCTCACGACCTCACTCCATGCGGCAGCTCGGCTCCCGACAGACGACGACCTCGCACGGGGCGTTCTTCAGCACGTAGGGGATCGTCGTCCGCCCGATAGTGACCTCGCCGGCCCGCTTCCAGACCGAGGTCGCCATCACGATCGTGCTGGCCTCGCGCTCGATCGCCTCGTCGACGATCGCCGGCCCGGCCGCGCGGGCCTGCAACAACTCGACCTCGACCTCGCGGCCGCAGGACTGCGCGTACTCCTCGCTGCGGCGCAGGATCTCCTCGCCCCGCGCCACCTCCTCGCTCATCTCCGCTTCGAGCGGCAACTCCTGCGGGACGACGACGACGTAGATCGCGGACACGGTGGCGTGGTCGCGCTTGGCGAGCAACGCCGCGACATCGATGGCGCGCTCATCGTGCTCCGAGCCGTTGAGCGGCACCAGCACCAAGCTTTCCCTGGTCGCCATATGCCATCGTTCCCCCCACGAGTACCCGCCGTTCCCTCAGCGGCGGAACGGGTCAAGTATAGCAAACGAGCGATGAGCGACGAGTGATGAGTGACGAGTGGACGAGGCGCGCGAGATCCGGCGCTGCCCACTTCTCATTGCTCACTTCTCACTTCTACATTCCGTAGCCCAGGCGGGCGATCAGCGGGGCCGGGAGGCCGGCCGCGGACATCTGGCACTGGGTCGCGGCGATATCGTACTCGACGCGGCGGAACTCGATCTGGCGCGTCTCCGGGTCGTAGAGCGCGTAGGCGGCACGCGGGTCGCCGTCGCGCGGCTGCCCGACGCTGCCGGGGTTGACGATGTAGCGGCCGCTCCTGAGCGCGATCGGCTCGCCGGAGGGCGGGCGGTAGAGCGCCTCGCCGTGCCCGACCAGGCTCTCCGGGTAGAGGACCGGCACGTGGGTGTGGCCGACGAAGCAGATGGCGGTGTCGAAGTAGTCGAAGTTCACCTTCGCCGTCGCCGGGCGCAGGATGTACTCCCAGACCGGGTGGCGCGGGCTGCCGTGGACGAGCGTCTGGTCGCCCTCGATGTAGCGGTTGGGCAGGCCGTCGAGCCAGTCGTGCGTGTGGGGCGTCAGCTGGTCGGTCGTCCAGTGGGTCGCCGCGCGCGCCGCGCTGTTGAAGTCGCTGAGGTCGAGCCGGCCGAGCGCGGCCCAGTCGTGGTTGCCGACGACCGTGGCCGCGGCGTGCTCCTCGACCCAGGCGCTGCATTCGTTCGGGCAGGGACCGTAGCCGACGACGTCGCCGAGGCACCAGATCAGGTCGACCGGGCCGGCGTCGCGCACGACCGTCTCGAGCGCCACCAGGTTCGCGTGGATGTCGGCGATGAGCAGGATACGCATCAAAACCCCGTTTCAAATGCGGAGCGCGGCGCGACCGGGAGCCAGCCCCGCGCGCCTTCCCCTCCTCATCGTAGTGTACGGATCCACACGCGCCCGGGTCCAGGCGCCCCGACGGACATTCCGTCCTAGTCCGCGCCGGCCAATCGTCCCGCCTCCCGCGCGGCGCGTTCGAGCGCGACCAGCAGCGTCGCCAGGTCGCTCGGCGTCACGCCCGCGATCCGCCCGGCCTGGCCGAGCGTCGCCGGGCGGATCGCCGCCAGCTTCTCGCGCGCCTCGGCGCGCAGGCTCGGCAGGGCCGCGTAGTCGAAGTCGCGCGCGATGGCCCGGCGCTCCAGTTGGGCCAGCCGGCGCACCTGCGCCCGCTGCGCCTCGATGTAGTGCGCGTAGCGGGCCTCGATCTCCACCTGCGCGGCGACGTCCTCGGGCAGCGCCCATCCGTCGGGGCCCGGCGCCGGGACGCCGCTCGCGTCGAGAAACGCCGCCAGCGCCGCGTAGTGTACGTCCGGCCGGCGCAGCACGTCCAGTGCGGCAGTCGGGCCGCCGAGCGGCGCGATGCCGTGCGCCGCCAGCGCCGCCTGCGTCGCCGCGCCGTCGGTCAGCCGGGCGGCTGCGAGCGCGGCGAGCGCGGCGTCGCGCGCCGCCTCCCGCGCGCGCACCCGCTCGTAGCGCGCGCGCGACACCAGCCCCAACTCGCAGGCGAGCGGCGTCAGGCGCAGGTCGGCGTTGTCGCCGCGCAGCAGCAGCCGGTACTCCGCGCGCGAGGTCAGCATCCGGTAGGGCTCGCGGAACTCCTGCGTCACCAGGTCGTCGATCATCACGCCGAGGTAGCCCTGGTCGCGCCGGATGATGACACCGGGGAGCCCGGCCGCGTGGCGCGCCGCGTTGATCCCGGCGACGAGCCCCTGGCCGGCGGCCTCCTCGTAACCGCTGGTGCCGTTGACCTGGCCGGCGCAGAAGAGGCCGCGCACCCGCTTCGTCTCCAGCGTCGGCGTCAGTTCGCCGACGTCGACCGCGTCGTACTCGACCGCGTAGCCGAAGCGGGTGATGACGGCGTCGCGCAGCGCCGGGATGGCGCGGAGCATCGCCCACTGGACGTCGTGCGGCAGGCTGGTGTTGGCGCCCTGCACGTAGACCTCGGCCGTGCGCCAGCCCTCCGGCTCGAGGAAGAGCTGGTGGGCCTCCTTCTGCGGGAAGCGGACGACCTTGTCCTCGATCGAGGGGCAGTAGCGCGGGCCGACGCCCTGGATCGTGCCGTCGTACATCGGCGCGCGGTGGACGTTGGCGCGGATCCGCTCGTGGACCGCGGGGTTGGTGTGGACCAGGTAGCAGGCCATCTGCCGCCGCCAGGGCGTCGGCGCAGGCTGCGGGTAGAGCGGCAGCGGCGCGCGGGTCAGCGATTCCAGTTCGCCGCGCCGGCCGGCCTCGCTGAACCAGAGCGGTGTCGGGCTGCCCGGCTGGATCGTCGTCAGCGCGAAGTCGACCGAGCGACCGTCGATGCGCGGCGGCGTACCGGTCTTAAGGCGGCGCAGGCGGAAGCCGAGCGCGCCGAGCGTCGCCGACAGTTCGTTGGCCGGCCCCTCGCCCGCGCGCCCGCCCGGCGCGACGGCGCCGCCGGCGATCATCCGCGCGCGGAGGAAGGTGCCGGTCGTCAGCACGGCCGCGCGGCAGCGGTAGCGGTTGCCGGCCTGGGTGACGACCTCGCGGACGCATGGCTCGTCCCCGCCGAGGTCGAGCGGCAGGTCGACGACGAGTTCCTGGCGGAGCGTCAGCCCCGGCTGCTCCTCGAGCACTTCCTTCATCGTCGAGGAGTAGAGGCGCTTGTCGCACTGGGCGCGCAGCGCCTGGACGGCCGGGCCCTTGCCGGTGTTGAGCAGGCGGATCTGGATCGCCGTGCGGTCGGCGACCTCGCCCATCGCGCCGCCGAGGGCGTCGATCTCGCGGACGAGGTGTCCCTTGGCCGGCCCGCCGACCGAGGGGTTGCAGGGCATGTAGGCGATGGTGTCGAGGTTAGCGGTGAGGAGGAGGGTGCGGCAGCCCATCTTCGCCGCCGCCAGCGCCGCCTCGCAGGCCGCGTGCCCCCCGCCGACCACGATCACGTCGTAGCAGTCGCGGCCCGCCGCCGCCTCGCGCGTTTCCATAACCTCAGAGTATAGGGGCGCGGCGGGGCGGGAGCAAGGCGGCGCCGAGACTCAGGTGGGCAGCGCGGGGCGGGGGCAAGGTAGCGCCGTCGCGTCACTCGTGGTCATCGTAATCTTCATCCAGTGGCTCATCATACTCTTGATAGTATTCGTCCGGCCCCGGATAGTACTCGCCGTATGTGACTTCCTTCGCGGTGTTGGCCGCATGCAATGCCTCGCGTATCCCCTCTCGATAGGTTTCAAAGTAGGCCCGCTCTTTGTCCTCAGCCTCCTCGTACTCCCACGCGGCTTCCGCCACCGCCTTTAGGTGCCTGAAAGCTGGGGCATCGTCTGGGACCTCCTCAAGAGCCTGGTAAATCAGGTGAAGGAGCTTCCAGCGAGTTTCCTCGCGAGTTGTAGGCCAGTCGGGAAGACCAGCAAGTTGCTCTTGCAGAAACTGCATCATCCTCGATTCAAATTCGCCT
>DASSSV010000028.1:0-4587 GCA_035708265.1 Thermomicrobiales bacterium | reverse complement strand
TCGTCTCTCTGCGTTCTCTGCGCCTCTGCGGTGAACGTCCCCGCGCGCGTTCTGGTAGGATACGGGCGCGATGGAGGATCGGGCACGAGGAGGGCGCGATGGCTGGCGCGGCGATGGAGTTGACCTGCACCTCGTTCTCCTTCCCGCTGCTGCCGTTCGAGCGCAGCGTGCAGGTGATCGCGCTGCTCGGCCTGGAGTATGTCGATCTCGGCGCGCACGTCGAAGGCACGCACCTCCAGCCCGAGCGCATCGAGGCCGATCCGCGCGGCGGGGCGGCGCGCGTGCGGGAGGCGATCGGGGCGGCGGGGCTCGGCGCGTCCGACTTCTTCCCGACTTTCGGCCGCGGCTTCCGCGACCGTGCGGTCAACACGCCCGACCCGGCGCTACGCGACGCCAATCGCCGTCGCTTCGCCGCCTTCGTCGAGTTCTGCAACGCGACCGGCTGCCCCGGCATGACGCTCTTGCCCGGCGTGATTTGGGACGATCTGGGACCGGAGCGGTCATTCGCGCTGGCGGTGGAGGCGCTGGGCGAGTTCGTCCGCGACGGGCGCGCGGCGGGGCTGCGCGTCAGCGTCGAGCCGCACCTGGAGTCGGTGGTCGAGGCGCCGGTGCGGGCGCTCGAACTGGTCGAGGCGGTCCCCGGCCTCCAGTTCACGCTCGACTACAGCCACTTCATCGCCGCGGGCGTCCCGGCCGCGCGCGTCCACCCGCTGATCCCGCACGCGGGCCACTTCCACGCCCGCCAGGCCGCGCCCGGCCACCTGCAGACGGTCCGCGCCGAGGGGACGATCGACTTCGCGGACATCGTGCGGCGCCTGCGCGCGGCCGGCTACGCCGGCTTCCTCTCGATCGAGTACACCTGGCAGGAGTGGCGCGACTGCAACCGCCTCGACGTCCTCGCCGAGAGCGCCCTGCTGCGCGACGAACTGCGCGGGTATGTAGGCGTTAGGGGGTAGGCGTTAGGCGTTAGGAATCGCGAGCCAAGCGCCCGGCTGTCGGCCAACCCATGCCCACGCAGAGACTCCTAACGCCTAACGTCTAACGCCTAACGCCTCGGGAGTGAGCCATGCAGCGCATCGCCTTCGTCATCAACCTCAAGCCGGGGGCCGACCCGGCCGAGTACCGGCGGCGGCACGACGAGATCTGGCCGGAGATGCTGGCGGCGCTGCGCGGCGCCGGGATGCACAACTACAGCATCTTCCGGCACGGCGAGACGCTCTTCGCCTACCTGGAGGTCGAGGACTTCGCGCGGATGGCGCGGACGCTGGCCGACGACCCGGTCAACGCCCGCTGGCAGGCGATGATGAGCGACCTGATCGCGGTGGACATAGACCCGGCGACCGGCTTCGCCCGCCTGCTCCCCGAGATGTTCCACATTGACTGATCCCCGATGAATACCTCCTCCCTCTCGCAGAATTGGGAGAGGGAGGGGGTGCCGAGCGCAGCGAGGCGGGGGTGGGTGAGGGCCACACGGAGGCGCGATGAGCGGCAAGAGCACCGAGCGGGCGCGGATCGGCGTGATCGGCGCGGGGTGGTGGGCGACGTACGCGCACCTGCCGTCGCTGACGCAGTACCCGGCGGCCGAGGTGGTGGCGATCGCCGACCCGGACCCGGTGCGGCTGGCGCAGGCGGCCGATACCTTCGGCGTCGCCAAACGCTACGCCGATTACCGGCAGATGCTCGACGCCGAGCGGCTCGACGGCGCGATCGTCGCGACGCCGCACGCGACGCACTACGCCATCGCGAAGGACGTGCTGGCGCGCGGGCTCGGCCTGATGCTGGAGAAGCCGATGGTGCTCCGCGCCCGCGAGGCGCGCGAGCTGAACGACCTCGCCGCCGCGCGCGGCGTCCCGCTGGTGATCGGCTACCCCTACCACTTCATCCCGCAGCATCAGGAGCTGCGGGACCGGATCGCGGCGGGGCGGCTGGGGCGACTCCAGCTCGTGGACGCCCTCTTCGCCTCGATGGTGCTGGAGTATTACCGCGCCAACCCGCAGGCGTACCAGCCGGTCTTCAAGTGGCGCATCACCGGCCCGGCGCCGACGACCTACAGCGAGCCGAGCATCGCCGGCGGCGGCCAGGGGCACCTCCAGGTGACGCACTGTGCCGCGCTCCTCCTCTGGCTCACGGGCCTGCGGCCGGTTGAGGTCGCGGCCTTCATGGAGCGCTTCGACGTCGCCGTCGACCTCTGCGACGCCATCAGCGTGCGCTTCGACACGCGCGCGGTCGGCACGCTGGCGAGCACCGGCGCGATCCCGGCCGCGCAAGCGGACAACCAGCAGCTCGAATACCGCATCTACGGCACCGAGGGCTACGCCCTGCTCGACGCGATGGCCGGCACCTGCCGGATCTACGACAACGACGGCACGGTCGAGACGCTGGACGAGGTGCCGCCCGACCGGCGCTACCCGCAGGAGGCGACCTCGCGCCACCTGGTCGACCTCCTGCTCGGCCGCGACGAGAACCGCTCGCCCGGCGAGATCGGCGTGCGCGTTGTCGAACTGCTGGAGGCGGCCTACCGCGCGGCGGAAGAGGGGCGCGTCGTGCGGGTGGCCGAGTTGTGACGGCCCCCCTGGCCCCCCAATCCTGGGGGGAACCAGGCGTCAACGCCATAGCGAGGGGTGACGATCTTCTGGCCGAGCCCGACCGACGATGCCCCGGATGGCCGCGGCCTGTGGGGCGGGTTCCCCCCAGCATTGGGGGGACAGGGGGGCGAACGGAGTTGACGACGGCACACGCGACAAAGGAGGCACACCGATGACGGCGCGGTCGGCGGAGAAGGGCACGGCCCTGGAGTGGATCGAGGCGAACCGGCAGCGGCTCTCGGACTTCGACCTGGAGATCTGGCGCTACGCCGAGCCGGCCTGGCGCGAGTACAAATCGGCGCGGGCCTACGTGGACCTGCTACGCGCCGAGGGCTTCGACGTGGAGGAGGGCTCGGGCGGGATGCCGACCGCCTTCTGCGCGACCTGGGGCGACGGCGGGCCGGTGCTCGGGGCCTACGCCGAGTACGACGCGGTGCCGGGCAACTCGCAGCAGGCGGTCCCCTACCGCGCGCCGCGCGAGGGGCTGCACCCCTGGGCCGCGGGCCACACCGACCCCCACTCGATGCTCGGCACGACCGCGCTCGCCGGCGTGCTCGGCGCGAAGACGGCGATGGAGAAGCACGGCCTGAAGGGGACGCTGCGCTTCTTCGGCGAGCCGGCCGAGAAGGTCTGCGGCTCCAAGCCGGTCCACGCCGCCAAGGGCTACTACGACGGTGTCGACGCCTTCATCGCCTACCACCCGCACGGGACCAACAGCGCGGCCTGGGAGACCCAGTGCGGCTCCTACTGGAGCGCCGTCTTCACCTTCGAGTGCGAGCACCCCGAGACTTGGATCGACCCGAGCCTGATGCCCTACACCGCCACGTCGCACGCGACCGCGCGCTGCCCCGGCGCGATCGACGCGCTCTGCTTGATGTACACCAACACCAAGTACACCAAGGAGGCGATGTTCCCGCACACCGGCACCTGGACGCTCAACGAGTTCGTCCTGGCCGCCGGCGACGCGACCTCCGACAACCTGCCGCCGCGGTTCAGCCAGATCCAGTACTCCTGGCGCTCGCCGGAGTTGGGCATCCAGGCGCAAATCGCGAGCGTGCTGGAGAACAACGCGCGGCACGCGGCCGCCGTGACCGGCTGCACCGTCTCGGTGCGCTGGGTGACCAAGACGCGCGTCGGTCTGACCAACAACGCCCTCGCCGACCTCACCTACCGCAACCTGGAACTGGTCGGTCCGCCCAAGTTCGGGCAGCGGGCACGCGAGTTCGCGCGCGAGATCCAGCGCAATCTCGGGCTGACGCCGATGGACAACCCCTTCACCGACGGCAACGAGCGTCTGACGACGCCGCAAGAGTACGAGGCGGGCCTGCGTCGGGCGCTGCCCGAGTGGCAGCGCAACTTCACCTCCGATGATTATGTCGATTACACTTGGCACGCGCCGACCGTGCGCCTCTTCACGGCGCGCCCCGGCCTGCGCGCGCCTCACGCTGGTTACCAGTACCCGGCCTGGGCGCGCAACGCGCTCGGCGGCGTCGCGGAGGCGATCGACCCGGGTCTCTTCGTCGGCGGCAAGACGATCGCCGCGACGCTGGTCGACCTGCTGACGCGGCCGGACGAGCTCGCGCGGACGCAGGCCGAATTCAAGGAGCGGACCGGCGGCGGGGTCGGCGGCGAGAAGTGGGTCGCCCCGCTCCTGCCGCGCGACTTCCCCGCCCCGGTCGAGCTGCGCTGGCCGGAGTAC
Source organism: Thermomicrobiales bacterium (assembly GCA_035708265.1). Classification (GTDB taxonomy): domain Bacteria; phylum Chloroflexota; class Chloroflexia; order Thermomicrobiales; family CADCWN01; genus DASSSV01. The sequence continues at coordinate 303 of DASSSV010000028.1, read as the reverse complement.
ATCACGACGGTGCGCGGCGAGGAGTGGTGGGTCCCCGCGCCCAACCCGGAGGCGATGCAGCCGCTGTAGGCCGTGGGCCGTGAGGCGTGGGCCGTGGGGCGTGCGCGCTCTGCGGGATAGGCTAGCCTTTTGCCCTTCGTAGGGGCTGGCCCCCGTGCCGGCCCTGTTGCTGCGCCTCGCGGCAGACGGTTCGCCGTCCGCCGTGGGTCGCAGGGCCGGGCTGGCGCCTGCCCGGATATCTGTCGGCTGGGAGACCGGGCCGGCACAGGGGCCGGCCCCTACGAATAGACAGCCGCCTTCCCA
>DASSSV010000027.1:0-3261 GCA_035708265.1 Thermomicrobiales bacterium | reverse complement strand
GACCGACGGCCGGGTGCTGGTTGGCCCGCGGTCGGGCGGGCCGCTGCGACGTCACGTCCCGCCCGCTCGCTGGCGCCGCCCTCTACCCGCCGGCCGGCGCGCGCGCCGCGCGCTCGGCGCGCCGCGGGAAGGGGTTGTCGGGGAAGAGGATCGCCTGGTAGCGCCCCCGCTCGGCGAGGTGCAGGTGCAGGCAGGCGGCGCCCACGCCCGCCGCGCCGATCATGTAGCCCGTCTCCGCGGCGACGACCCAGGGCTGCGTGCGCGTCCAGGCCTGGTACCAGCGCGCCCCCCGGCCGTCGAGGTCGCTCGCGCGGCTGATCGTCTGGTCGGCCACGCGCTTGGCGTAGTCCAGGTAGTCTCGCCGCCCGGTGGCGACCCAGAGGCTGGTGAAGAAGTCGGCGATGCCGGCGGTGCCGCAGCACTGGCAGACGACGTTCCACAGCCCCGGCGTCTGGCGCTCCGGCACGCCGCTCCGCACGATGCCGCGCGCGAACCGCTCCGTCCACTCGCGGTACTCGGCCTCGCCGGTGAGGCGCCCCAGCTCGTAGAAGAGGCGGGCGGTGCCGACCGGGCCGTGGCAGTAGCCGAGGTAGTAGAGGTCGGTCAGGTCCGGCTCGCGGTAGTGCAGCAGCGCCGCGTCGTCGCGCACGGCGGCGAGCGCCTGGACGTGCCGGGCCCCCTCCCGCGCGGCGGCGAGGAAGCGCGGCTCGCCGGTCTCGGCGTGCAGCCGCGCCAGGACGTAGGCGACCCCGGCGGTGCCGAGCTCGAAGTTCGGCAGATAGGCGCCCGGCGGCATGCCGACCCCCGCGAGGTCGGGGCTGGCCCAGCGCAGGCCGCCGCGGGGGTCGGGCCGGGCCAGCTCGAGGCTCCGCTCGCCCGCCCGCCGCGCCAGGTCGCGCAGCGCGTCGTCGCCGAACTCGCGGGCGGCCCAGAGGAGGTAGAGGACGATCGCGCCGTCGCCCAGCCCGATCGTCGGCCCGCCGACCCAGGTCACGCCCGCCCCGGCCGGCCGCGCCGCCCGGGCGATGTGCCCCGTGATCGCCAGCGCCGCCGCCCGGTGGGCCTCGGCCCCGGTCGCGCGCCAGGCGTGGGCGAGGGTGAAGGCCGTCCCGGCGAGCCCCATCGCGAAGTCGAGGTTGGCGTTCGCCAGCGGGGCGAGGGGCGGCGCGTCGAGCACCTCCCGCCAGGTGGCCGCGAGGTGGTCGGCGCCGCGCCTGGCGTCGTCGAGGTAGGCGGGGTCACCGGTCGCCGCGGCCAGTTCCAGGAAGAAGAGGACGATCCCGGCGCCGCCGCTGTAGAGCGTGGCGGGCGCGGAGACGGTCTGGCGGCGCTCGGGGTGGTCGGGCTCCGGCAGCCAGGTCAGCCCGTGCGCGCTCGGCCGCGCCGCCGCGCGGATCCAGCGCGCCGCCGCCTCGGCGGCCTCCAGGTAGGACGGCGGTTGCTCCCAGGCCATCGCGATGCCTCCTGCTTCGACGGCGCCCGCGACGAGCGACACCTCCTGCGCCGCCTCCGGCGCCGTCCTCGCCCGCGCGGGGACCACGGTCCGCGAGCGCCTGCGGCCCCCGCGAGTTGCGGGCCGCCACGTCGTACCCGGCCGCCGCCGCGAGCCGGGCGAGGGTGTCGCCGAGATTGCCGCTTCCGATGCATCCGGTCGTTGCCATACGTCTGCCAACGCCGCCGCGCGTCGCCGCATTCCGCCCGCGGTCACGCTCCGGCCGTAGCCCCCCGGGCTGCGCGGCAGCAGCGCCGCCGGGTGCGGGGAGCGCTGGGCGCGGTGGATGCCCGGCCGCCACGCCGGGGTGCGCGCGCACTGCGGCCAGCCCGTCCCCGGCGTCCGCTCGCCGCTGCGCGGCGTCGGCACCCCGTCCACCGCCGCCACATGGGGGCCATCGGCGGGGGCGTGTGCCGGCGTCTCCCGCTGGAAGCGGCCGGTGAGCGCGGCGGAGTCGACGCGCGGGACGCTGAACAGGCGAGACCAGGCGCCCCGGTCGGCGTCGGCCGCCCCCAGCGCCGTCAACAGTTGGGTGATGGTGTGGCGCGTGGAGGCGAACAGGCCGGCGAAGACCGGCGCGACGCAGCGCGCGGGGCCGGGCGCGCTCGCAGGCCCCCGGTGGGCCGCGAGCAGCCCCGAGGGGGCGGCGACGAGCGGCGGGGCGGCCGGCTCGGCCGGGGCGGCGGCGCTATGCTCGTCCATGCGGCTGACCTCCCGCGCGAGGTGCGGCCCGAAGCGCCGCCATCCTCGCCGAGGTCGGCCCCTTCCGCCCCGCTCCGACCGCCCACGCAGGAAGCCGCATGCGCGCCCTGGTCGCCGCGCCGCGTACCCCGACCGGCATCGACCTCCGCGAGGTCGCGGAGCCGGACCCCGCGCCGCACCAGGCCGTGGTCGCCATGCGGGCCTTCACGATCAACGCCTACGAGGCGACGCTCGTCGCCGCGGCCCCGGAGGGCTTCCGGCCGGGCTGGGACATCGCCGGGGAGATCGTCCGCGCCGCGGCGCACGGGTCCGGCCCCCCGGCCGGCACGCGGGTGGTGGGGCTGGGCGAGCGGAGCTGGGCGGAGCGCGTCGCCGCGGACGCGGCCGACCTGGCCCCGTTGCCGGCCGGGCTGGGCGACGCGGCGGCGGCCACCCTCGCGGTCGTCGGCCTCACCGCCCTGCGGGTGCTCCGCCCGGGCGGCGCGCTCCTCGGGCGGCGCGTCCTCATCACGGCGGCGACCGGCGGCGTCGGGCGGTATGCGATCCAACTGGCGGGGCGGGCGGGGGCGCGCGTCACGGCCGCCGCCCGCGACCCGGCGGCCGCCGGCGCCCTAGCGGTGCTCGGCGCGGAGGCGATCGCGCCGCCCGGGCGGCCGGGGGCCGTACGACCTCGTGCTGGAGTCGCTCGGCGGCGACGTGCGGGCGGCGGCCCTCCACGCTCGACATCGCCGACTTCTACCCGAAGCACGGCGCGCGGCTCGTCGCCTTCATCGTGCAGGAATCCGGCCGCCCCTACGGCCTCGACCTCGCCTACCTCGCCGCGCTCGCGGGGGGCGGCCGGCTCGTCCCGCCCCCGATCGCCCGCGAGGCGGGGTGGCGCGAGGCCGGGGCCGTCCTCACGGCGCTCCGCAGGGGCGCCATCGCCGGCAAGGCGGTGCTGCGCCCGGATTGAACGGCGCGGACCCTCCGCAGGGCAGGCTTCGCCACATGCTGCGGGCTCTCGCGAGCTTTCGGCGCTCGGCGTACGGGGGCGACTCGGGCGACGGGGAGCGACACGAGGGCGGTGC
>DASSSV010000026.1:0-7251 GCA_035708265.1 Thermomicrobiales bacterium | reverse complement strand
CAGCCGCTCGCGCTCGGTCAGCCGGGCGAGGCGCGCGTCAGCCGCGCCCCCGCCCGACACCGCCAGGAAGGCCCGCGCCAGCGCCGGGCAGCTCACGACCAGGTCGGTTGTCAGCACGGTCTCCAGCGAGCGGCGGAGGGCCGCGCACGAGAGCTCGTCCCACACCAGGTAGCCGGCGATGCCCAGCGCCGCGCAGGCGCGGAGGTCCGCCGGCTCGACGCGAGCGGCAAAGAGGAGGATCTTGGTCGCGGCGCAGCGCCGGCGGCGCACCCCGGCCAGGTGCGACAGCGTGGAATGCCCGGCGACGACGGTCGCGGCGAGGAGCACGTCTGGGTTCTGACGCGAGAGGAGGCGGTGGAGTTCCCCGGCGCCCTTCGCCTCGCCGAGCACGCACACGCCGGGCAGGCCCTGGAGGGTCGCCCGCACTTCGGCCCAGCCGACGTCATCGGACGTGAGCAGCGCGACGGTCCGTGGCCGTTCCATCGTCCCCCGCCTCTCCCTGCCCTCGGGCCGGGGACGCGGCGCCCGGCCGCCCCGTCGGGGCGACCCATCGGCCGCGCCTTCCCCTGGCCTGGACAGCGGGAGAGGTGGGGGATCGGCGCTGGCAGCCGGGCGATCTCGGCAGCCCGAGACCCCGTGGCTTTGCGTCCCTGCCTCGCGACAGGTTTGCCCTGGGCAGCGTCTCCGCGATACGCTCGGCGACGACCCTGTACTCGGCGGCGATAACTGTGAGGCTATTGTACCGCGCGATGCGCAAGCAGCCATCGGCCGAACGGGGGATAGCGGCATCCCCCGTTCGGCCGATCCCGGTCGATCGCCCGGCGCACGGACGGTCATCGGCGCCCGGCGTCACCGCGCCTCATCGGCCGGCGTCTCGGCGTGCTCCCGCGGCACTTTGGTGTACCGGCCGAAGCCGAGCCGACGCAGTGGTCGATCCACCGCGCGGTTCGGGCGCGGCAGCCAGACGTAGGGGAGTTGCGGCGTCAGCGCGTTGACCGCTTCGATGAGGGGCGCGAAGTCGGCCATGCGCGCGCTGCGCACCTCGAAGGCCCGCCCGCGCCGGGTCGTGACGATGAAGTAGCCGAACCAGCGGCCGCCCCACGCGTCGCCGAACTCGGCGTACTCGGTCGCCACGACGGAAGCCCACGGATAGGTGGTGGCGCGCCGCCAGCCCCAGCGCATCCGCCGTTCCACGGTGAAGTCGTCCTGCCGGCAGACGATCGTGGTGCGCGTCTCGACCAGGCAGGTCAGCAGGGGCACGCCGATCGCGCAGAGCCAGCAGGGCAGCGTCGCCCAGCGCGGCGCTGCGACCGCGCGCAGGACGAGCCCGCACCCGACGGCCAGCAGGCTCGTCAGGAGCATGAGCCCGACCGTGGAGGGGTAGGGCTGCTCGAAGGTGCGCGGCCAGAGCGTCACGGGTACCCTTCGCTGACACACGAGGCGTGAGACCTCCGCCAGTGCCCTTGCAGAGCGCGGGCCAGCGCCCGCCCCGGTTACCGCGTGGGGCGTGATTGCGCCCGGCGGCGCGGCGCTTGCGGTGATCCGCGGGGACGCCGCCGTGGGACGCTGATGGCGAGTGGCGAATGGAGGATGCCCGCGGCGGGGCAAGGTGCGGTGATGGCCGGCCTCGGAGTGTTCGTCGGGATCGTCCTCGGCGCCTTCCTCATGCTCGTATTCACCTTGCGCGCCATCTCGCTGCGCGAGCGCTACCCCGAGCGCTACACCGGCGTGTGGCGCTATTGGGGCGAGAGCGTCGGGGAGCCGAAACGGGCCGTCCTCCTCGCCGCCGGCGCGATTGTCGGCGGCCTGCTGGGCGCGGTGTTCCTGGTCGCGTTCCGGCCGACGCCCGCGCAAACGCTGGTCGTGTGGCTGCTGGCGTTGACCGCGCTCGTCGTCATCATCGGCATCGGCACGGGCGTGGCGGTGTACGACATCCGGCGGCGCCTCGATGCGCTCGAACGGGGCGAGCGCGACGCCGGTGGCCGAGGTCGCGGGGACGCCGGCTCGCGCATTCCCGGTCCAGCACCCGGAACAGGCGGCGAAGGAGAACTGCGGTGAGCGCGAGGGCGATCAAGGCATGCCCGGAATGCGGCGGAACGGACTTCTACGTCGAGGAGGTCGCGGCCACCGGAGCATACGGCCCCAACCTGCTGCCGGGCATCGGGGGCTTCTTCGACAAAGCGGAGTTCACGCTCTATGTCTGCGGGACGTGCGGCTATACCCGGTTCTTCGTGCGCGAGCGGTTCTTGCCGCAGGTGCGGGAGAAGTTCGCGCGATACCAGCCCGAGGGACAGCCGGACTAAACACCCGTTCGGGCCGCCGCGCCTCAGCGGCCGTCGGCGCGGGGCGGGCCGCCGTCGGGGCCGGCGGCGCCGTCGCGGCCCTCGCGCATGACCTCGTAGACGTCGCGGATGTTCTCGAAGCGGCTGAGGATGTGGCTGAGCTGCCGGACGCCCGACACCTCGATCGTCATCAGGATGGTCACGCTGCGGTCGGGGTAGGTGTTGGTGAGGACGGAGAGGAGGTTGACCTTCTCGTCGGCCGCCACGGTGGTGATGTCCCGCAGCAGCCCGACCCGGTCCCAGGCGCTCAGGCGCACCTGGACCGGGTAGAGCTGTCGTTTGCCGTCGCCCCAGGAGACCGGCACCAGCCGCTCCGCCTCGGCCACGTTCGCCACGTTCGGGCAGTCGGCGCGGTGGACGGTGATGCCCTTGCCGCGCGTGACGTAGCCGACGATCGCGTCGCCCGGCACCGGCTTGCAGCAGGCCGCCAGCCGCGTCAGCAGGTCGCCGACCCCCATCACCTCCAGGTTGGAGGGGGAGGGGCGCGTCGGCGTGTACTCCTGCGGCAGGATGACGGTGCGCTCCTGCGCCTCGCCGAGCCGCGCGGCGATCTGCTGCGCCGTGACCGCGCCGTAGCCGATCGCGGCGAGGAAGTCGTCGCTCTTGGGGTAGGTCGGGAAGTGGCGGGCGACCTCCTCGATCTTCAGCGTCAGGCCGAGGCGCTTGAGCTCCTTCTCCAGCGTCTCCTTACCCTGGGCGATGTTCTCGTCGCGCTGCTGGCGCCGGAACCACTGGCGCACCTTCTCGCGCGCCCCGGCCGTGGTGACGTAGCCGGCGGCCGGGTTGAGCCAGTCGCGGCTCGGCCCGACCTTCGCCTTGGAGGTGGTGATGCGGACGACCTGGCCGTTCTCGAGCTGGTAGTTGAGTGGCACGAGCTTGTCGTTGACCTTCGCGCCGATGCAACTGTGCCCGACGTCGGTGTGGATGCGGTAGGCGAAGTCGACCGGCGTCGCCCCCTTCGGCAGCGCGATGATGTCGCCGGCCGGGGTGAAGACGTAGATCATCTCGCGGAAGACGTCGCTCTTGAGCGATTCGACGAACTCCTGCGCGTCGACGACCTCGTCGCGCCACTCCATCAGTTGCCGCAGCCAGGCGACCTTGGCCTCGACCCCGGCGTCGCTGCGCCCCTCCTCCTTGTAGCGCCAGTGCGCGGCGATGCCGTACTCGGCGACGCGGTGCATCTCCCAGGTGCGGATCTGGATCTCCAGCGGCCGCGCGCCGAGCGCCAGCACGGCGGTGTGCAGCGACTGGTACATGCTCTCTTTGGGCGTGGCGATGTAGTCGTCGAACTCGCCCGGGATCGGGTGCCACATCTCGTGGATCACGCCGAGCGCGCCGTAGCAGTCGCGCTTCTCGTCCACGATCACGCGCACGCCGACGACGTCGTAGATCTCGTCGAAAGAGCGCTCCTTGCGCTCCATCTTTTTGGCAATCGAGTAGATGTGCTTCCAGCGCCCGCTGATCTCGGCCGCGACCCCGGCGCTGTCGAGCGCCTGGCGCAGTTGCGCGGTGACCTGCTCGATGTAGCGCTCGCGCTCCTCGCCGACCGCGGCGAGTTTCTGCTCGATCTCGCGGTAGCGCTCCGGGCTGAGGTACTTGAAGGCGAGGTCTTCCAGTTCCCACTTGAACTGGCGGATGCCGAGGCGGTTGGCCAGCGGCGCGTAGATCTCCATCGTCTCCAGCGCCTTGCGCCGCTGCTTCTCGGCGTCGGCCAGCGGGGCGGAGCGCATGTTGTGCAGGCGGTCGGCCAGCTTGATCAGGACGACGCTGACGTCGTCCACCATCGCCAGGACCATCTTGCGCAGGTTCTCGGCCTGCTCGGCCTTCTCGCGCTCGCGCCGCTGCGGGTCCTCCTGGTGCCGCCAGTGCATGCTGGCGGTGCGGCCCAGTTTGGTGACGCCGTTGACCAGCTTGGCGACCCGCCCGCCGAACTCGCGCGCCAGCTCCTGCTCGGTCGCGCCGGTGTCCTCGATCGTGTCGTGCAGCAGGGCGGCGGCGATCGTCTCCTGGTCGAGTTGCATCTCGGCCAGGATGCGCGCGGTGGCGATCGGGTGGTAGATGTAGGGCTCGCCACTCTTGCGGAACTGCCCTTCGTGCGCGCGGGCGGCGAACTGGTAGGCGCGCTCGATCAGCCCGGTGTCCATCCCCGGCATCTGCCGGCGGATGACCTCGAGCAGCTCGGCCAGCTGCTGCTGGCCGGCGTCGGCGGTGGAGGGCGGTGCGCTCGTCTGCATCAGGCGCTTCGTGCTTTCGTCCCCGGCGTCCCGATGTCCTGGCGGCGCGCTCGGTTGTGCCGGGCTTTGAAGGTTTCACAATCAAGTATAGCCGCCACGGCGGCGCGCGTCTAGCGCCGCGCGGATGTACGGGGTGAAAGGGGTGAAGGGAGATAGGGGGCAGAGGGCGCCAGCGTAGCCCGACGCCGGCCAACGCCGGGCTGCAGCGCCTTGACCTGGCCCGGCGCCCGCTCGTATCCTCCCCGCGCGGCCGCGCGGCCGCGAAGCGCCCCGGCCCGCCACCGTCTCCCGCGCGGCGGGCCGCGCCGAAAGGAGCCGCCATGCCCTACCGCATCATCCGCACGACGTCCTACCCCCACGCGCCGGAGTCGGCGCTGCCCGAGGAGCGGCGCATCCTCGGCGCGGCGGGCGCCGAGGTCGTGCCGGTCGAGTGCGAGACCGCGGCGGAGCTGGCGGAGGCCGCGCGCGGCGCCGACGCGCTCCTCGTCAGCGGCGTCCCGGTGACGCGCGGCGTCCTCGCCGCGATGCCCGCCTGCCGCGGTGTCGTCACCGCCAGCGTCGGCTTCGACGCGATCGACCTCGCGGCGGCGACCGCGCGCGGCATCCCGGTCGCCAACGTGCCCGACTTCTGCCAGCGCGAGGTCGCCAACCACACCATCGGGCTGCTGCTCGCCTGCGCGCGCAAGATCGTCCTGCTGCACGACGCCGTCCACGCCGGCCGCTGGGACCGCGCGATGTTCCCGCCGATGGCGCCGATCCACGGCGAGACGCTGGGGCTGATCGCCTTCGGCCGGATCGCGCGCGAGGTCGCCCGCCGCGCCCGCGCCTTCTACCTGCGCGTCGTCGCCCACGACCCGCTGGTGGACGCCGCGACCGCCGCCGAGCACAGCGTCGAACTCCTCCCGCTGGACGACCTGCTCCGCCAGAGCGACTATGTCTCCGTCCACGCCCCGCTCACGCCGGAGACGCGCCACCTCCTCTCCGACCGCGAGTTCGCGCTGATGAAGCCGACCGCGACGGTGCTCAACACGGCGCGCGGCCCGGTGATCGACGAGGCCGCGCTGATCCGCGCGCTGCGGGAAGGTCGCATCCGCGCCGCCGGCCTCGACGTTTTCGAGCAGGAGCCGGTCGCGCCGGATAACCCGCTCCTCGGCCTGCCGAACGTCGTCACCACGCCCCACTCCGGGGGCTACTCCGAAGAGGCGATCCGCACCGGACGCCGGCTCGCGGCCGAGGATCTGGCGCGCATCCTCCGCGGCGAGCGCCCGCGCAGCCTGGTCAACCGCGATCTCGACGCCACGCGCGCCTGGGCCACGGCCGGCTGACGGCGGCCGGGGGGCGTAGGGCGTGGGCCGTGGGGCGAGCGGCGGCGCCGTCGTGGCGGGAGGGGGGGATCCGTGACCGGGACGAAGGCGCGCGCGACGCTCGAACGGCTGCGCGGCCTCGCCGCGGCGCCCGACGAGCAGGTCGCCTACGCGCTCCGGCTGCTCGACCGCGAGCGCAACGTCGAGGTGCTGCGGGCCGCGCTCGACCTGCTGGCCGCCCGCGCCGACCCCGCCCTCCGGCCGGCGTTCCTGCGCCGCTACGCCCACCACGACCAGGATGGCACGCGGCGCGACCCCGGCGGCACGCTGCGCATCGCCTTCCTCCACGCGCTCCGCCCGCTCGCCCGCCCCGAGGACGCCGCCTTGTGCGAGCGCGCCGCCACGACCTACGAGTTCCTCTACGGCGAGGCGACCGGCGACCTGCGCGGGGCCGGCCTGCTCGTCCTCAACGAGGTCGACGACGCGCTGGCCGGCTACCACGCCGTCCGCCTGCTGGCCGACCGCTACACGTCGCCGCTGTCGGGCGAGCCGGCGCTGACGGCGGTGCGGGTGTTAGCCGCGCAGGGCCAACTCCTGCCGCTCTACGCCTACGTGACCGGCGCCGAGCAGGGGGTCGGCGACGTGGTCGCGGAGAGTCTGCGGAGTCTCACCGCCGTGCCCGCCTCGCTGCTGCCGGCGCTCGTCGAGCGCTACCGGGAGAGCGAGGACGAGATCGTCCTGCTCGGCCTCTTCGACCTCCTGCTGGCGCACGCGGCGCGCGACGAGTACATGGCGTTCGTGCTCGACTTCCTGCGCGCCACCGCCCTCCTCAACATCTATCGCTACCTCGTCAGCGTCCTGGTCGCTGGCCGGGAAGCGTCCCTCATCGCCGCCCTGGAGACGATGGCTGAGGAGGAGCCGAACCGCGACAAAGCCGCGATCCTCCGCGACGCCCTGGCGCTGCGCTGAGGCGCCCGCCGGCGCGCGAAGTGAGATAGCATAGCGCCGCCGGCCGATTGGCTCGGCAATCTACCGTCTGTCGTCTACCGTCTACCGACCCGGGAGGTGACGATGCGCCTGGCCCTGCTCGGCTACTACCACGAGACCAACACCTTCTCGCCGACGCCGACCGACTACGCCCGCTTCGAGCGCAGCGGCATCCTGCGCGGCGAGGCGATCGCACGCGAGCACGCCACCGCGCAGTCGACGGTCGCCGGATTTCTCGAACTCGGCGGCGAGCCGGGCGTCGAGGTGGTCCTGCTGATGTTCGCCAACACCGGGCCGCTGGGCCTCATCACCAAAGACGCCTACGACCGTCTCACCGGCGAACTGCTGGACCTGCTGGCGACGCGCGGGCCGTGGGACGGCGTG
>DASSSV010000025.1:0-4179 GCA_035708265.1 Thermomicrobiales bacterium | reverse complement strand
GCGTTCCATGCGCGGGCGGCGCGGGGCCCGACGGCCGGCGCGCCCCCTTCGGGTGTAGGTGCCCGGAGACGCGCCCGCACCGGCGCGCCTCCGGGCTCGGGGACTCAGGTAGTGAGCGGCTGGCTGCTGCTGCCGGGGCCCGACGTCGGGAGACACGCGCCGTACGGCACGCTGGTGAAGCAGTTGGGGGCGGTGGGGTTGGTGATCAGGTTGGTCGAGGTCCCGACATAGGCGTAGTCGGAGTTCGGGGAACCGCCCCCCAACGTGAGTTGGTCGACCCGGCCGAACTCGACGAGCGTGGGGCTGTGGTACAGTCGCTTCATGGCGTTTCACCTCCTTCCAGGGCGAGCGTTCGTCTATCGGGCACCCGCGCCCGCGGGTGTCTCGCGGGAAGCAACCGGGGCGCAGACCGCGGTGCGAACGGGCGGCGCCCCGGTTGGCTGGGACGGCACACTAGGTCGTGCCGGCCGGGACCGCCAGGCCGCGATCGCTCGCGGCGGCCGGTGGCCGCCAATCCGGCACGAACGGCGGCGCGACGGTGACGGCCTGCGGCCGGGGCAGCGCGAGGGCCCGGAACCACGTTTCCAGCCCCACGAGCTGCATCAGGTAGACGCGATCGAGGCCGTGGTCGCCGTTGCGCATGTCCTGGAGCCGCGCCCAGAAGCGCGCCTGGTCGACGTAGCCGCGCGCGGCGATCTCGGGCCGGGCTGCCGGGCCGAAGGCCGCCTCGTAGGCCGGCCAGTTGCGCTGCACCTCGTTGACGATCACCGCGTTGAACATCGTCTTGACCCGCCGCGTCCGCACCGACTCCGGGAGGATCCCGCGCATCGCCCGCCGGACGATGCGCTTGGCGCCGGCGTAGTACTCGGCGGTGCCCGGGTACGGCGCGAATTTCTGCTCCGGCGGGATCGCCAGCACGAACTCGTGCAGCCGGCGGTCCGCGAAGGGGTGCCAGATCTCGATCGGCCAGGGCGCCGGGTGCCTGGCGACCTCGGGCGGGTAGAGCATGCGGAATTCCATCTCCCGCGTCAGGTTCGCGAAGCGGCGCCCGCGCTCCCGCGCGAGGCACTGCCGCCGGTGGCCCTGGAACAGGTCTTCCCGAAGCGGCTCGGCCATCCAGAGGGGCAGCAGGCGGTGTTGCTCCCGGCGCAACTCGCGCCGGACGTGCGCGAGCATGAGGCGCTTCTGGATCTCCAGCGGCAGCAGGGGGGCTAGGCAGACCAGGGCAAAGAACTGCCGCAGCGATTCATCCGTCACCCGGCGGTAGGCCCGGAAGTGCCGCCAGAATTCGCGCAGGCGCCCCTGGCGCAGGAGCGAGTCGAAGACTGCCCGCGAGCCATAGACGCAGCTATCGCCGACCTCGCCGGTCAGCAGCACCCGCGCGCCGTCCGCCACGGCCGCGTTGCAGGTCGCGTCGCGGCCGTCCAGCAGGCCCATGTTGGGCGATTCCATGAACCCACGCGGCTCGAGCTGCGCCGGCCCGGTCGCCTCGACCACCGTCAGGTAGCGGGCCGGGAAGCCGTACTTCGCCTGGATGTCGCGGATGAGGTCGCTCTCGTCGCAGTCCAACCCGCCGAACACGAGGCTGTAGCTGGCGAAACCGGGATTGGTCGCCCGGCCCGTGCGGAAGAGCTCGTGGGCCGTGCAGACGATGGACGACGAATCGAGCCCGCCGCTCAACAGGGCGCCGAGCGGGCGGGTGCTCCGCAGCCGCGCCCGGACCACCTCGGAAAAGACGCTCAGGTAGTGCTCGGCGTACTCGTCGTCCGTGCGATAGCGCAGCTCGGCCGGGGGCTGCAACTCCCAGTAGCGCCACTGCCGGAGGTTGTCGGGCTCGACCACGAGGGCGTGCCCGGCCGGCACCGCGTCGATCCCCGCGAAGAATGTGTGGGGATGATCCTTGGCGTTCAGCGCGATGCTCCACGGCAGCAGCGAGTCGCGGATGCGCTCCTCGTTCGCGACCAGCGGCACCGCCGGGTCTTGCAGGAGCTGGTGGACCTCCGACGCCGCCTCGAAGGTGTGGCGCCCGGCGCGGTAGAAGAGCGTGCGCTGGCCGCCGGTGTCGCGCGCGCAGAGCAGGCGCCGGCGCCGGGGATCCCAGAGCGCGAAGGCGAAGTCGCCGAGCAAGCGCGCCGGGAGCTCCTCGCTCCACGCTTCATACCCCCGCAGGAGCAGCTCGGCGTCGCTCACGCCCGGCGCCGGCCGATCCGGCAGCCGGGCCAGCAGCTCCTCGCGGTTATCCAGCCGCACGTCGGCGATGACGGCGCAGCCCGTCCTGGGGCTGACCAGGGGCTGCCGCTCGTCCTCCTCCTCCGGGGTGACCGCCATCTTGGCGTGCCCGAGCGCGATCGCCCCCCACGCCCGCACCGCCAGGCCGTCCGGCCCGCGATAGGGCGCGGCGGCGAGCATCGCCCAGACGGCCGCCTCGTCGGCCGGCCGGCCGTCGCGATGGAACACGAGTGCCAGGCCGCTCATCGTGCCTCTCTCAGGTTCGCGAGCACCCGCGCCTCGATCGCGTCCTGGTGCTCGAAACCGCTGGGGTAGTTCAGGGCATACACCGGCGCCTGGGCGACCAGGCGGCCGTACAGGGGCAGGAAGGCGGCTTCCTCTTTCGGCAGCAAGTAGGAACGGTTCGACGTCTGGAGCAGCAGGGCCACCAGCGCTTCTTGCCGGCTCAAGCGCCGCAACTCGACGTCGGCCCGCCCGGCGATGTCGGGGTCATAACGGCCGAGGACGTAGAGGGCGCGCAACGGCACGGCGCCCTGCGCGAAGGCGTAGCGGCCGTCGAGCGCCAGGAGCTTCTTCTCGTAGTCCGCCATGAGGTCCGGCAGGTCGCCGGCGTGCCCCAGCGCGGAGGTAGCGGTCTCGTGCCACACCTTCATGAAGGGCAGGCCGGGCTCGCCGACGACCTCGCCGCCGTGCAGGCGGAGGGGCAGGGCATCGTCGGTCAGCAGCGTGGCCCCCCGGCGCAGGAAACCCGCCGCGACCGTCGACTTCCCCGCGCCGCGGGGCCCGAAGAACGCCGCGGCGCCGTGGTCGGTGACGACCGCGCTGGCGTGGAGGCTCGGGCGGCCCAGCCGGTGCAGGATGTAGAGCGCGACCGGGCCGACCAGCGCCAGGCCGAGCGCGCCCTCGTCGACGTCCGCCGCCTCGAGATAGACGTCCACGCGCCGGTTGTCGGCCGCGACGTGGAAGGTGGCCAGCGCGCGGCACCAGATCCAGGCCCCGCCGGGGCCGCGATGGACCAGGGTATCCACGCCGTGGGTCGGGCACGGCGCGCAGGCGACCAGCGGGCCATCCGGCGCCGGGCACTTGCCCGGCGCCCCCCGCCCGATGACGACATCGGGCGGATCCTGGGCCAGATCGGGCGCCGACGCGAGCGGCAGCGGGAAGTCGCTGCGGACCCGCAACCCGTACGGCGCGTACCAGTGCGGGAATCCACCGCGCATCTCATCGCCCACGAGCGCCACCGGTACCCGTGTGCCGGGCGTGTCGACGACCATCCATCCTCCCGAGCGCGTGGGCCGGGTGCCGGCCCCCGAGTGCGCCTCCCCAGGCCACCGCTGTAGCAGAACATGCACGCGCTAACCATCAAAACAGCTCGCCGCGGCTCGTCGCGGTGAAGAAGCCAGCTTCGTAAGGCGATGGCGGCGCAACGACCGCGCTGGGACGAACACCGCGAGCATAGTGCCCGCTTGTCGGAAAGGCGTCTAGAACCGATTGAGGCCCGGTTGAGCATTCCCGCGGTCGGACGCGGCGGCGATCGCTGCCTGTCGCCGCCGAGGCGCACGAGGTATGGCGGGAGAGGAACGGGCGGGCGACGCCGACGAGCGGACGGCCAGACCATAGCGATGGGCTAGTAGGCGCGAGTTAGTAGGCGCGAGTCGAGCGCCCGGGCCGATGAGTACGAATCATTACGGCAATTGCTAGTCGGCGTTGGTGAGGGTCACCGCGAGGAGCGCGGCGTGGATCTTGAGTTCGAGGCCGGGGTTGATGCGCGCCCGCAGGCGCTGCACGCCCATCGCCTCCAACTGGCTGTACACGGCCTCGACCCGCTTGCGGTACGCCCGCAGCGCCAGCTTGTCCGCCCAGTCGTTCGGGCGCATGTTGGCCCGGCGAATCGGCACGAGCCGCACGCCGGTGTCGGCCAGGATGCTCGCCTCGTCGGCGGTCGCGTTG
>DASSSV010000024.1:0-7456 GCA_035708265.1 Thermomicrobiales bacterium | reverse complement strand
GGAGTGCAGCGCGCCGAGGTAGTCGCCGATGGCCGACCGCAGCGGGTCGAAGGGCAAAAGGAGAGGGTCGCTAGACACGTCCGCCCCCTGAAATCAGGGGGCGATGGGCAGGACAACCTGGTGGTTTTCGGCGCCACGGCTGGCAAACCCGCGGCCTGGGGAGCGGAAGACGGGATTCGAACCCGCGACCTTCTCCTTGGCAAGGAGATGCTCTACCACTGAGCCACTTCCGCGCGATGCACCGGGCCACCGTGGGTGTCCGGGGCGCTAGTATTGTACCGAGCGCCCGGCGCACTGTCAAGGACGGCGCAACTGGCGTTCGCGAGCCCCATGAGGGGACGAACCGGCGCGCGCCGGACCGGATGATTCGGCCGGGCCGGCGGTCCCCGCGCGCGGGATGGCGCCAGCTTGACATCAGGACGCGACGCGGTATACTCCCGCCGTCCGCTACGCTGGCAGGATGAGGGAACAATTCGCCCCCGCCCGACGTCAAAGCACCAATATCGGGGGGAGTAGCCGACAGCGACGTCGGGGTGGCGCGAAGTGCGCGCGGCGGGCAGCGTGGCCGGTGTCGCGAGGCCCCGGGCGCGCCGCCCGGGGCGGAAGAACGCAGGGAAGGGACCACAAGGAGGAAGGGATGTCTCGACCCGTCGACACGCGCGCGTTGACCGACCTGGAGCGGCAGTTGCTCCGGGGGAGGATCGGCCGCCGTCAGTTCATTTTGCGCGCCGTCGCCCTCGGGCTGTCGGCGTCCGGCGTGGCCGCGGCGCTCGCCGCCTGCGGCGGCGCCAGTCCCACGGCGACCAGCGCGCCCGCCGCCACCAGCGCCCCGACGACGGCCCCGGCCGCGACCAAGCCGGCCGCCACGACCGCGCCGAGCGGCGGCGGCGCGGCGACCGCGACCACGGCCCCAGCCGCGGCGACCAAGCCGGCCGGCAGCCCGGCCGCGCAGGGCGGCGGCCCGACCAAGCGGGGCGGCGGCGGCACGCTGAAGATGCTCCAGTGGCAGGCGCCGACGATCCTCAACCCGCACCTGTCGTCCGGCACCAAGGACGACCTCGTCTGCGCCATCGTCTACGAGCCGCTGATGGACGTGGACAACGACGGCAAGTTCGTCCCCAAGCTGGCCGATCACATCCCCACCAAGGAGAGCGGCGAGGTCGCGGCCGACGGCAAGAGCGCCACCTGGAAGCTCAAGGCCGGGCTGAAGTGGAGCGACGGCCAGCCGGTCACGGCCGACGACATCGTCTTCAACTGGGAGTACTGCACCGACGAGAAGACGGCCGCGACCGACGTCGCACTCTACGATACCGTCGCCAAGGTGGAGAAGATCGACGACCAGACGGTCAAGTTCTCCTTCACCGACCCCTACCCGGCCTGGTACCGCCCCGCGCAGGCCAGCATCATCCCGAAGCACGTCTTCGAGAAGGACAAGGGCGAGGCAGCGCGCAACTCGCAGAACAACCTCAACCCGGTCGGCACCGGCCCCTACAAGGTCACCAGCTTCAAGCCGGGCGACATGGTCGTCTACGCGATCAACGAGAACTACCGCGACGCCAACAAGCCCTCCTTCGACCAGGTGCAGGTCAAGGGCGGCGGCGACGCGGTCTCGGCGGCGCGCGCGGTGCTCCAGACCGGCGACTTCGACTACGCCTGGAACCTCCAGATCGCCGACAACATCATCAAGCAACTGGAGTCGGCCGGGAAGGGCGTGGCCGAGTTCCAGCCGGGCGGCGGCATCGAGCGGATCTTCCTCAACTTCACCGACCCGAACAAGGAGGACCCGGCGACCGGCGAGCGCTCCTCGCTGAAGTTCCCCCACCCGTTCTTCACCGACAAGAACGTGCGCGAGGCGTTCGCCCACGCCTCCAACAAGGAGGAAGTGGTCAAGGGCGTCTACGGCCGCGGCGGCGCGGTCGGCCTCAACTTCCTCGAGGATCCGCCGCAGTACAACTCGACCAACCCAAAGAACGAGGAAGTGACCAAGTACGACCTGGCCAAGGCCAACGCCCTGCTCGACGCGGCGGGCTGGAAGAAGAACGGCCAGTACCGCGAGAAGGACGGCAAGCAGATGTCGGTCGTCTACTCGACGACCGTCAACCAGGTGCGGCAGCAGACCCAGCAGATCATCAAGGCCGGCTGGGAGAGCGTCGGGATCAAGACGGAGCTGAAGAGCGTCGACTCCGGCGTCTTCTTCTCCTCCGACGCCGGCAACCCCGACACCTCCGGCCACATGTACGTCGACTGCCAGATGTACACCACCAGCGCCGGGATCGACCCGCAGGCGCACATGAAGCGCTGGACCTCGGAGGCCGCCGACCTCTCGCAGAAGGCGCACCAGTGGTCCGGCGGGAACAACGGCCGCTACAAGAACCCCGACTACGACAAGTTGTGGAAGGCGGCCACGACGGAGCTGGACGACAAGAAGCGCGCGGATCTCTTCAAGCAGATGAACGACATCCTGGTGCAGGATATCGTGATGATCGCGATCGTCAGCCGCAAGAGCGTCTACGCGCGCACCAAGAGCCTCCAGAACGTCAACTATACCGAGTGGGCGACCGACTACTGGAACATCGCCAACTGGGTCAAGGCGTAGGCGTTAGGCGTTCGTAGTTGATAGTTGACAGTTGGTAGTTGGCGGAGGTCCCGTCTCTCGCAACTATCAACTGTCAACTATCATCTTTTCCCACCGTGTGGCCAACATCCATGCCCGGCCCCTAACGCCTAACGCCTAACGCCTGTATAATGGCCGGGCGCGGCGGGGTCGCCGCCGCACGCAGCAGCACGGAAAGGAAGATCGCCGCCATGCAAACGACGCTCCTGCCCTACGCGTACTTCGACGGGCGCATCGTGCCGATCGAGGAGGCGAAGGTCAGCATCGCCACCCACGCCCTGCAGTACGGCACCGGCGTCTTCGGCGGCATCCGCGGCTATCTCGACCAGGACGGCAGCACGATCAACATCTTCCGCCTGCCCGACCACTTCCGCCGCTTCACCCAGTCGGCCGGGCTGATCAAGGTGCGCCTGCCCCTCCCCCCGGCGGGCCTCTGCGACCTGGCGGTCGAGCTGACCCGCCGCAACGCCCCGACCGGCAACGTCTACTTCCGCCCCTACGCCTACAAGGCCGGCCAGGACCTTGGCCCGACCCTCACCGGCATCGCCGACGGCTTCGCGCTCTATATGTTGCCGCTCAACGACTACTACGGCGGCGAGGAGAGCCACGGCCTCTCGGTGATGGTCTCCTCCTGGCAGCGCCTGGCCGACAGCGCGATCCCGGCGCGCGGCAAGGTCTCCGGCGCCTACGTCAACTCGGCCATCGCCAAGGACGAGGCCCAGGTCTACGGCTTCGACGACGCGATCCTGCTCAACGAGCGTGGCAAGGTCAGCGAGGGGAGCGGCTGCAACCTCTTCATGGTCCGCAACGGCACGCTGATCACCCCGCCGGTCACCGCGAACATCCTCGAAGGCATCACGCGCCGCACGCTGCTCCAACTCGCGCGCGACGCCGGCATCCCGACCGAGGAGCGCGACATCGACCGCACCGAACTCTACGTCGCCGACGAGCTCTTCTTCTGCGGCACCGGCGTCCAGGTGACCTACATCGGCCAGGTCGACCGCCGCCCGGTCGGCGCGGGCGGCCCCGGCCCGGTCACGACGCAGTTGCAGACGCAGTTCTTCGACATCGTCCGCGGCAAGGCGCCCGAGTACGCCCACTGGCTGACGCGCGTGGCGCTGCCGGCCCCGGTCCACGCAGACTGACGAGGACTCAGGACTCAGGACTCAGTAGGCCAGGTGAGGCGCATCGCCTTCATGCGCGCCGACCGCCTGGGAGCGAGAACACTGAGTCCTGAGTCCTGAGTCCTGAGTCCTTCGCGAGCGGAGCGAGCGATGAATGTGCCCCTGTCCTGGCTGCGCGACTTCGTCGACGTCGCGCTGGCGCCGCGCGAGCTGGCCGCGCGGCTGACGATGGCCGGCGTCGAGGTCGAGGCGATCCACGAGATCGGCGCCGAGTGGGACAACGTCTTCGTCGGCGAGGTCGAGCGCGTCGAGCCGCACCCCAACGCCGACCGGCTGGTCCTCGCGACGGTGCGCGCGGGCGAGCGCGAGCTGACGGTCGTCACCGGCGCGCCGAACGTCGCCGCGGGGCAGAAGGTGGCGCTGGCGCTCGTCGGCGCGCGGCTGTGGGACGGGCATTCCGACGAGCCGAAGCGGCTGACGCTGAAGGCGAACGCCATCCGCGGCGTGCGCAGCGAGGGGATGGTCTGCTCCGAGAAGGAACTCGGCCTGTCGGACGAGCACGAGGGCATCCTGGTCCTCCCCGCCGACGCGCCGGTCGGCGCGCCGCTGCGGGACTACCTCGGCGACACCGTGCTGGAGCTGGAGATCACCCCGAACCTGGTCCACGACTTCTCGATCCTCGGCGTGGCGCGCGAGGTCGCCGCGCTGACCGCGCGGCCGCTGCACGTCCCGTCTGCCCCGGCGCTGCCGCACGCCAGCGGCGACCGGCTCGACCTCGTCACCGTGGAGGCGCCGGACCTCTGCCCGCGCTACGCCGCGGTGGTCATCGAGGGCGTCACGGTCGGGCCGTCGCCGGAGTGGCTGCAGCGGCGGCTGCAACTCGCCGGCCTGCGCGCGATCAACAACATCGCCGACGTCACCAACTACGTCATGCTGGAGTGGGGCCAGCCCCTCCACGCCTTCGACCGCGACCGCCTGGCCGGGCGGCGCATCGTCGTCCGCCGCGCGCGGCCGGGCGAGCGGCTGGAGACGCTGGACCACGTCGAGCGTGCGCTCGACCCCGACATGCTGGCGATCTGCGACGCCGAGAAGCCGGTCGCGCTGGCCGGCGTGATCGGCGGTGCCGACTCCGAGATCGGCCCGGAGACCGCGAACGTGCTGCTGGAGGCGGCCAATTTCGACATGTACGGCATCCGCCAGACGGTGCGGGCGCTGAAGCTGACGACCGACGCGGCCGCGCGCTTCGGCCGCGGCATCGACCCCGAACTGGTCTGGCCGGCCGCCGAGCGCGCCGTCACGCTGATCCGCGACCTCTGCCCCGGCGCCCGCGTCGTCGCCACCGCCGACTTCTACCCGCACCCGGTGCGGCCGCGCGTCGTCGACTTGCCCTACGGCGAGCTGCAGCGCCTCCTCGGCGTCACCTACCCGCTCGACGAGGTCGCCGCGATCCTCGGGCGGCTCGACTTTGGCGTCGAGGTGGCGGAGACGGGCGAGCCGGGTGGGCCGCTGCTGCGCGTCACCGTGCCGACCTACCGGCACGACGTCACCCAGTCGGCTGATCTGGTGGAAGAGGTCGTCCGCATCATCGGCTACGACACGCTGCCCGCGACGCTGCCGGAGGGCCGCACCGCCGTCCCGCGCCGCGACCCGCGCCGCGCCTTCGCCGACGAGGTCCGCGACATCCTCTCCGGCGCCGGGCTGCATGAAGTGATCGCCTATACGCTGACCGACGAGCCGACGCTCGACCGCCTCAGCCCGACCGGCCAGTGGACGACCTGGTGGGAGGGCGACCGGCCGTCGTTCGCCGCCACCCGGCTGGTCAATACGCTGCGCAGCGACTGGCAGATCCTCCGCCCGACGCTGATGGCGCACGTGATGGCGACGCTGGCCGAGAATCTCAAGTTCCTGCCGACGGTGCGGATCTTCGAGGTCCGGCCGGTCTACCTGCCGCGCGACGGGCAACTGCCGGACGAGCGGCTGACGCTGGCGATCGCGATGGCCGGGCCGCGCAGCCCGCGCACCCTCTACGGCGGCCCGGCCGGCGAGCCGCTCGACTTCTTCGACCTGAAGGGTGTGCTGGAGGCGCTGCTGGCGCGCCTGCGTGTGCCCGGCGCGAGCGTCGCGCGCGGCAATTACCCCGCGTTCCACCCCGGCCGGGCGGCCGACCTCCTGCTCGACGGCGACCTCGTCGGCGTCTTCGGCGAGGTCCACCCCGCCGTCGCGGCCAACTTCGGCCTGAACGTCGAGCGCGCGACGCTGGGCGAACTCGACCTCGAAGCGCTCTACGCGAAACTCGCGGCCACGCCGCGCGCCTTCCGCACGCCGTCGCGCTTCCAGTCGGTCGTGCAGGACTTCGCGGTCGTCGTGGACGAGCAGGTGCCGGCCGGCGAGGTGCGCGAGACGATCCTCACCGCCGCGCGGCCGCTGGCGGAATCGGCGCGCCTCTTCGACGTCTACCGCGGCGAGCAGGTCGGCGCCGGCAAGAAGAGCCTCGCCTTCGAGGTCGTCTTCACCGCGCCCGACCGCGCGCTGGCCGAGCACGAGGTCACGCGCCTGCGCGAGCGCATCGCCGGCACCCTGCAGAAGCGGCTGAAGGCGACGCTGCGCGGGTAGGCGCGACCGGGGTGGGCTCAGCACCGCCAGCGGCCGACGTGCCACATAGAGGGGGCTGTCGCCGCCTGCATGGGAGTGGCGCCGCGTAAAGTGCTCGCGAGGGGCTGTGACGGCGGAGCGCACCCCCACGACGCCGCAAGGCTTGACGGACGAGCGGTTTGTGGCCCTCTCGATGCGGGTGCGCGAGGCGGCCGGCCAGATGGGCGACGATATTCGCATCCATGGCAGCCGGGCGGCCTATCGCGCCCGCCCCGACTCGGACCTCGACATCGCGATCCGCGTCCGCCCGGACGAGTTCGCCGCCATCGCGCGGCGAGCGTTCGGCACGCCGAAACCCGGCAGCGCGAAGGACAGAACCAGGCGGCACGCCCTGGAAACGGGTAAAATACAGGCGGGCGAACTCGGGCTCCGCGCCCTCCGGCCGTCCCTCGGAGCCGAGTTCGGCCTGCCGGTCGATATCTCGGTCGTCTGTGTCGGGCGTCCGTTCGATCGCGGCCCCTGGATCCCGCTGCGACGCCCGGAGGGCGAGCCATGACCTACAGCGACGATCTCGATTGCAAGGTCTACATCGCCGCTGATGCGCCGCGCGCCGAGCTGGCGGCGGCGCTCGCCCGCGCGCTCGCCGGCGCCGTCGACGGCCCGTTCCGCGATACGGTCCGCACGCCGGACGCCCTGCTCGACGTCGTCGCCAACGACGAGTTCGACGAGCGCCAGCAGCGCGACTTCCCCGACGGGTTCCTCCACTTTCGCTACGCGATCGAGGTCTACCCGCGTGCCGACGCGCCGCACGAGGCCGTCAGGCAACTCGTCGCGCGCCTGCTCGAATACCTCTGGGGGCGGGGGATCCCGGCGGTCGCCGCCTGCGACTACGAGGACGAGTTGCCCTTCGGCGGCGGCTACAAGAGCCTGGCCGTGCCGTGGGTCGAGCAATCCGTCACCGGCACGCGGGCGTAGCGCGGTCGTCGCCCGGCGGGGCAGGGGCATCGCGGGCATCCTCGCGAGGTAGTAGGCGGCTGGGTAGCGGCCCGCCGGGGAGGCGCATCAGGGTGGTCAAGGGCGAGGCCGACGTGCGCGGGCTGCGGCGGGCGAACCGCGCGACGGCCCG
>DASSSV010000023.1:0-3678 GCA_035708265.1 Thermomicrobiales bacterium | reverse complement strand
CCGGCAGTTCCGTCCCGACGCCGCTCGTCGTGCCGCCCGGCGCCAACTACGCCCGCCTGCCCGACGGCGTCGGCGAGTCGCCGGTCCTCGACGCCGAGATCGCCGGGCTCTACGACTGGGGCGCTGGGAGCAACAACTGGGCGGTCCAAGGCAGCCGCACCGCCTCCGGCAAGCCGCTCGTCGCCGGCGACCCCCACCGCGCGCTGGAGGTGCCGAACGTCTACTACCAGAACCACCTGACCTGCCCCGAGTTCGACGTGATCGGCTACTCCTTCTGCGGCGTGCCCGGCTTCCCCCACTTCGGCCACAACGCGCGCGTCGCCTGGTGCATCACCCACGCCGGCGCCGACTACCAGGACCTCTTCATCGAGCGCTTCGCGCCCGGCGACCCCACGCGCTACGAGTATCGCGGCGAGTGGCTGCCGGCCGAGCGCTCGCGCGAGACGATCCGCGTGCGCGGCGCCGAACCGGTCGAGCAGGACGTGACGGTCACGCGCCACGGCCCGATCGTCGTCGGCGACCCCGCGAGCGGCTACGCGCTGGCGCTGCGCTACAGCGCGACCGCGACGCCGAACGCCGGCTTCGAGGCGCTGCTGCCGATGCTCCGCGCCGCCTCGGTCGCGGAGTTCGACGCGGCGATGCGCCCCTGGGTGGACCCCTGCAACAACCTCGTCATGGCCGACGTGGACGGCGCGATCGGCTACCTCACGCGCGGCCAGATCCCGCTGCGCGACCAGGCCAACGCCTGGCTGCCGGTGCCCGGCTGGGACGGCGAGCACGAGTGGCGCGGGCAGATCCCGTTCGAGGAGCTGCCGCGCGCCCGCGACCCCGAGACCGGCTTCATCGTGACCGCCAACAACCGCATCGTCGGCGACGACTACCCCAACTACATCGCGCTCGACTACGCCCCGCCTTACCGCGCCGAGCGGATCATCGCCCGCCTGCGCGCGATCGAGCGGGCGCGCGTCGAAGACATGGCCGCGGTCCACGCCGACAAGGTCTCCCTGCCGAGCCGCGCCTTCGTCGCGCGCCTCCGCGACATCGCGCCGGCCGACCGGCGCGTCGCCGAGGCGAAGGCGCGCCTGCTCGACTGGGACGGCACGATGGCGCCCGACAGCGTGGCCGCGACGCTCTACGCCGCCTGGCGCGAGGAGACGGTCGCCGCGATCCTGAGCGGCCCGGCGCTGCGGCCCCTGACGGCGACGAAAGAGCCGCTCTTCGTCCTCCAGGCGATGCCGATCACCGCGCGCGTCCGCGCCTCCCTCCTCGCGCTGATGGAGGCCGACGACACGACCCTCCTGCCGTCCGGCGAGACCTGGGCGTCGCTGCTGGCGGCGGCGCTGGCGCGCGCGGTCGCCTGGCTGTCCGAACGCCTCGGCCCGGACATGGCCAACTGGCGCTGGGGCCGCCTCCACCGCACCGGCCAGCAGCACACCCTCGCCGCGACCTTCCCCGAACTGGCCGCCCGCCTCAACCCGCCGACGGTCGGCGTCGGCGGCGACGGCGACACGCCGCAGGCGGGCGGCTTCGCCGGCGCCGAGGGGCACGGCTACACGGTGATGGGTACCTCGGTGATGCGCTACATCTTCGACCTGGCCGACTGGGACAACAGCCGCTGGGTCGTGCCGCTCGGCTCTTCCGGCCACCCCGGCAGCCCGCACTTCGCCGGCCAGCTCGCCGCCTGGAGCGAGCAGCGCCTCTACCCGATGCCCTACAGCCGCGCCGCCGTGGACGCCGACGCCGCCTCGCGCCAGCGCCTGGAGCCGGGCGGGGGGGTCGGGCAGTAGGAGTCGTCGGTCGCCAGTCGTCGCTGGGGCAAGTCATCAAGGGGGACAATCTACGGGTCGGCCGATCGTCATAGTCGAGTACGATCCTGCGTGGCCGGCGACCTTCACCCGGCTGCGGGACGAGGTGTGCGCCGCGCTCGGCGACCTGGCGCTGGCGGTCAAGCACGTCGGCAGCACGGCCGTACCGGGGCTGCCGGCGAAGCCGATCGTGGACCTCGACGCCGTGATCCCGGCGCCGGCCGACCTCCCGGCCGCCGTCGCGCGCCTCGCCGCCCGCGGCTACGCCCATGAGGGCGACCTCGGCATCGCCGGTCGCGAGGCGTTCCGCCCGCCGACCGACCTCCCCCGGCACCACCTCTACGTCGTCGCGGCCGGCGCGGCGGAATTGCGCCGGCACCTGCTCTTCCGCGACCACCTGCGCGCCCACCCCGACGCCGCGCGGGCCTACGCCGACCTCAAGCGCGCCGCCGCGAGCCGCGGCGACGACCGCGCCGCCTACACCCGCGCCAAGGACGAATTCGTCGCGGCGATCCTCCGCCAAGCGGGGGAATGAGCCCGCCGCCGGGGATTCATCACGGCCGCGGAGTCGGCACCGTGGTCGGGCTCGGGAGGACGATCGCCGGTCCCGGCAGATTCAGGTCGAGTTCCGAGCGATCGGGCTGCCGGGGCGACGGGCGCAGCGCGAGCGCCAGCGCCACCGCCGACGCGACCGCGAGCACCGCAACCCCTGCGATGACGGGCTTCCTCGCCATAACTGTTCCCTTATCTCCCTCGATTGGCGAACGACTCATGGGCTGGCGAGATCCTATGCACTTAGTATAACATTCCGCAGGTCGTGCGGTTCTCTACAAACCGCGGCCGGCACGCATAGCGCCGGCCGCGGAGAGCTTCGCGCGACTATCCGGTATGCCGCACACTACCGCGGGAGGGTGATGTCGGCAGCCCAGGCTGTGACCTGGTCCGGCGCAAGGTCACTCGCGACTGTGATAAGTAGATCGCCACGCACCTGCACGACTTGATTCGTCGGTCCACCCGGGTAAGTGGGGATTAACCCACTCGTCACCCATGCTGTGGCCCCGTTCGTGAGCTGCACTGTCCGTTGCCCCAGCACCAGGAGTCGTTCGCTCGCTGCGAGTGATGGGCGGAAGGTAGTGACGAGGACGTCGTGACCCGCCACCGTATAGCGCACGCTTGCGAGATTGCTGAATGAGACTTCATTGGCTTTGGCTTGTCGGACTGGCGGCAGCATGATCTCCATCGCCTGGGTCTCCGTCGGTGGCGGCGTGAACTGGGCCACAGGGCGGCCATCGGCAGGCGTTACCGGCTCTCCAAGCCGGTGCGGCGCGTAGCCTGCCGCATTAGCAGGACCGAAAAGCGGTGGAACCACGAATGCCGGTTCTTGCCCCTGGTAGGCTGGCGACTCGGGGAGCCGGATCTCAAATGCGCCGATATGGGCGGGAGGGGCCGGAGCCGGTGTAGCCGGGTCTCCTGCTGCAACCGCGCCGGTGATGACGAGGGTGAGTACCACGGCGAAGACGCTCACAAGTTTGACTCGAGCATGCATGACGACCTCCGTTTAGCTTGATGAGACGTTCAGCGGGAGCGCTAGTCTACGGGCAGGTGAATACATTGCCGTAGCTATACGCCGTGCCGCTGAAGAAGCTCGCGGTGTGCTCGCCGGTTTCCTGCCAGGTTCCACTCGAGTAATAGGTGGCAGCGGGACTCGCCTGCGCGTTGCCATCGGCCCCGCTGACCTGCTCCCCGGCAACTAGACCATGTGGAATGTGAGTCTGGTACGCTCTCCGGGAAGGGGGAGCAGCATGAAGCGACGCTTCAGCGAGGAGCAGATCGTCCAGATCCTGCGCGAGGGGGAGGCGGCGGAGACCAAGGC
>DASSSV010000022.1:0-11222 GCA_035708265.1 Thermomicrobiales bacterium | reverse complement strand
ATCCGGCGAGCAGCACCGGGAGGAGGGCAAGCGCCAGCAGCGTCGCGGGGACGGCCGACCAGGTCGCGACCAGCGCGACGGGGGCGAGCGCGCCGACCAGCGGCGCGGCGGGGAGCAGCGCGCCCAGCGCCCAGATCAGGGCGCAGAGCGCGGCGAGCGCCCGCTGGCAGCGCCCCCCGCCCAGGCGGCGCGACCCGTCCGGCGTGCGGCCGAGGGCGTAGAAGGCGGCGTCGAGCGCGAGCGCGGCGAGGCCGCCGAACAGGGCGCCGCCCAGCGCCCCGGCCCCGACGCCGGCCAGCGCGCCGGCGCCGAGGGCGCGCGGGGAGAGCGGCCCCGCGATCGGGAGCGCGACGACGGCGGTGACGGAGACCAGCGCGAGGTGGGTGGCCGCCACCAGCGCCCCGATGCCCGCCCCCCAACCGACGCCCCGCGCGACGACCCCGCCGAGCGGACCGGTCGGCGTGCGCTCCGCGAGCGGTGCGGCAACGATAGTCGTAGTCCTGAGTGTGCCCTGCATCGCGTGCCCCCTTTGCTGGTCTCATCCGGCGCCGGGCCATCTCCTGCGCCGCCGATGTCAGTCTAGGGACGGGCGGGGCGATGCGCTGTGACGCCGGTCTGTCGCCCCTGTGCGCCGCGTCACAGGCTGAGCCTCCCGCTCGTCAGCCGGGGCTATGGCACGCCTCCGCCCGGCGGCCCGCGACGCCACAGCAGCACCGTGTACCCGGCGATCTCCAGCCGCTCGTAGCGCGCGCCCGCGCGGCGCAGCCGGGCCTCCTCGTCGGCCGCGGTCGAGCGCGGGTCGGCGGGATCGAAGATCAGCGCGACGTCCGGCGCGGCGGCGAAGGCCCCCCGGTAGGGCGCGTAGCGGTCCTGCCCCGGGTCGAGCGGGACGACGACGGGGCGCTCGCCCCAGAGGAAGGTGAGCCGGTAGGCGAGCCAGTAGGGCGCGGCGGCCTCGGCGACGCCGCGCTCGCGCAGCGCCCGGCCGAGTTGCGCCTCCGGCGCGGCGTCGCCGTGCGGCGTGCGCACCGGCAGCGGCCCGCGGACGTAGGGACCGTAACTGAGCCACCCGCCGACCGCCGCGGCGACCAGGTACGGCGCCAGTGCCAGGGCGAACCGCCGGGGCCGCAGGGCGTAGGCGGCCGGGGCGAGGGCGAAGGGCGCCATCCAGATCAGCGGGGCGACGTAGCGCGCCGACCACATGTCCCGCGGCGCCGCCGCGACGACGAACCCGCCGAGTGAGCAGGCCGCGACGACCGCGCCCAGCCCGCCGAGCCGCCGCACCGGCCAGGGCAGGCGTCGCCGGAACAGCGCGAGTCCGCCGTAGACGTAGCCCGCCAGGAAGAGCAGGGCGCCGCCGTACTGGACGGCCAGGAAGGCCGCGGGCGGCCGCCACGGGGTCGGGTAGAGCCCCGAGCCGGGGATGAAGACCCGCACGCCGAGCACCCAGGGCAGCGCCGCGTCGAGGAGGAGCCGCAGGTGCGCCGGGGCCGCGGCCAGCCCGTCGGCCGCGGGCGGGGCGCCGGCCCCCGGCTGCTGCCGCGCGAGCCAGACCAGGCCGAGGCCGGCCGCGCAGCCGAGCGCGCACGCGCCGGCCCGCCGCCAGCGCACCCGGCGCGGCGGGGCGCCGTCGAGGCAGCAGGCGAGCGCGAAGGCGATCAGGCCGGGCAGGAACTGGAGGGCGAAGAGGTCCAGGTAGAGCGCCAGCGCGCCGAGCAGCGCGCCGGCCGCGTACCACGCGCCGGGCCGCCGTGCCCCGCTCGCGCGGTCGAGCGCCCAGCAGGCGGCGAAGACCGTCGTGACCGCCCATTGCCGCGGCGGCGCCAGCGCCACACCGTTGACCGCCTGGGGCGCGAAGACGAGCGGCAGCGTCGCCAGCGCGGCCGGCGCGGGCCCGAGCCGCCGCCGCAGCGTCGCGAAGACGAGGACGATCTGGAGCAGGTAGCCGACGAGCGGGACGGCCATCAGGGTGAGCGGCCGCGCGCCCGCGAAGCCGAGCACGACGAGCAGCGAGTCGACCACGCCCTGGTAGCCCGCGCCCCAGAGGAACCAGGCCCACTCGCCGCGCAGCAGGTGCTCCGCCTGCAAGCCGACGACGGCCGCGTCCGAGTCGACGCCCGCCGCGTTCAGGAGCGGGGGCAGCCGGAAGAGCACCGCGGCCGCCAGGAGCGCCGCGCACGGCAGCCAGCCGCGCAGCCGCCCGCACGGGCGCGCCCGGGGCACGGGCCCGACCCGCTCCGGCCTCGTCGCGACCGCCTGGCCCACCCGCGCCATCGCCCCCTCGTCCGCCCGCCGCGCCGGGACGGCTGCTCCGGCCGCCGTGCGCAGGATCCACGCCGCCGGCGCAGCGGTGGCAGCCATCGTGCGGGCGGGGGGCGTGTGGCGCGGCGCGGCCGCGCGGCGAACGAGGAGGTGGGCCATGCTGTACTACTGCGCCTACACCTGGCACGCGGGTACGACCGCCGACGACGTGCGCGAGCGCATCGTGGACCGGGACCAGGCGGGGGGCAACCACCCCGAGCGCATCAAGGGCTGGTACCAACTGGCCGGCGGCGGCTCGGGCTTCCTGCTCGTGGACTACGACGACCCGCGCGAGTTGACCGCGTTCCTCCAGCCCTACATGGACCTGGTGGACTTCGACGTCCGCGCGGTCTACCCGCTCGACTACAAGCAATCGGTTGCCGAGTTCCGCCAGCAGGGCCAGCACACGAGTTAGCCCGGCCGGCACGTCGGCGGGGCCGCGCCGGCGATTGAAATCGCCGCTAGAGGCGCCTCACGGCGCCGCGAAGTCCGCCTGCGCGGACCGGGATGAAGAACCCCGGGGCGAGTTTCGCGGCGAGCGCGAGCGAGCCCCTAGGGACGACTTCAGTCGTCGGCGCGCCCGCCGGAGCATCACGCCATGCCGGAATTGCAGACCTGGGAAGTCTGGTACCCCGAGGCGGCGTCCACGGGGCTGCTGGTGGCGCGCGGGCGCCTCGACCCGACCGGCACCCTCTGGATCCACGCCGCCCCGCCGACGCTCACCGTGACGGTGCGCGACAGCGACGACCGTCCGGTGGCGACCGGCGAGAGCCTGGTGCGCCGGGGCCCGCAACTGCCGATGACGCGGCTCTGGATCGCGGGGGACCGGGTGCGGCGCGAGGATCGCTGGCCCGGCAAGGCGGACCTCGGCAGTCGGGTCATGCTGCCGGGCGGCGAGGTCGGCACGCTGATCGCGTGGTGGAACGCCGCCGACGGCAGCGCCTGGCGCTGGAGCGTCGAGTTCTTCAATCAGCGGTGAGATTACCGGCGGCGCGGGGGCAGGGCCGGCGGCTGAAGGCACGCCTGAAGACCTGCGGCCACGCAAGCCACCGGCGCGGCCTAACGAGAGCCCAGCCCGCGCAGGCGGGCTTCGTGGCGCCGTGAGGCGTCTTCAGGCGCGGCTTCAGCCGCCGGCCCTCCCTAACCAGCATTGCACTCCGAGCGGAGAGGACGATGCGCGTCATCACGCAGAACCTGTGGGGGCGGCGCGGCGACTGGCCCGCCCGGCGGGCGGTGCTCGCCGCCGGCCTGCGCGATCTCCTCGGCCCGGAGTTCCAAGTCGCTCACCAGGCTGTTCGCGAGCCCGGCGACGGGGGCGACGTGGAGGCCGGGCAGGGCTTCTCGATCGCGAGCCGCTGGCCGCTGGGGGAAGTGCGCGAGGCCGACCTGCAGTCACCCCACGGACGGCAGACTTCGCCTGCGGGGTGCTCGCCGCGGAGATTCGCGCGCCCGACCCCAGCGGCCCACTCCTCTTCGTCCACTACCTGCCAAGCTGGCAGTTGCACTTCGAGCACGAACGCGAGTTGCAAGCCGTGGTCGCCGCGCGATTCGTGGAGGAATGCCTGGCCGGCCGCGACCTGCACGTCGTCATGGCCGGCGACCTCGACGCCGACCCCGCGGCGGCGAGTGTCCGCTTCTGGACCGGCCGCCAGTCCCTCGACGACACGAGCGTCTGCTACCGCGACGCCTGGGAGAGCGCCCACCCCGACGAGCCCGGGCACACCTTCACCCCCGACAACCCGCTGGTGGCCTATTGGGACTGGCCCTTCCGCCGGATCGACTACGTCTTCGTGCGCTGCGGCGCGCACGGCGGCCCCACCCTCGCCGTCACCGCCTGCGCGCGCATCTTCGACCGGCCGGTCGGCGGCGTCTGGGCGAGCGACCACTTCGGCCTCGCGGCGGACCTCGCGGTCCCGCGGCGTTGATGGTTGCTGGTAAGTAGTTGATAGATCGTGCCGGAGCGCCGCCCGCCGTCAGGACGTCGCCAGCCACTATCAACTATCAACAGCGCAACTCACCCGTGCGCCGCCTCGCCTTGCTCCAGCGCGGCGAGAATCGCGCGCACGAGGGCGCGCGCGGAGTCGGCGCTCAACTCCAGGGCCACGCGCGGGCCGGCGGCCGCGGTGGCGTCCACCAGGTCGATGTTGAGCGTGTGGTCGAGTTGCGCGTGGTAGGGGTGGTCGTAGTAGACGGTCGCGGTGTCGACCGCCATCCAGCCGGCCGGCCCCTTCGCGCTGCCCTCGACGACCACCCGCTCGGTGATGTAGCTGCACATGTCGCCGCTCCTCAGCGCGCCGCCGCGCCGGCGGGCGCCTTGAGATATCGCTCGAAGAAGGCGAAGACCTTGCCCCAGGCGTCCACCGCCTGCTCCGGCCGGTAGGCGGCGCGGTCCACGGCGAAGAAGGCGTGGCCCGCCCCGTCGTAGCGATGGAACTCGTAGGTCTTGCCGAGCCGCTTGAGCGTCTCTTCCGTGCGGTTGACCTGATCGACGTCGGGGTTGCGGTCCTCGTTGCCGAAGATGCCGAGGAGCGGGCAGTTCAGCTCGGGCGTCAGGTCGATCACCGGCACCGGCCGCTGCGGGCTGAGCTGCGAGGGGTCGTCCACGATCACGCTGCCGCCCCAGCAATCGACCGCGGCGTCGAGGTCCGGCAGGCGGCAGGCGACCAGGTAGGTGTGCCGCCCGCCCGAGCAGAAGCCGATCGCGCCGACGCGCCCGTTGGCGTTCGGCTGCGTGCGCAGGAGGTGGGCCGCGCCCGCGACGTCGCCGACGACCTGGTCGTCGGACACGCCGCCCGCCGCCCGCGCCCGCGCGGCCACGTCGTCCGGGCTGCCGGGCCCGAGGCGGGAGTAGAGGTGCGGGGCGAGCGCCGCGTAGCCATGCTGGGCGAACTTGCGCGTCACCTCGCGCGTCCACTCGTCCCAGCCCGGCATGTGGTGGATGACCACGACGCCCGGGTACGGGCCGGCCCCGAGCGGCCGAGCGGCATAGGCTTCGATGTCGTCGCCGTTGTGCCCCTGGATGGTGCAGGTCTCCGCGATCATACCTTCGTACACCGCGCTTCCTCCTTCCTGGCTCTTGTCGTCGGGATCGCGCCGGTGCGACTATAGCACACGCCGGGAATAGCGCCGCGCGGCCGGACGTTGCCGGTGACACGAGTGACGAGTGACGAGTGGCGCGTTGCGGGTGACCCGACGCGGAGGGGGTAGGGGCCATGACCGCTGCGGAGATCGGGCAGCAGTTGAAGGGGGAGCGCGACGCGGCGGGGCGGTTTGTCCGCCAGCCCAACGCCTTCCGCGACGTCGTGACGGCCGACGGCAGCAGCGGCTTCCCGGCCGAGCCGGGCCGCTACCACCTCTACGTCTCCCTCGCCTGCCCCTGGGCGCACCGCTCGATCATCACCCGCCGCCTCCTCGGCCTGGAGGACGCGATCGGCATGACGGTCGTGGACCCCGTCCGCGACGAGCGCGGTTGGGCCTTCACCGAGGAGTACCCCGACCCGGTCAACGGCTTCCACTTCCTCGGCGAGGCGTACCTGGCGTCCGACCCCGCCTTCCGCGGTCGCTACACCGTGCCGACCCTCTGGGACCGCGCGGCCGGGCGCATCCTCAGCAACGACTTCCCCGACCTCGCCCTGCAACTCGGCCAGGCGTTCTTGTCCCAGGCCAAGCACCCCATCGACCTCTACCCACCCGAACTGCGGGAGGAGATCGACGCGGTCAAGGCCGTGGTCTTCGACGAGGTCAACAACGGGGTCTACAAGGCCGGCTTCGCGACGTCGCAGGCGATCTACGACGATGCGGTCACGGCGCTCTTCGCGCGCCTCGACTGGCTGGAG
This sequence comes from Thermomicrobiales bacterium, assembly GCA_035708265.1. Lineage (GTDB taxonomy): Bacteria > Chloroflexota > Chloroflexia > Thermomicrobiales > CADCWN01 > DASSSV01. The sequence continues at coordinate 5,085 of DASSSV010000022.1, read as the reverse complement.
GAACGGCTCGCCGGCCGGCGCTACCTCGTCGGCGGGCAATTGACCGAAGCGGACGTCTGCCTCTTCCCGACGCTGGTCCGCTTCGACGCCGTCTACCACGGCCACTTCAAGTGCAACCTGCGTCGCCTGGTGGACTACCCGAACCTCTGGGCCTACGCGCGCGACCTCTACCAGCGCCCCGGCTTCGGCGAGACGGTGGACTTCGACCACATCAAGCGCCACTACTACCTGACCCATCCCCACCTCGACCCGACCGGGATCGTCCCCAAGGGTCCGATCGTGGACTGGGACGCCCCGCACGGCCGCGAGCGGCTGCCCTGAGCCCGGTGCCGGATCACTCCGGCGTCAACGCCGCCGCGTGCCACCAGGCCCGCAGGTCCCGGCCGCCGAACGGGCGATCGGCCGGTCCCTGCTGGGCGTGCCCGACGGCCCAGCGCGCCGGCCAGCGCAGCCGCTCCGCGCCCCACGGCGAGGCCGCCGCCAGCGACGACCAGGGCGCGCCGTCGCCCCGCCGCCAGAGGACGCCGCCCGGCCCCATCCCGGTGTGCAGCGCCACTTGGAGGTCGAATGGCTCGCCCGGCGGGAGCGCCGGGCCGTGCCAGAGGTGCGGGCTGCGCCCCGGCGCCGGGCCGAGCAGGACGCCGAGGCGCCGCTCGGGGCCGAGTAACCCGACCCAGAGCGGGGCCAGCGCCGGGCCGCCGTCCCAGCCGCAGAGGAGCGTCCGCGCCGCGCCGTCGCCGGCCGGCGGGCAGACCCCGGCGAAGCGCCAGGCGACCAGGCGCGCCACCCCGGCCGCGTCACCGCCCGTAAACTCCGGCGCGGCACCCTCGCCCGGCGGGAGTGGCGTCCACGAGTCGGCCGCTGGCGCTGCCGACGGCCAGGCCAGCCATTCCCGCACCCGTCCGGCCGTGTCGAGCACCTGGTAGCGCAGGCCGCCCGCGTCGAGCGACGCCTGGACGCAATGCAGGTATTCCGTCTCCTCCGGCATCCGGTGGGCCGTCCCCGCCCCGGCCGTGAGGAGCTGCAACACGCCGTGGTGGACCTGCACGTCGAACGCGAGGATGTGGCTGCAGAGATAGGCCAGCACGCCGCGCCGGACCAGCACCGACCAGAGCGCCCGCCCGTCCTCCGGCGCGAGGTCGCGCTGGTACGGCCCGGCGAAGCCGTTGACCGGCCAGACCGGGTGGTGCCCCATGACGAGCTTCCAGCGCGCGTCGGCGTGGTCGGCCAGCGTCCGGTCGAGCCAGGCCGTCTCCACGCGCCCCTCGCCGAGCCCGGACCAGCAGGTGTTGACGCCGACGAGCAGCAGGTCGCCGCGGCGGACGAAGTACGACAGCCCCTCCTGCCCGGGCGGGCCGTTGCGCGGCAGGTGCGCCAGCGCCGCGCGGTAGACCGCCTCGCTCATGGCGTCGTAGGTCGTGTGGTTGCCGGTGGTGTGGTAGAGCGGGACGGCCGCGCGATCGAGCCAGGCCATTTCGCGCCCGAACCAGTGGTCCCACTGGCGCCGCAGCGCCGCGGCGTCGGCGGTGAGGCCGATCACCTCGTCGCCGGGGAAGCAGACAAATTCGGGCTGGGGCCGCAGCCGCGCCACGACCGCGTTGACCGCGGCGAAGGTCGCCTCGTGCGGCGCGCCGGGCACGCCCGAGCAGGCGTCGGCGTAGAGGACGAACTGGTGCCCGGCGCCGCGCGGCACGAGCGCCGGGATCGCCCCGTCCGGCCCCGCCCCGCTCACGCCAGCAGCGGGGCGACGCGCTCGCCGAGGAGCGCGATCATCGCGAGGTGCTCGTCGCGCTCCACCGAGAACATCACCCGTCGCACGCCCGCCGCCGCGAGCGCGCGCAGCCGATCCGCCGCCTGCTCCGGCGTGCCCTGCACCCAGTTGTCGAGGTTGCGCATGTGCTCGCGGCCCCCGGCCAGCAGCTGCTCCCGTACGCGCGCCACCTCCGGCTCCGTCTCGGCGACACAGACCCCGGCGAAGAGGGCCAGCGACACCGCGGAGGGGTCGCGCCCGGCCCGTTCGCAGGCGCGGTCGAGCCGCTCGCGCGTCGCCCGGCATTGCTCCGGCGTCCCCAGCGCGACGACGTACTCGTCGGCGTAGCGCGCGGCCAGCGCCGGCAGGCGGGTCGCCGCCGCGCCGCCGCCGAGCAGCAGCGGCGGGTGCGGGCGCTGCACCGGGCGCGGTGTGAAGCGGCACGCCTCCAGCCGGTAGCGCAGCCCCGCGTGCGTGAAGGGGTCGCGGGTCCAGAGACCGGTGATGACCTGTAACTGCTCCTCGACCAGGTCGACCCGCTCGGGGCCGGAGGGGAAGTCGAAGCCGTAGGCCGCGTGCTCGGCCGCCAGCCAGCCGGCGCCGAGGCCCAGTTCGGCGCGGCCGTCGCTGAGGTGATCGAGCGTGGCGGCCATCTTGGCGAGGACCGATGGGTGGCGGAAGGTCGCCGGGCTGACCAGGCTGCCGAGCCGGATGCGCCCGGTGTCCCGCGCCAGCGCGCCGAGGTAGACCCAGGCGTCGGCGGCCATGCGGTCGAGGTTGCCCGACGAGGGGTAGTAGTGCTCCGCCAGCAACGACGCGGCGAAGCCGGCCTCCTCGGCGGCGCGGGTCAGCGCCAGCGTCTCGGCGTACGAGAGCCCTTCCTGGATCTCGATCGACAGGCAGAAGTCCATCCGCTCCTCCCCGCTCCGTCAGCGCCGCGCCCGATCGCCGGCCCGCGCCGGCCGCGCGCGCCCCATGATACCGCGGAATGCGGGGGCGGGTTGAAGGTTGAAGGTTGAAGGTCCGAAGGTCGAAGGTCCGAAGGTTGGGATCGGCGGGCCGTGGGCGGTGGGGACGCTGGGCGGTTGAAGCCGCGGCTGGGGGCCGCTGCGCGGCACGAAGGCCACGCCCAGAGGGCACCCGGCGGGCTGGGCCAATATTCAGGCCGCGCAAGCGGGCTTCGTGGCGGCGCTAGCCGTCTTCAGGCGCGCCTTCAGGCGCCGGCTCCTCCCCCGGCCGACGCGCGCGCCCCGCCCATTTCGTACTTCATCCTTCTCACTTCTCACTTCCGTCAGGGGCTGCACCGCGCCCAGAGCGCGTTATCTGCCCAGCGGACGAAGGCGCAGAGCGGGCCGCCCGGGACCGCGGCGGCGGCCGGGGTGTCGACGACCTGGCCAGAGAGGTCGAGCCAGGGCGAGTAGGTCGCGCCGTCGGTCGAGCGCATGGTGTAGAGGTGGCCGCCCCTGCCGGTGGCGAAGACCGCGAGCGCGCCGCCGTCGCCGGTCGCCGCGGCGGCGGGGGCGGCGGTCAGGACGCCGCCGAGGCTGCGCCAACCGGTGAAGGCCCCGTCTCCAGTCGAGGAGGTCACGTAGAGGGCGGCGTCGGTGCCGCGGGCGAAGGCGTAGAGGCGGCCGTCGAAGCCGGCCGCGGCGGGCGGGCCGGTGAGGATGCCGCCGAGCGAGCGCCAGCCGGTCCAGGTCGCCCCGTCGGGCGAGGAGCGGAGGTAGAGCGCGCCGTCGCTGCCGCGCGCCAGGACGTAGAGCGTGCCGCCGGCACTGGCGGCGGCGGGCGCGGCGGTGAGGATGCCGCCGAGCGATTGCCAGGGCGCCCAGTTCGCGCCATCGGCCGAGGAGGTGACGTAGAGGGCGGCGTCGGAGCCCTTCGCGAACACGTAGAGGCGGCCGCCGGCGCTGGCGGCGGCCGGCGCGGCGGTGAGGATACCGCCGAGATCCGTCCAGCCGGTGAAGGTCGTGCCGTCGGCGGAGGATTTCACGTAGAGGGCGTTATCCGAGCCCTTGGCGAAGACGTAGACCCGGCCGTCGAAGCCGGCCGCCGCGGGCGCGTCGCTCAGGATGCCGCCCTGCGAGGCCCACAGGCTCCAGCCGGCGACGACCGGCCCGGGCGGCGCCTCCGGCCCGCAGTTCGCGCCGGTGAGCGCCTGGTAGACGTCGAGGCGGCGGCCGGACGTGGTGATGCCGGCCAGCGACGGGTCGGGGTCGCCGCAATAGATCAGGCGGGCCTTGAGCACGCCGACGTCGAGCGGCGCCGGCCAGGCGGCGGCCAGGACCAGCGCCGCCGCCCCGGTGACGAACGGCGCGGCGAAGGAGGTGCCGGTGGCGAAGCCGTAGCCACCGTTCGCGACGGTGATCGTGGAGTAGATGCCGACGCCCGGCGCGCCGAGCTGCACCGTCCGCGCGCCGTAGTTGGCGAACGAGGCGTGGGCGTCCCGGTTGTCCGTCGCGGTGACGGCGACGACGTTCGGGATGTCGTAGCTGGCGGGGTAGACCGGCGTGGTGTCGAGATTCTGGGCGACGCCGTTGGCGTCGCCGTTGCCGCTGGCGGCGACGAAGAGGATGCCCTCCTGGTTGGCGAGGGCGATCTCGTCGCTCAGCGCCTGCGAGAAGTCGAAACTGCTCCAGCTATTGTTCAGCGCCACGACGTTGACGCCGGCCCGCTTCGCCTGCACCGCGTAGTCGATCACCTCGACGGCCTGCGCGGTGAAGCCGGCGCCGGTCGGGTCGATGAATTTCAAGGCCATGAGTTGCACGTTCCAGTTGACGCCGGCCACGCCCTGGCCGTTGTCGCCGAGCGCGCCGATGACGCCGGCGACGCGCGTGCCGTGGTTGAAGGTGTCCTGGGGCGTGCAGTCGCGCGCGACGACGCCGGTCTGCTCGTCGCGCACGGCGGAGTAGCCGTGGGTGCCGGGCGCGCAGCCGTCCACCGACCAGCCGGCCGGCGCGGTCCAGAGGTTCGCCTGGAGGTCGGGGTGGGTCAGGTCGATGCCGCTATCGACCACGCCGACGACGATGTTGCGATTGCCGGTGGTGAGGTCCCAGGCGCGCGTCGCACCGATGTCGGCGCCGGGCGTGCCGTTCTGGAAGAAGACGGGCTGGCCGGTATTCGCCAGCCCCCACTGCTGCGGGAAGAGCGGGTCGTTGGGGATGGCGTCGGCGCGCACCTCGTAGTTCGGCTCGGCGTAGCGCACGGCGCTCTCGGCCGTGTAGGCCCTGGCGTCACTGGCGATCGCGCGGCCGGGCGGCAGTTGCACCAGCCGCGCGTCGACGCCCGGTAGTTGCCGGAGCGTCTGCCCGCCGTGCCGGCGGACGACGGCGTCC
>DASSSV010000021.1:0-11001 GCA_035708265.1 Thermomicrobiales bacterium | reverse complement strand
CCGTCACCGACGAGGCCGCCGCGGCCGACAAGGCCGCCCAGGCCGCCGTCGATCAGGCGACCGCGACGCAGAAGGCCCACGCCGAGGCGCTCAAGGAGACCACCCAGGCCCTCCAGGACCAGATCACCGCGCTCGATAAGCAGGCGCAGGCCGCCGAGCGGGCCGACCAGGACCGCATCGCCGGGCTCCAGCAAGGCTTGCAGGCCCTCCAGGACCAGGCCCAGGCCGACGCGGACGCCTTCGCCGCGCTGGAGAAGCCGCTCCAGGACGCCGCCACCGCCGCCCAGGACGCCGCGACCCAGCACGCCGGCATGTACCAGGCGATCCTCGCCGGCGACGTCGACTACTACGAGCAGTTGATCGGCAAGGAGGACGACCTCACCGCCAAGATCCGCGAGAAGTGGGACGCGGAATACAGCGGGCTCCTCCGGCAGAAGAACGGCGACGACCAGCGCCTCTTCGAGGCCCAGGCCAAGCAGCACCAGACCGACTACGAGCTCGACAAGCAGATCCTCGCCGCCCGCACGGCCGGGAACAGCGCCGAGGTCGCCCGGCTGGAGCGGCAGAAGGCGCTCAAGGACCAGCAGGCCCGCGCCGACATGCAGGTCCTCCAGGATGCGGCGGCGGTCAGCGCCGACAACGAGAAGCGCGCCCACGACCAGCTCGACAAAGACGCCAAGGCCCAGGCCGACCAGGACGCGGTCAAGAAGAAACACGCCGACGACGCCCTCAAAGCGGTCCAGGACCAGGCCGCCGCCAAGAAGCAGGCCGACGACGACGCGATCAAGCGCCAGGAAGCGGCGATCAAGGAGGCGCAGGACCAGGAGCAGAAGGACCGCCGATACTGGGACGACCGCAAGCAGGCGCTCCAGGACCAGCTCTCCGCCATCCAGCGCAACGGCCAGGCCCAGGCCGACGCCGACCAGCGGGCCATCGACGCGGCCAACCAACAGAAGAAGATCGTCGACGACACCTGGAACGATCGGGTCCAGGCCGCCAAGGACGCGCTCAAGCAGGCGCAGGACGAGCAGAAGGCGCTCGACGACGAGGCGACGAAGCAGCAGAAGAACCTCGACCTCATCAAGCAGCAGATCGCGGCCCAGGACCAGTACAACCAGAAGGTCGACCAGACCAACCAGAAGCTCGACCAGACCAACGACAAACTCAAGACGGCCAACCGGCAGGCCGACCAGACCGACGTGACCGGCACGCCGCTCGACCAGAGTCGGCCCGCCAACGGCGGGGAGGCGCCCCCGCCCGCGCTGCCCGCCACCGAGGGGCCGCGCACCAGCCAGGCCCCCCAGCAGCCCCAGGTCGCGGCCGCGGCCGCGACGCCGCCGCAGGTCGTCAACTTCCACTTCCCCAACGTGACCGGCGCGCTGACCCCCGACACGGCGCAGCAGGCGGGCGCGACCGCGGCCAAGTCCTTCGCCGCCGCCTACCGCGACGCCACCACCAGCGGCGCCGGCCGCGTCGGCGTCAACACCGCCTAGCGAGGCCCGATGGCAATCCCGGGATATACGGGGGACAGCAGCTACGGATCGGTCACGTTCCTCGTGGACGCGGCCGGCCCGGATCCGCTCCAGCGGCCGCTGCCCCCGGTGAAAAACGCCCTCGTCGTCACGCCGATCCCCGGCTCGTCGACCAACGACTACGTCATCCAGAACCTCGGGCGCGAGCCGCAGCAGTTCACCGTGCAGATCACGCTCTACTCGTCGCTCTTCGGCACCCTGACCGGGCTCCTGGGGACGGCGAACACCCTCAGCATCGTCGGCGACACGCCCCGGACCAACGCGGTCCTGGAGCAGCTCGCCGACGTCTGGACCGACGACCTCAACGGCCTGACGTTCTGCAAGGCCACCTGGCGCTGCACCTGATCGCGCCGGTACCGCCCGTAGTACCGGCCCCCTCTCGCGTTCGCGCCCGCGTCCACCCGGCCCCGAGTGGAGTAGCCCGCCCCGATGCCGACGATCCTCCAGCCGCGCGCCCGCGCGACGGTCGGCGGCGCGACGCGCCGCGTCGTGGCCGCGAATACCAACGTCGGGTTCCGCACGGCCGTCGCCCAGGCGACGATCACCCTCGACCCGCGCGAGGGCTTCGCCACGCCCGGGCAGGCCGTGCGCCTCGACCTCGGCTTCGGCGCGAGCCTGACGACGGTCTTCACCGGCACGATCGACGAGGACGGCGTCGTCTTCAACCCCTGGGGCATGACGATCAGTTGCTCGGGCGCGCTCCTGGCCGCCCGGCAGCCGGTCGGCGTCCAGGACACCTCCCTGACGGCCTACGCCTACTCGGACGGGACCTTCCCGGCCGCCGCCTGGGCCAACCGGACGGACGGCTTCATCGTCAAGGACATCCTCTCCCGGCTCTACGGCATCACCCAGCTCGCCATCGCCGACGCCGGGCAGACGCTCGGCACGATCCAGCCCGTGACCCTGCGCCCCGACGAGGACGGCTGGCGGCTGATCCAGGAGCTCGACCAGCTCCTCGGCTACAAGACCTTCGACGGGCCGGACGGAGTCGTGCGCCGCCTGCCCCTCATCGGCGTCCCGGCCGGGGGCGCGAGCGTGACCTTCACCGAGGGGACGAACCTCCTCCTCGGCCAGCGCCGGCGCTCGTCGAAGGACATCAAGAACGACATCGTCTGCAAGGGGCTCCCCGGCATCACCGGCTCGACCGGGGCCACCTTCCAGCCGGTCGGCGAGGCCCGCGCCGCCAGCCCCTACGTCCCCTCGCCCCCGACCTACCGCGCGGAGGAGTTCAACACCTCGCTCGCCGAGACCCAGACGGTCTGCCAGGCGTACGCCGCGCGCCGGCTGGGCGAGATGAACCGCCTCCAGGAGACGGTCGAGGCCGACTTCACCTACGGCCAGCCCGCCGTCCGCCCCGCCGCCACCTGCGCCATCCACTCTGCCACGCTGGGCTACGACGACGCGATGCGCTTCTGGGCGGAGCAGGTCCAGCACAAGTTCGACCGCCAAGGCCTGCAGACGCACCTCACGCTCAAGGGCGCCTACGCCGCGGACGGCTACAACCCCGACCAGGCCCCGGTCGCCGTCTGCGTCGCCGCCGCCATCGAGCAGGAGACGCTGGCCGACGGCTCGACGCTCACCACCGTCAGCCTCGACGGCTCGGGCTCCTACGATCCGGACGGCACGGTCGTCAGCTACCAATGGAGCGGCAGCCCGGTCACGCCCACCGCGACCAATAAGGGCATGTCGGCCAACGCGATCTACACCGGGACCGCCTGGCAGAACGCGACCGTCACGCTCACCGTGACCGACGACAAGGGCCTCCAGGGGACGACCACGATCACCATCGGCGGGACCACCGCCCCGATCCAGACGCGCGACCTCTGGCTGGCCGTCTCCAGCGACCTGCTCTACTCGATGGACGGCCAGAAGACGTGGTACAACGCCGGCGTCGCCGCGGTCGGCTGCTGCCGCCAGGCCGCCCCCGCCTACCAGCTCGCCTGGGACGGCGCCGGCGACCTCTGGAAGGTCGTCCAGGCCGGCCAGTCCCCCGTCACCTTCACCACGACGAAGGTCCTCGCCGGCAAAGCGGTCACGTCGGCCTGGATCGGCTACTCCTTCGCCTCCGGCTGGACCCACATCGCCTACGCCGGCTGCGCCTCGGGCGACGTCTACCGCTCCACCGACGACGGCGGCACCTGGACCCGCGTCGGCGCGCCGACGGCCGCGGCGATCAACGACCTCCAGGAGTCGGCCTACGCCCAGGGCGAGCTGTCCTGCGTGGCCGGGCCGTCCCTCTGGCACTCCTTCGACGCGGGTGCCACCTGGACCGCCCAGTACACCATCCCCGTCTCGGGCCTGACCGCCGTGCGCGTGACGACCGGCTTCGGGCAGGGCTGGGTCGGCTACAGCGGGCCGGTGCAGACCGGCGAGCCCTCGCGGATCGAGGAGCGCAACAACCTCGCCGCCCTCGACGTGCCCGCCGCGGCCAAGCCGCTCACCCCGACCGGCCTCCAGCTCGCGCTCACCGAGGACCGGCTCTACCTGACGGACACGGACTCCTCCGGCAACGGGCGGACCTGGACGGCCGCCGCCGACGCCTCGGGGATGTTCACGCAGAAGACCTGGAACCAGGCCAGCTACGGCAAGCCGAACGACATGGTCCGGGACGGCGCGGTCCCCGGCCTCCTCTACATCGCCGCCGACAAGGCCCTCGTCAAAAGCCCGGACGAGTTCGGGACGCTCTACACCAGCAAGAGCCTGACGAGCCCGCAGGTCGGGAAGATGATCGGCTACGGGCTGCTCCGGCAACGCGCCTTCACCCCGACGACGGTCAAGAACGACGTCGGCAGCGGCAAGACCTACACGCTCGGCACCGGCCCCTACACCACGCCGCCGAACGCCTGGCAGTCTGTGCCCTTCGATGACTCGGCCTGGACCGCCGACATCGCGATGTCCGGCTTCGACGACAGCAGCTTCTACACGGTCGTGCCGGGCACCGGCTGGACCAGCATCGCCACCGGCGGCGTCACCAACAACACGCAATGGCTCTATCGCCGGATATTCATCCTCCCGGCCGGGACGATCGCGCAGGCCCAGCTCCAGATCAACGTCGACGAGGCCGAGACGAGCTTCCCGCTCATCTACCTCAACGGGCGCGACATCACGAGCACCGTCGCGCTCCCGCCGCGCTCGGGCGGCCCGCCAACCAACTACGTCACCGTCGCGCTGCCCCCGTCGTGGCTGATCTCCAACGGCACCAACGTCCTGGCGGCGTGGATCGACAGCGGCGGCGGCCCGACCGCCATCAGTTTCGTCCTCACGGTGAGCTGACATGCTGTCCGGCCCCGACGACCTCCGCCACCACCCCTGGGTCCTCGACCTCGTCCAGACGATCCAGGAGGACATCGAGCGGCGCATCACCGCGCGCCTCAAATACTTCACGCTCGGCAATAAGCTCAACCTCGCCGCGCCGGGCGTGATCGGGCCCGGGGGCAAGCCCTACGTCCCCGGCATGACGGTGGAGGACGAGGGGGCGGCGCTCCCGCCGCGCGCCGCGCTCGATTTCGTCGGCGCGGGCGTCGCCGCGACCGACGACCAGGCCAACGACCGCACCGTCGTGACGATCCCCGGCGGCCTGACCAACCCCATGACCGCGGCGGGGGATCTCATCGACGGCGGGGTGGCCGGCGCGCCCCAGCGCCTCGCGGCCGGCAGCGCCGGCCAGGTCCTCACCGTCGTCAATGGCGCGCCCTTCCTCGCCGCCCCGAGCGCCCCATCCCTCTCGACCGCGGCGACGGGGGGGACGGTCGCGGCCGGGACCTACCAGGCCGAAATCACCTACGTCAACGCGCAGGGCGAGACCGTCGCCTCGGCCGGCGCCTCGATCACCACGACCGGCGCGACGAGCACGCTCACGGTCGCGAGCCCGCCCGCGGCCGGCAGCGGCAGCCAGACGGCGACCGGCTGGTACGCCTACGTCACCCAGGCGGGCGGCAGCATCTACACCCGCCAGCAGGCCGCGGGCAGCCCCACGGCGATCGGGACCAACCTGACGCTCACCGCCCCGCCGACGAGCACGGGGGCCGCGCCCCCCGCGAGCAACACCGCGGGGACGCTCATCCCCGGCTGGGCGACCTCTTCGTCCGGCTTCGCAGACCCCGAGACGACCGCCGGCGACCTGATCTACCGCAACGGCGCGAACGTCACCGACCGGCTGCCGGTCGGGTCGAGCGGGCAGGTCCTCACCGTCGTCTCCGGGCTGCCGGCCTGGTCGACCTTCGCGGGCGGCGGCCCGGCCGGGCACCTCGGCTATGCGCAGATCACCGCCAACCAGTCCACGACCTCGACAACCCTCGTGGACGTGACCGGCCTCTCGGTGACGGTGACGGTCGGCAGCCGGCCGATCAAGATCACCTGCGATAGTTGGGGCTCGCTCAACAGCGGGTCGGACCTCCGCGCGGGCTATAGCCTGTACGACGTGACGGCGGGTGCCCAGGTCCAGTTCGCCGTCGTCACCTCCCCTGGCAACCAGCAGCAGGCGCTCTGCATGGTCGCCTATCTCACCCCGCCCGCCGGGAGTCGCACGTACAAGCTCCGGTTCCAGTCCCTGGTGAACGGAACCACGACGATCAACGCGGCGGCCACGGACCCCGCGTTCATCCTCGTCGAGGAGGTCTAGATGCTGCTCAACGGCAAGGCCATCCGACTCGACCAGTTGCAGACGGAACTCGCGACGGCGGGGATCGTCGTGCCGGCGCTGGGCGTGAACGGCGACGACCTGCACACCTACACCGCGCAGGGCGCCTACCTGGACCTGCCGGCCGCGGCGGCGCCCGTCGTGGCCGCGCACGTCCCGCAGCCGACCGACCAGCAGCAGGACGTGGCCCAGCGCGCGACCCTCGTCCAGCAGGCGCAGACGGCCTACCAGGCGCTCCAGACGGATCTGACGACGCTCCAGGCGGCGACGGGCACGCTCCCCGCCGCGCAGCTCCAGGCGATGCTGCTGCACGCGCAGCAGGCGCTCGCCCTGTCGATGCAGATCCAGGCCATCGTCGCGCGGATCATGAAGCGCGCGGGGAGTTAGCCCCCGCGACCAATCGCCGAGCCCTGATCGGAGCCCATGATGCCCGCCCCCGCCGGCGACTCGCTCGCCGTCGCCGTCCTCACCGCCCGCTTCGACGCCCTCGACCAGCGGCTCGACCGGATGGAACCCAAGCTCGATCAGGTGCTCATCGCCCACGCCGAGCGCCTGGCCGCCGCCGAGGCGACGATCGAGCAGCACGACAAGGCCCTCGCCAACCACCGCAACGCCGCCGTCGGCGCGGTCCTGACCGGGGTGGGCGGGCTCCTGCTGGGGCTCTCCAAGCTGGCGCTCGCCGCATTCGGGATCCACATCTGAGCCCCCGGAGGAGGAGCCCCCGCCATGATCCCCGCCCTCACCCGGCGTGCGGTGGCGCGCCGCGGGCTGGCCGCCGCGCTCGCGGGCGCGGTGGCGTCCCTGCCCGGCCGCGTCGCCGCCGCCGACCCCTACCGGGATCTGCCGCCCGGCATCAAGAAGGCCGAGCCGGAGCTGGACTCCGACTGGCGCCGGGCCAACGACGCCTACTGGCGCGCCTACTACGCCCGCCAGGCCGCCAATGCCGCCTACTGGGCGAATCCGGCCTTCGGCGACGCCAACAACTACTACTGGGCGCACTGCGCGCCCGGCGCCCCCCAGCCGCTCGACTGCGCGCCGAAGCCCGCGCCGGCGCCGGCCGTGCCCGCGCGGCAGCGGGTGGCGACGCTGGCCCCGCAGTACGTCGGCACGCCCTACGTCTGGGGCGGCGAGACGCCCGACGGCTGGGATTGCAGTGGGATGACCCGCTGGCTCTACGGGCGCTGCGGCATCGCGATCCCGCGCACCGCGGCCGAGCAGTGGGACGCGACGACGCGCGTCGATCCGGGGCCCGGGGATCTCGTGTTCTTCGCCGTCGAAAGCGGCGGCATCGATCACGTCGGCATCTACCTCGGCGCGGGGCTGATGGTGAGCGCGCTCAACGAGGATCTCGGGACGCGCATCAGTGCGGTTTTCGGAGCGTACTGGGCGCCGTTATACGCCGGAGCAGGGAGGGTGTGATGGGGATCTACCGCCGACTGAACGACCTCACCCTCCGGGCGGCCGACCGCGTGTCCTACGCGATGGGCAGCCCGCTCAACATCGTCGCCTGGCTGGTCGCGCTGGTGGTCTGGGTGGCGCTCGGGCCGTACATGGCGCGGCACGCCTTCCTGCCCGACTGGTTCACCAGCAACGGCTTCAACTTCCCGCTCAACACCGTCACGACGGTCGCCGAGCTCTTCATCGGCTTCCTGGTCGGCGCCGCGGCCAACCGTGTCCAGCGCGCGACCGACGCGCAGTCGCAGGCGCACTACGCCCTCACGGAGCAGATCGCGCGGCTCGTCGCGAAGATCGAGGCCGAGGAGGAGGAGTTGCTGGCCGACGAGCGGCAGATCCTCGACCGCCTGCCCGCCGGCGAGAGGGACGCATGACGGCGATCCCCGGCGACGTCCTCCTCGTGCCGGGCGATCCGGCCAAGCGCATCGACCAGCTCGTGATGCGCGACACCGGCTCGCGCTTCGTCCACGCCGCGCTCGTCTTCGCCCGGCCGCTGCCGCCCGCGTCGCCCGCGCCCCTCGTGATCGAGGCGGTCTGGCCGCGCGTGCGCCTGGCCGCCGACGCCTACGCCGGCGCGGTCGTCGTCGCGCCGCCCTACCCCGACGAGGCCGCCCGCCACCGGGCCGTCACCTACGCGCTCGGCCGCGTGGGGGACCGCTACGACGGGCTCGGGCTGGCGCTGCAGGCGGCCTACCGCTGGCCGCCGACCCGCCGCCCGGCCCGCCGGGCGCTCGATCGCTGGACGCGGCTGCCGCTCTTCTGGTGCAGCGAGCTGGTGTGCCGCGCCCTGCGCGAAGCCGGGCTCGCGCCGCCGTGCGCCGCCGACGTGTGCAGCCCGGGCGACCTGGCCCGCTGGCTCGGCGTCGCCTGATTCCGCACCCGAATATCACAAATTTGGTATGTCCGCGCGCCACAACGCGCGCGGGAGGGAGGGAGCATGTCCGCCGACCTGACCCGGCTCCTGGTGGAGCTGGCCGCCTACGCCATCACCTCGGGCGCCGTCGCCCGTGCCTTCGTGCGCGTCATGCGCTACGCCGAGGCGCACCTGTCGGCCCGCCAGGCGCTCATGCTCGACACGCTGGCGCGCCAGGCCGTCGGCGCGACGGAGCAACTCGCCGGCAGCAAGCTCGACAACGCGCAGAAGCGCCAGGCCGCCGCCGACCGGCTCGCCGCGCTGTGCCTGGCCCACGGCGTCCCGCTCGACGCGAGCGAGATCGACATCGTGATCGAGGCCGCGGTCAACGCCCTGCCGCCGACGAACCCCCAGCCGGACACGCCGCTGGCGCTCCGCCATGTGAGCGGTCGCGCCTGACTTCACCTTTCCGACCCCGACTGTAACGAGAGGGAGGCCGCGTGCCGCTCATTTCACCCGCCGGCAATTGGCAGTGGCTCTGGCACATCGACGACCTGTGCGGGGGCGACCCGGCGCGGATCGCCGCCTGGCTGAAGGCCGGCGGCTACACCGGCGTGCTCGTCAAGACGCACGACGGCGAGTGGGACTGGATGGCGCGCAACCGCGTCGCGGATCTCGTCGCCGCCTGCCACGCCGCCGGCGTCCGCTGCGGCGGCTGGTACTACAGCGTCGGCAACTGGGACGGCCCGGTGGACGGCGACCCCGGCGGCGACGTGCATCATTGCACCATCGCGGCCGAACTGGACCTGCTCGACGCGGCGTTCAAGCTCGGCGTCAACTTCGCGGTCATCGACAATGAGAAGGAGTGGTGCCTCAACGGCGCCGCGGCGGCCGACGACTACGGCCGCCAGCTCCGGGCGCGCTTCCCGAAAGGGCAGTTCGGCGTCTACTCGGGCGCGGTGCCGAGCGTCACCGGCTACTGGGTCGGCAACCCGCTCGACCAGCTCGCCGGCTACGTCGACGGCTGGCTCTGGCAGGTCTACACGGCCGGCTGGGGCATCCCCGAGCAGGTCGACGCCTGGACGGCGAAGGCGGTCGGGCTGGCCCACGGCCTGCCGTCGTACCCGATCTACGACGTGCGCGACCCCAACGGGGCGCCGGTGCCGGCGAGCTACCCCGCGCAGGCGGTGGCCGCGGCGAAGGCCCACGGCTGCGTCGGCGTCTCCTGGTGGCAGGCGGGCGTCTTCACCGCGGGCATCCAGGCGGCGGTGCAGGCGGCGGCCGCGCCGCTCCTGACGGCCGAGGCCGACCAGGCGGCGGCGATCGAGACCGCCAAGCACGAGGCTATCCAGAAAGCCTACAGCCAGATCGCCGCGGCCGGCTACCGATGGCTCGTGGGGCTCCAGCAGCGCGAGTACATCGCCGACCTCACCGGCATCCTGCCGACGCTGCCCACCGACGCGCGGCTGCTCGTCTGCGAGAAGGGCGTCCTCTGGTGTGGCGCCGATGGCCGGGTGGATGCGATGCACCGCCAGCAATTCGAGGCGATCGAGGCCGACGGGAAGGCGCGCGCGCTCTAGCGGTATACTCGTGCCATGATACTGGGGCCGCTCGCGGGGGCCGTCGCGCTGACGCTCGCCGCGCTCCACCGCTGGGACCGCGCCCGCGCGACGCGGGCCTATCGCGAGGCCGAGGACGCGCGGGTGCTCGCCGCCTACCGCTTCCTGCGCGACGGCCGCGACGCCGGCGCCTACCCGCCGGGGCGCTATCCCTCATCCGAAGTCGCCCCGGCCGCGAGCCGGCACCGATCCTCCTCGGTGAGCCAGGAGGCGACGCGCTCGTCGTCGTAGCGCGGGTGCTCGGGCGGGAGCGTCACGAAGCGGAAACGATGCAGGTGCGCCGTCGGCTCCCACCTCTCGACGAGCCGGCCGCCGCGCGAGCGCGCGAGCACCAACACGCGGGCGGGATCGCCCGGGATCTGGCGCACGTAGGCCCGCGCGCCGCGGCGGCAGGTCGCGGTCGCGATGGCATAGTTGCAGACGAGCGCCCGCCGATCCTCCACCGGCCTCCTCCGACACTACGGCGGCGATAACCCGCCATCCGGTCATACCGGAATATAACGTAAACGTTATAGCGCCCCCCGCTCGGCCTTCCGCCGGCGGGGGGCGTTCGTCGTTGCGGTCATGCGCATATGGTCATGGACAGATCATGGCGTACGTGCTATGCTGCGGACGGCGGATCGGGGGCCGGGAGGCCCGGAGTAAGGAGGTCGGCAGCCGTGCAAGACCGGCAGCAGGACACGGGCGGCGGGATCGGCGGGGCGGCCCGCGCCCCCAACGCGACGGCCCGCTCCGGCACCCAGGCCGGGACGGGGTTCGACGTCGCCCTCCTCCGGCAGCGCGTCGGCAAGCTCTACGGCAAGGTCGAGCACCTGGCCCCCTCGATCGAGGGGCGGTCGGGGCACGAGCTGTACGAGGAGGTCATGGCCGACGTGACCTGGCTCAAGGACTTCTGCCAGCAGG
>DASSSV010000020.1:0-8530 GCA_035708265.1 Thermomicrobiales bacterium | reverse complement strand
TAGGGAGTAGCGAGTGCCGGCCGTACCATCACGGACCGCCTCGCCTAGCCGAAATCGTCACTCCCGACTCGTCGTCAATCGGCCACGGGCACCGCGACGCGCTCCGCGGCCGGGTACGCCTCGGGGCGGCGGTTGGCGAGCGAGGGCAGCTCGGCGCGGATGCGGCGCAGGTGCGCGAAGTCGAGGTCGGCCAGGGCCATCCCGACGCCGTCTGGCGCGGTCGCCAGCACCGTGCCCCAGGGGTCGATGATCATGCTGCGGCCGTAGCAGGCGGCGTGCGGCTCGTGCTTGCCGGTCTGCCCGGCCGCGACGACGAAACACTGGTTCTCGATCGCCCGCGCCCGCAGCAGGACTTCCCAGTGGTCCTTGCCGGTGAAGAGGGTGAAGGCGGCCGGGACGAAGAGGATCTCCGCGCCCCGGAGCGCCTGCGCGCGGTAGAGCTCGGGGAAGCGCAGGTCGTAGCAGATCGAGAGCCCGACCGGGTGCCCCTCGACCTCGGCCGTGACGATCTCGCACCCCGGCGCGATCGTCGCCGACTCTCGCGCACTGACGTTGCCGGCGAGCTCGACGTCGTAGAGGTGGATCTTGCGGTACCTGGCGACCTGCGCGCCCGCGCGGTCGAAGAGCAGGCTGGTGTTGTAGCTGCGGCCGGGGTCGTCGCCGGCCTCGCGGATCGAGCCGGCGAGGAGCCAGATCCCGTGCTCCCGCGCGGCGGCGGCGAACGCCGCGCTGGTCGGGCCGGGGATCGGCTCGGCCGCCGCGCGGGCCTGCTCGTCGGGGCCGAGGAAGTCCACGTACTCGGGCAGCACCGCCAGGTCGGCGCCCACGCCGGCCGCGCGGCCGACGAGGTCCAGGGCGACCGCGATGTTGTGCGCCTTGTCGGCCTGAGAATTGACTTGCAGCACGGCGATCCGCATGGTCCCGGTCTCCTTTCGCTCCGTCCGCGTGGTCCAGGTGCCCACCAGTCTACACCACCCGACACCCTCTTGAAATGCCGGCGTGGCCGGTGCTAGAGTGGGGGCAGGCCGGGGACCCCGCGCTCGTCGTGGGGACCCCGGCGGAGTCCCCGCGGCGCGTCGGTGTCGCCGGGGCAGCGCGGGTGGTGTCCGGCGCGGGCGATGTCACCCGCTCGCGGGCCGCTGGCCCGGGAAGGAGGCAGCGATGGAGCGACGCCGACACGTGATGCGACGCCTCTGCGACCAGGGTGACGCCGTCACCGCCTGGGAGACGGGCGCCGACGTCGAGGCCGACGAGGAGGCGCAGGCGGCCGTTCGCGAGGCCGAGCGCATCTTCCGCGAGGCCCTCGGCCGCGGCGACGTGCCCTTCTTGGTCGAGTCCGGCAAGGCGCCGAAGCGCCTGGAGCGCTGGGACGCCGAGGCGCGCGAGGCCGACGAAATCGTCATCGCGCCGCGGCTGATGGGCGGCTGATCCACAGCCGCTCCAGAGTGTCGCGCCAGACCGCGCCGTAGGCGCGGTCTTTTCGTTCTCGGTGGTTCGCCGCGCCGCCGCGCTTCGCCCGGTGGTACGATTGCGCCGGCCCGCCGTCCGGCCGCGCGAAATGCGACACGTCGCGGAGGTTTCGATGGCAGCGGACGCCCCCGTGGACCCCGCCGCGCCCCTGTCGCCGATGACCGTCGGCCTGCGCCGACGTGCAGCGGGCGCTCGACTTCTACCGGCGCATCGGCTTCGTGGCGGACATGGTCGTGCCGGGTGGCGACGGCCGGCCGCAGTTCTGCCACCTGCGCTACGGCGCGAGCTCGCTCGTCTTCGACGCCGTCGCGACCGCGTTGCCGCTCCCCGATACGCGGCGCGAACGGGACACGCGGCGGGGGCCGTTGGGCCTGGGCCTGAAGATCGGCCTCGACGTGCCGGACATCGAGCCGATCTACCGGGTGTTCGTGGAGGCCGGCTGCGACATCACCGCCGCGCCCAGGCAGACGTACTGGTGCGAGCGCCTGTTCAACGCCATCGACCCGTTCGGGGATCAGTGGGAGTTCCGGCAGACGTCCGCGGACCGGCCGCTCGCCGCCCTCGTGGCGGCCCGACGGGAATGGAAGTTGGTGTAACGGATCTGCCGGCGCGCCGTCGGTGCCGACCGGGCGGCTCTCGCCATGGGCTGGGGTGTCCCCACCGCGATGCCGCCCGTACACGATGTCCGTGCGCAGCGCCCGCCGATTTGTGTCTACTCCAGGGATTAAAGAAGAGATGGGCCGCTACCCATCACTGGGGTTTCGTCCGACCGCGGCCCGGAGCCGGACGCCGAAGAGGAGGTTGATTTGGAGGATGAGGCCCCGGAGCCCGCGCAACGGTGAGCGGCCGGCGCCTCCGAACCAAGAGGCAGATAAGAGGTCTATGCGCCACGCGACCGGGTTACCGCCCGAGAGGGCGCGTCGCGGTTGGCTGCTCATATACGTATGACGCACGAACCCCGCACGCGGTTTCGGCGTCAGGCGGCTCGCGCGCAATCGAACACGACCCCTCGTCGCCCTCGATCGCGCCGCTTGTCTCGCCACCACCCGGAGTATACACCAGAATCGTTCAGCGTGCACGCCCCTCGCCGCACGCCGACCCATCATGCCCCCAGCCGCTCCAGGTGCCGGCCGAGGTCGCGCAGGCGCGTCCGGTCGAGCGCGTAGTACTTCATCCCGCTCGCCGGTCGGACGGTGACGATGCCGGCGTCCTCCAGCACGCCGAGGTGGCGCGAGACGGCCGACTGCGAGACCGAGCCGAGCTGGCCGACGATCTCCTGCGCGTAGAGTTCCCCCCCCGCCAGCAGGCGGACGATCCGCAGGCGCGTCTCGTCGGCGAGCGCCTTCATCGCCCGCGCCAGCAGGTCGTCGGCGGGGGGCGGCCCGGCCAGCGCCGCGGCCGGCTGCCCCGCGAAGCGGTGCGCGTCGAAGAAGATGACCAGTTCGGGCGGATAGTGGACCAGCGACAGGAAAGCGCCTAGGTGCGGCGACGGGCAGAAGGTGACGCGGGCGACGTCGTCCAGACTGTGCGGCGCGCGCAGCGTCTGCGGGAGGCGCTTGCCGGTCGTCTCGGCGAAGGCGAGCGCGAGGTCGCGGTAGCCGGCCGCCTGCCCGCGCGCCACGGCCGCCGCCAGGAGCGGCCGGTGCCGCGCCCGCTCGGCAGCGTAGATCTCGTCCCAGAACCGCGAGCAGAGGGCCAGGGTGCGCTCGCGCAACTGCTCGGGGTCGGCCAGGAGCGCGCTGGCGTCCTCGACGCGCGCGGTCGTCAGGGCCGGCGCGACGAAGGTGCGCCAGGCGCGCGGCTCCTGCCGCTCGGCGGCGGGCGGGAAGGCCGGGCGGTTGCGGTCGGCGTAGACGCGCCGGATGGCGTGGACGGCGAGGCGTTGCAGCGAGGCGGCGTCGCGCCGCGCCAGCCGGTCGAGCGCCGCGGGGAAATCCTCGTCGTCCGCCGCCGCGCGGTCGGGCGGGCGCAGCGCCAGCGTCAGTTCTTCGAGGTAGTAGAGCGCAGGCCCGCCGAAGCCGAGCAGCAGGCAGAGTTCTTCCGCGAAGCCTGCCGGCAGCGCCGCGGCGGTGTCGCGCACCCAGGGCGCGAACTCCGCCGCGTCCTCGGTGCCCGCTGCGGCGCGGTAGACCAGCGAGAGGGCCAGCGCCGTGTCGAGCGCGACCGGGGCGGCGAAGTCGAGGACCAGGGCCGGACGGCCTTTCAGAAGTTCGCCCACCGCCCGCGCCGCTCCCTCCGCTCGCCAGCTCCTATGCGCATATCGCCATCCCAGCATACCAGGGCGCTTCGCGGCTGTCAAACGTGGGCTGTGGGGCGTGGGCCGTGACGACGTCTTCGGGCAACGCCCGTGTGCCGCCGCCCGGTGTCCGCGCGCCCCCGTGCCGGCCCCGACAAGGGGCTCACGGTCGACATACCCTGTGCCGCGTCCTCGCGGCCTACGCCCCACGGCCCACGGCCTACGGCCCACGTTTGACAGCCACCCGGGCCGGCCCTATACTGCCGCCGAGACGGGCCGCCGCGGCGGGCGGTCGCGGTGCGCGAGCCTCGGCGGCCGGCGCCGGCCGCCGAGGGCGGATGGTGGAGGGGACGGCATGAAGTTGATCGTCGCGGTGGTGCAGAACGACG
Organism: Thermomicrobiales bacterium; assembly: GCA_035708265.1. GTDB lineage: Bacteria > Chloroflexota > Chloroflexia > Thermomicrobiales > CADCWN01 > DASSSV01. The sequence goes on along the minus strand of DASSSV010000020.1, from coordinate 4,435 downwards.
ACGCGAACGACGTCGTCGACGCGCTGCTCGAAGCCGAGTTCCGCACCACGCGTCTGGCCTCCACCGGTGGCTTCCTGCGCCGCGGCAACACGACGATCCTGATCGGCGTCGAGGACGCCCAGGTCGACACCGCCATCGACGTCATCCGGCGCAAGGCGCACAGCCGTGCGCAGGGCGGCGAGGGCGGCGGCGCCCCCGTCCAGACCGCCGCCGCCACCGTCTTCGTCCTCGACCTCGAAGGGTACGAGCGCCTCTGACGAGTCGGGCAGTCGGATAGTCGGGTAGTCGGCTCGGGCCGGCTGCCGGTAGGTGAGGCGGTCAACGATGCTGCAGCCGCCACTCCCGACTCCCGACTCCCGACTCCCGACTTCGCTCGGCCGGACGCGCCTCTTCGGCATCCCGCTCGTGATCCACCCGAGCTGGCTGCTGGCCGCCGCGCTCGTCGTGATCGCCGTCGGGACCGGGGAGACGCCCGGCCATGCGCCGGCCTCGCGCGTGCTGCTCTACGTCGGCGGCGCCGCCGTCGCGGCCCTCCTCTTCGCCTCGGTCCTGGTGCATGAGTTGGCGCACGCGCTGGTCGCGCGGCGCTGCGCGCTGCCGGTCGAGCGGATCACGATCTACTTCTTCGGCGGCGCGGCCGAGGTGGACGCCGACGCGCTGGCGCCCGGCCGCGAGGCGCTGATGAGCGCGGCCGGGCCGCTGGCGAGCGGGCTCCTGGCCCTCCTCTTCGGCGCGCTCTGGTGGCTCGCGCGGGGCGGCAACGCCGTCCTCGTCCTCTGCCTCCAGGTCCTCGCGCTCGCCAACGCCGCGATCCTCCTGCTGACCGCGCTGCCCGGCTACCCGCTCGACGGCGGCCGGATCGTCCGCGCGCTGATCTGGTACCTCACCGACGACCTGGTGACCGCCACGCGGCTGGCCTCGCTGTACGGACAGTTCCTGGCTTGGTCCCTCCTCTTCGGCGGCCTCCTGCTGGCGACGCAGACGATCGGGCCGACCTGGGGGCTGGCGCTGGTGCTGTGCGGCTGGCTGCTGCGCGGCGAGGCGCGCAAGGGCTACCACGAACTCCTCTGGCAGCAGCTCAGCAAGCGCCTCCCGGCCTACCACGCCGCTTTCCTCCGCCCACCGCGCATCCCCGCCGACCGCACGATCGAGGAGGCGGTCGACGACATCCTGGAAGGGCTCGGCGCGCACGGCGAGGGCGGGCCGAGCCTGGTGGTCGACGTCGCGGGCGCGCCGCTCGGCGTGATCGGCCTGGACCAGTTGCGGGCGGTCAAGCGGGCGCGCTGGCCGGAGACGCGCGTCGGCGACGCGATGGTGCCGCGCGACGCCATCCCCGCCGTCCCCGAGGACACCCCGCTCGACACGACGCTGCGCCGCCTGACGGCGACGCCGCACGGCTTCGGCCTCGTCGTCGGCCCCGGCCCGGACGCCCCGCCGGTCGGCGTCCTCACCCGCACCCGCATCGTCAACCTGCTTGTGCGAAAAGCCCGCGAAGGTGCCGGCCAGCTCCGCGACGCCGCGCCGCCGGGCCGCTGACATGGATGCGTCCCGGTAGCACGATGGGCGAGGAGCGCTCGCTCGGTGCGACCGCGCCGCCGGCCGCGACCTCGTGTGCCTGCTCGTGCACGCCGGCACGTTGCTCCTCACGGACCATCCGCGTCCCAGTCGTCCCCGCGAGCGGCACCCGCCGCGCGCCGCGCGCTGGCGGCCGGCGGGCTGGCGCAGACCCGCCTTCTCCCACCTGCCGACTCGTGCTATAGTACGCGGCGCGATAGATACTGCGTGCATGTCGGGCATGGCTCCGCCCGGGGCCCCCGCCGGCGACGCGAGGTCCGCGATGCGCGACGCGATCAACCTGGGCAGTGACGCCGCCCCGGCCGCGGCGCTCGTCGGCCGCGATCGCGAGCGGGCTCTGTTGCGCGAGCACCTGGCCGCCGCGCTGGCCGGGCGGGGTAGCCTCGTCCTGATCGGCGGCGAGGCGGGCATCGGCAAGACCGCGCTGGCCGAGGCGACGCTGGCCGAGGCGGTTGGGCGAGGTGCGCTCGCCCTCGTCGGCCGCTGCTACGACCTGAGTGAGACCCCGCCCTACGGGCCGTGGGCCGAGGCGTTCGCGCGCGCGCCCCGCGCCGACGTGCCGCCCCCGCCCGACCTGGCCGGGGGCGCGGGGACGGGCAGCCAGGCGGCGCTCTTCGCCGCGGTGCGCGACTACCTCGCCGCCCTCGCGGCCCGCCGGCCGCTGGTGCTGCTGCTGGACGACCTGCACTGGGCCGACCCCGGCAGCCTGGATCTGCTGCGCGTCTTGGCGCGCGGCCTGGCCGGTACGCCGCTGCTCCTGCTCGCCACCTACCGGCGCGACGAGCTGACCCGCCGCCACCCGCTCTACGCCCTGCTCCCGCTGCTGGTGCGCGAGGCGCGCGCCGCGCGGCTGGACCTGCGCCCGCTGGACGAGGCGGGGCTGCGGGCGCTCGTCGCCGGCTACGCGCTGCCGCCTGAGGACGAAGCGCCGCTGGTCGCGTACCTGCGCGAGCGCTCGGAGGGCAACCCCTTCTTCGCGGGCGAGCTGCTGCGTGCCCTGGCAGAAGAGGGCGGGTTACGCCGGGCCGGCGCTGCCTGGGACCTGGGCGACCTCGGCGCAGTCGGCGTGCCGCCGCTCTTGCGCCAGGTCATCGACGCGCGGGTCGACCGGCTGGGCGAGGAAACCCGCGAGCTGCTGGTGGCCGCGGCGGTGGTGGGACAGGAGGTGCCGCTCGCCCTGTGGCGGGCGGTTGCCCGGGCGGACGAGGACGCGCTGCTGGCGGTGATGGAGCGGGCGGCCGAGGCGCGGCTGCTGGTCGAGACGCCCGGGGGTGACGGCGTGCGCTTCGCCCACGCGCTGATCCGCGAGGCATTGTACGAGGGGATGCTCGGGCCGCGGCGCCGGGCGCTGCACCGCCGGGTGGCTGGGGCGCTGGCGGCCGGTCCAGCGCCCGACCCGGATGCGGTGGCCCACCACTTCCAGCGAGCTGGCGATGAGCGCGCGATCGAGTGGCTGGTCGCGGCGGGCGAGCGGGCGGTTCGCGCCCACGCCTACCAGACCGCGACGGCGCGCTTCGAGGCCGCCCTCGCCTGGCTCGAGGAGGGCGGCGACCCGGCCGAGCGCGCCTGGCTGCTGTTCCGGCTGGGCGTGGTGTGGCGCAGCGCCGACCCCCGTCGCGCCGTGGCCGCCCTCGACGCCGCCTTGGCGCTGGCTGCAGATGACGCCGCCCTGGCGGCCCTGGCCGTCGTGTACCGCGGCCTCGCGCTGGCGATGCACGGCGACCAACCCCGCGGGCTGGCGGGGATCGAGGCGGGCGCGGCCGCCCTGCGGGCTCTCGCCCCGGAGGAGCGCGCACGCCTGCGAGGGCGGGGTCCCGTCGCTGGGCTGCCGCTCGCCGCGCTGGATCCCCGCGGCAATCTGGCGGTCCGTCTGGCAGAAGCGGGGCGGCTGGGCGAGGCCGTGGCGTTGGGTGAGACGGTCCTGGCCGAGCCGCGCGCGCCCGCCGAGGAAGCCGGGCCGCTGCTCCGGGACACGCACTTCGGGCTGGCGCACGCGCAGGCACTCCTCGGGCGCCCGGCCGAGGCGGCGCGCGCCTACGCCGAGGCCCGCGAGCGCAACCGGGCGGCGGGGGCGCCCCTCGGCGCCTATCTTGCCGCGGGCCAGGAGCTCGAGTTCGTGACGCTGCCCTACCGGGCCGACGACCCGGCCGCGTGGCGGCGCCTCGGCGCGCTGGCAGAGACGTTGTGGGGGCGGACGGGCGAGGCGGCGGCGCTCGGCGTGCCCGGCGTCGCCGCCCGGCTCCCGCTCCTCATCCACGAGGGCGAGTGGGGTGCGGCGCGGGAGCTCGCCGAGTTGGCCTATCGGCGCTTTCCGCCGCTCTGGCGGCACTGGGCCGCGCGCCACCTCGGCATACTGGCCCGTGCGCAGGGCGACCCCGCGGTGGCGCGCGGGGTCGTCGCCACCTGGCTCCCATCCGGCCCGACCACGCCGCCCGGGACGAAGGCCCTCATCTTCGCCGTCGACTTGATGCGCCTCGCCGCGGCGCTGGCTCTCGACGCGGGCGACCTCCCGGCCGCCCGCGCCTGGCTGGAGGCGCACGACCGCTGGCTCGCCTGGAGCGGGGCGGTGCTTGGCCGGGCGGAGGGCGCGCTGGGCTGGGCCGCCTACCACCGCGTGGCCGGCGACCTCACCCGGGCACGCGAGTACGCCGCGGCGGCGCTGGCGCACGCCAGCGAGCCCCGCCAGCCGCTGGCCCTCCTCGCCGCCCATCGGCTACTTGGCGAACTCGCCACCGCGGCGGGCCAGCACGACGAGGCCGCATCGTACCTGGACGAAGCCCTGGCGCTGGCCGACGCCTGCGCCGCCCCCTACGAGCGCGCGCTTTCGCTGCTGGCGACGGCCGAGCTGCGCGCCGCGACC
>DASSSV010000019.1:0-14263 GCA_035708265.1 Thermomicrobiales bacterium | reverse complement strand
ATCGCCCCCGGCTCGACCCGCGCCGTCCCGACCGTCCCGACGACGCCGAGCGCCGTGCTCGCGCGGCGCTCGACCGCCAGGATCACCTCGGCGGCGCCGGCCAGCGCGTCGCGGCGGAGGCCCATCGGCGTCGCGCCGGAGTGGTCGGCCCGCCCGGTCAGGCGCAGCCGGAAGCGGACCGGCGCGGCGATCGCCTCGATCGCGCCGAGGCGGTCACCCGACTCCTCCAGCACGCGCCCCTGCTCGATGTGCAGTTCGAGGAAGGCGGCGAAGGCGCCCGGCTCGCGGCGCGCCGTCCCGGCCAGTGCCGGGTCGAGCCCCATCCGGCGCAGCTCGCGCCCCAGGCGGACGCCGGCGGCGTCGCGCAGTTCCAGCACCTCCGCGGCGTCCCAGGCGCCGGCCAGGACGCCGCTGCCGAGCGTTGCCCGCCCGAAGCGGCTCGACTCCTCGCCCGCGAAGGAGACGATCTCGACCGGCCGGTGCGTGTCCAGCCGGTGCTCGCGCAGTAGCGCCGCCAGTTCCAGCGCCGCCACCACGCCGACCGCGCCGTCGAAGCGCCCGCCGCCCGGCACCGTATCGAGGTGCGAGCCGACCAGCAGCGGCGGCAGGTCGGGGGCGGCCGCGCCGGGGACGCGCCCGAAGACGTTGCCGATGCCGTCCACGCGCGTCGCCAGCCCGAGCGTCGCCAGCAGATGCAGCAGCAGCTCGCGGGCGCGCAATTCGGCGCGCGAGAAGGCCAGCCGGCGCATCCCGCCGTCCGGGCTGTAGCCGATCCGCGCGAACGCGCGCAGGTGCGCCGCGACGCGCGCCGCATCGACCGGCGGGGCGGCTACGGTCATCGTTCGCCCTCACCCCCGATCCCCCTCTCCCAATGCCGGGAGAGGGGGGACCCGTCTCACACGCTATAGCGCTCTTCCAGCGCAATGGCCAGGAGGATCGCCGCCGCTTCTCCGCGCCACTCCCCCTCTCCCAGCATTGGGAGAGGGGGCCGGGGGGTGAGGGCCAACGGTCTCCCCTCCGCTACGGTAGCGCCCGGATGTCCTTCATGCGCACGATCAGGTGCAGCCGGTGCGCGGGGAACGGCTCGAAGCCGAGCCGCCGGTACCAGACGGCGGCCCGCTCGTCGAGGGCATGTACCACGACACCCAATGACGCTGCGTCGCCCGTCATCCGCTCGGCGCGTTTGAGCGCGTCGCGCACCAGCACCCCGCCGAAGCCCCGGCCCTGATAACGCCGGTCGACGCCAAGCTGGCCGAGGAGATGCGCGGGCAAGGCGAGCCGCTCCGGCATCCCTTTCGCCACCCGCGCCGGCAACTCGGTGGCGACGGCCGTGTAGTTGCTGAGGGTGTAGAAGCCGACGATCGCGCTCGTGTCCTGCTCGATCATGAGATGTACGGCGGCGAGGACCTTCCGCGCCATCTGCCCCGCGCGCTCGTGGAACCAGGCATCAATCGCGGGCTGGCCGCAACTGAACGCGCGGCGATCGTGGCCGGCCAGGGGCTCGATGCGAAACGGGGTGGCGGCCACCCTAATTGCGCCCGAAGAGCTCCCGGTGGCGCTCGGCGGCGCGCCGCATGGCCGGCGTCGGCTCCCTGGCCGGCTCGCCCAGGAAGGCGTGCAGCCAGGCGCTCTCCTCGCCGCTGAGCGTCAGCGTGTCGTGCTCGCGAATGAGCGCGTCGGCGCGCTCGGTGACGACCATCTTGACGAAGCTCGCCACTGACGAGGCCCCGGCGAGTTCCGCCGCGCGCTCCCACCGCGCCTTCGTCTCGCGCGGGAGGCGCAGATCGAGGCGATCCGGCTGCTGCGTCGTCTCCGCCATTACGCACGCTCCTTCGTCAACCATACTGGGGCACCATTCGCGGCCCGGCGCCCCTTGTCAGTGTACGGTAAAATGCCGCCTGGTTCAATGGCGCCGCGGGAGCGTCATTGGTTTGTGCGCGGCCGGGCTGGACCCGGCCCACGCCCCAGTCCGCGCAGAGGGGCTTCGTGGCCTCCGGGCCACTCAGCCGCTGTTTCAATCGCCAGGTCGCGCGCCCCGCCGCAGCACGGCGCGCTCCTCGTCGTCGGTCTCGGCGAGCGCGACCGCCACGTCGTCGTCGCGGGCGGTGGCGACGGTCAGACCGGCGAGGTCGGCGGCGATCGGCAATTCGCGCCAGCCGCGGTCGATCAGCACGACGAGCGCGACCCGCGCCGGGCGGCCGAGGTTGAGGAGTTCGTCGAGCGCGGCGCGGACGGTGCGGCCGGTGAAGAGGACGTCGTCGACCAGGATGACGGTGCGTCGGTCGAGCGCGAAGGGGATCTCGGTGGTCCCGACGACGGGCTCTTCCGCCAGGCTGTCGAAGTCGTCGCGGTAGAGCGTGATGTCGAGGCTGCCGAGCGGGAGTTCGCGCCCGAGCCGGACGGCGAGCGATGCCTGCAGGCGCCGGGCGAGGACGTCGCCGCGGCGCTTGATCCCGACCAGGCAGAGGTCGTCGGCCGCGCCGAACCCGACCGCGAGCGCCTCGGTGAAGCGGCCGAGGAGCGCGGCGATCCCGGCCGCGTCGAGCAGCACCGTCTCGCCGGGCGCGCCGCCAGCGCTCACCGCGCGCCCTCCCGGTCGTCGTCGGGCGGCGTGCGCCGATCCCCCGCGTCGTCCCGGTCGGCGGCCTCGCCGCCCCCGGCGGCGGCGTCCTCCGCCGCGGCCTCGGGCTCCTGGCTGTCCTCGCCGCGGTGGGGCAGGCGGTCGGCCAGGCTCTCGGTCAGCACGCGGAGCTGGCTCCAGGCGCGGCTGACCGGGCCGACGCGGCGGGCCAGTTCGCCGACCTCGCGGTCTACGACCTCCTGGTAGTGCGCGATCTCCCGGCCCATGCGCCGGAACTTGCGGTAGCGCTCCTCGACCAGTTTGCGGCCGGGCGTGTCGCCGAGTGCGAGCAGCGCGTCGAGCAGGTAGGCGCGGAGCTGGGTCGCGGCGAAGTCGGGGTCGAGGTGCGCGCCGCCCTCCGGCTCCGGCACCAGCGTGTCGACCACGCCGAGGTCCTTGCAGTCGCGCGCGGTCAGCTTGAGCGCGGAGGCCAGTTCGGCGGCGCGGCCGGCGTCGCGGTAGAGGATCGCCGCCGCGCCCTCCGGCGCGATCACCGAGTAGATCGCGTTCTCCAGCATCAGGATCTGGTCGGCGACGGCCAGCGCCAGCGCGCCGCCGCTGCCCCCCTCGCCGATCACCGTCGCGACGACCGGGACCGGCACGGCCGACATCAGGCCGATGCACTCGGCCAGCGCCATCGCCAGGCCGCGCGCCTCGGCCTCGAAGCCGGGGTAGGCGCCGGGCGTGTCGATGAAGGTCAGGACCGGCATGTTCCAGCGCGCGGCCAGCCGGAGCATCCGCATGACCTTCCGGTAGCCCTCCGGGTACATCCGGCCCTCGCGCCGCGTCTTGCGCTCGGCCCCGTGCCCGCGCTCCTGCCCGACGACCACGACCGCCCGCTCGCCGAGGTCGCCGAGGCCGGTGATGACGGCGGGGTCGTCGCCGAAGGCGCGGTCGCCGTGCAGCTCGACGAAGTTGGGGACGATGCGGCGGATGTAGTCGAGCGAGGTCGGCCGCTCGGGGTGGCGGGCCAGGCGGACGGCGTCCCAGGCCGACTCGGGCGGGGCCGGCTCGGGGCCGGGCAGCGCCTCGGCGGCGCGCCCGCGGCGGGAGACCTGGTAGCGGCCGGCGAAGAGACCGAGGAGGGCGGCGAGGGTGCCGCGCAGCCGCGGGCGCTCGACGATCGCGTCGATCATGCCGTGCTCCAGCAGGAACTCGGCGCGGTGGCTGCCCTCGGGCGGCTTCTCGCCGGTCGTCTGTTCGATCACGCGCGGGCCGGCGAAGCCAATCAAGGCGCCCGGCTCGGCCAGGATCACGTCGCCCTGGTTGGCGAAGGAGGCGTAGATGCCGCCGGTCGTCGGGTCGGTCAGGACGGTAATGAAGGGGACGCGCGCGGCGTGCAGGCGGACGGCGGCGGCGGTCGTCTTGGCCATCTGCACCAGCGAGAGCATCCCCTCCTGCATCCGCGCGCCGCCGCTGGAGCAGACGGCGATGCAGGGCAACTTCCGCTCGGCGGCCAGCTCAAGTGCGAGCGTGACCTTCTCGCCGACGACCGTGCCCATCGTGCCGCCGAGGAAGTTGAAGTCGAGGACGGCCAGCACGCACTCGTGCCCGTCGAGGTGCGCCGTGCCGGTGACGGCCGCCTCGCGCAGCCCCGTCCGCCGTCGCGCCTCGGCCAGCCGCTCGGGGTAGGGCAGGCGGTCGGCGAAGCCGAGGGGATCGGCGGAGCGCAGGTCGGCGCTGGTCTCGCGGAAGGTGCCGTAGTCCACCAGGCTGGCGATGCGCTCGGCCGCGCCGAGCGCGAAGTGGCGGTGGCAGGTCTCGCAGACGCGCAGGCGGGTGTACTGTGGCGTGTCGGTGATGTCGCTGCCGCAGCTCGGGCAGAGGAAGCGCGGCGCCGCGTCCGGGGCCGCCGCCCCCGCCTCGTCGGTATGCTCGACCGGCCGTTCGCTCGCCATGTCGCGTCGCCTCCGCGCCCCGCCGCCCGGTGCGCGCCGGGCGCCTCAAGTGTAGCATTCGGCCCTCAGCCTCGCCTCGCGAAAGGACTCAGGACTGAGGACACAGGACTCAGTACCCGCTCCCCGCCTCGCCGTGCTCGGCGCCCCGCTCCCGAGATTGGGAGAGGGGAACTCCGCCCGACCATTATGCTGCCCTTCCAGACCAGTGACCGACGAGGCAGCAGGAAGCGCCTCGGTGGCACTCTCCCCCTCTCCCAGCATTGGGAGAGGGGGTCGGGGGGTGAGGGCCACCAGCCCCGCGGGTGAGGGCCTTTTCCCACCAAAGTACCAGATACGCCCGCGACGCCCGCTGCTATACTCGCTAGTGTACGGTGCTGCATCAGGACCGGAAAAACGGCGCGCTTCCGCTTTCGTCGCACCGGCGCCAGCCCACAGACGCCGGCGGGACCGGCGAGAGAACCGGTTGTGGTACAGGGAGAGGACCCCGTGAGCGTTTGCCCGCATTGTCACGCCGCCACCCCGCCCGATGCGGCCACCTGCCCCCAGTGCGGGCAGGCCCTCGCGGCGACCGCCGCCAGTGCCGCGGGCGCCGCCGCCGAGCCCGAACTCCCGGCCTGGCTCCGCGAGTTGAGGCCGGCGGCCCCGGCCGGCGAGGCGACCGCCGCGGCCCCCGCCGCCGTCGCGCCCGCGGCCCGCGCCGCGACCCCGGCCGCCGACGCCGCCCCCCGCTCATCCGGGCAACTGGAGACCAGCGCGCTGATCAGCGAGGACGACCTGCCGGCGTGGCTGCGCACCTGGGCGGCCAACGAGGACGCCGCGGCCAACGGCGCCGTGCAGGACCAGTCCTGGATGCTCGGCGGCGAGGTCGAGGAGGTGGAGGCCGCGCCGGAGATCGACGTCGTCGAGGAGGCGCCGCACGCCTGGCATGTGCCGGCCGCCGTGGCCGAGCCGCCGCCGTCGCGCGCCGCGACGGCCTTCGGCAGCCCGCGGCCCGAGGCGCGGCCGGCCGAGCGTCTGCTGGCGCCCCGCGCGCCCGACCCGGAGCCGGCCCCCGCGGAGTCGCGCCTGGGTGCGCGCCTGTCGGGCCAGCAGGCCGCCACACCGCCGATGCCGCTGCGGCGGCGCACGCAGATCGCGCGCTCGCGGTCGCGCGCGGCGGCCCTCGCCACCGCCGCCCTCGCCACCGCGGCGGTCATCTTCCTCATCTCGCTGGTCTTCTTCCTCGTCACGGTGGGGCCATTCCATTGAGTCACGCGGGCGGGCCGGGCCACGCCGGGCGGGCGCGCGGGGCGACCGCCCGCCGCGCCGGCGGCCGCCCGGGCGCCGCAACTGTCGAGTGCCGGAGGGGTGCATGAGTGCGGAACGAGTGGTCGAGTCGGTGATCGTCGCCGATTGCGGCAACGCCGTCACGCGGGCGGTCCTGGTCGAGCTCGTCGACGACGCCTATCGCTTCGTCGCGCAGGGCGAGAGCCCGAGCACGGTCGAGCCGCCGGCGGGCGACCTGAGCGTCGGGCTGCGCGAGGCGGTGGCCGCGCTGGAGCAGGCGTGCGGGCGGCGCTTCATGGAGCGCCACGGGCCGATCATGCCGCAGGAGGAGAACGGCAACGGCACCGACGCCTTCCTGACGACCGTCTCCGCCGGCCCGCCCCTCCGGCTGGCGGTGCTGACGATCGGCACCGGGCCGCTCGTCGGCGCGCTGATCGACGTCGCCCGCCGCACGCCGACGACGGTGCTCCCGGCCGTGACGCTCGATGAGTCCGGCCAGTTCGACGACCGCGCGCGCGAGGCCAGCGCCCTGGTGCAGCGCTACCGGCCGGACCTGCTCCTCCTCGTCGCCGAGTCGGCGTCCGACGCCGCCCTCGCCCGGCTGCTCGGCCTGGCCGGCGCGGCGATGACCGCCGCGGCGCTCGACGGCGGCGAGCTCCCGGCGGTGCTCTTCGTCGGCGACGAGCGCTGGCACAACGGCGTGGCGGCGAACTTCGGCGGCGGCGTCGAACTCGGCATGGTCGACACGAAGAACACGTCGCCGGCCGCGGTAGCCGGGCTGATCGAGCAGGAGATCCTCGACTTCGCCAACCGCCGCCTCGCCGCCAGCCGGCCCGGCTTCGAGAGCCTGACCGCATGGGGCGCGAGCGCGCCGCTGCCCCGCTCGCACGCGATCGACCTGGTCAACCGCTTCATGGCGGCGCACTTCGGCTGCGAGGTGCTCACCGTCGAGCTGGCCGAGGGCTCGGTCTTCTGCTGGGCGCGCGGCCAGGAGCACCTGGCGCTGAACGAGCCGGCACTGGACCTCGGCCTCGGCGCGGCGAACCTGCTCAGCACCCTGGCGGTGGCCGACGTGACGCGGTGGCTGCCCTTCGCGCTCAGCGAGGACGAACTGGTCGCCTGGGTCCTCAACCGCACCGTGCGCCCCTTCACCATCCCGACCACGCGTCGCGACCGGCTGATCGAGGCGGCGCTGGCGCGCGAGTTGATCCGCACGGGGCTGGCCGAGGTGCAGGCGGCGGGCGCGGCCCACCCGGCGCCGCGGCGCATCGTCGGCGGCAGTTTCTTCGCCCGCTGGCCCGACTCCGCCACCGCGATGCTGACGCTGCTCGACGGCGTGCAGCCGCCGGCCGGGATCGTCCACGTCGCGCTCGACCGCGACGGCCTGCTGCCGGCGATCGGCGCGCTCGGCGTGACCGACCCGCAGCGCGCCGCGCAACTCTTCGAGCACGACGGCCTGCTCGACCTCGGTTCCTGCGTGACGCTCGACGTCGCGGCGGGTGGCGAGGCGCGCGGCCGGCTGGAATACGCGGACGGCGAGGTGCGCGAGTTCACCGTGCCTGCCGGGTCGGTCGCGCGGCTGCCGCTGCAGCCCGAGCGCCCCGCGGCGCGGCTGACGATCGAGGCGGGCGGCGCGACGACCTTCGAGGGCGAGACCGCGCCGGTCGGCGGCCTGGTCGGGCTGATCGTGGACGCGCGCGGCCGGCCGCTCGCCTTCCCGCGCGACGACCAGACGCGCGTGGCGTTGTTGCAGCAATGGTCCGAGGCGCTGCGCGGAGCGTAGTCGGGAGTTCGGCAGTCGGGAGTCGGAAGTACCGGCTTGCTATTACCGACCGGGCTGGCCCGCGGAAGCCGCCTCTTCCGACCCCCGACTGCGACTCCCGACTAAAGTGAGGTGAGGCGTGTATTCCTACTACCCGACACGGCAGCCGGTGCTGGTGCGCGACAGCGAGTTGCGGGTCGAGCGGCGGCTGCCGGCCGCGGGCGAGGTCAAGGTGCGGGTCGGCGACCGGGTCGAGCCGGGCACCGTCGTGGCGGTGGCCGAGCGGCCGGGGCGGCCCGTCCTGCTCAACGTCGCGCGCGAACTGGAGGTCGCCCCGCAGGATGCCGGACGCCGGCTGATCAAGGCGCCGGGGAGCACGGTCGCGCCCGACGAGCCGGTGGCCCGGCGGCGGCGCGGCCTGCGCGTGCGCACGGTCAAGAGCCCGTGCGAGGGGACGGTGACCGGCTTCGACGCGGCGACCGGCATCCTCACGCTGACGCCGACGGCGCAGCGCATCGAACTGAACGCCTACGCGGCCGGCATCGTCGAGGACGTCGAGCTGCAGTATGGCGTGACGATCCGCCTCTTCGGCTCGCGCTTCTACGGCGCGATCGGCCTCGGCGGCGAGGCCCACGGCGTCCTGAAGGTCCTCACGGGCGACCGGCAGCAGCCGCTCACCGCCGAGGCGATCGACAGCCGGGCGGCGCGCGCGGTCATCGCGGCGGGCGGCGGTGTGAACGCCGCGGCGCTCGCCAAGGCGGCGCAGGTCGGCGTCAAGGGTGTGATCGTCGGCTCGATCGAGGAGCGCGAACTGCTCGCCTTCCTCAAGGTCGAACGCCAGGCGGCCTGGCGCGTCGGGTTGCCCGACTGGCAACTGCCGACCGCGACGGCGCCCTTCACGATCGTCGTCACCGAGGGCTTCGGGCAGGGGCCGATGGCCGAACCGCTCTACGAGACCCTGCGCGCGGGCGACGGCGAACAGGTCTCCTTGCGCGGCACGACCCGCCTGGCCGGCGGGCTGGAGCGCCCCGAGGTGCTGCTCTCCGGCGGCAGCGGGCGCGGCGCCGAGGACCAGGGGCTGCCGGTGGCCGCGCTAGTGCCGGGCGCGACCGTCCGCCTGGTGGACCAGGACCACCTCGGCGCGCTGGCGACGGTGCGTGAGGCGCCGCGCCGCCGCCGCCTGACCGGCGACCTCGTCGTCCCCGCGCTGGAAGTCGAACTCGCCACCGGCGGCCGCGTCCTCGTGCCGACGGCCAACGTCGAGGTCCTGGCCTGACGCCGTCTCGCGGGCGGTAGCGGCGCATGGGCTGGGCGACGGCGGCCATCGAACGGCTCCGACAGGGGCAGTCGGCGGTCGTGCGACCGCGCGGCCACTCGATGACCGGCAGGGTGAACGACGGCGATATCGTGACGGTGGGACCGCTCGGCGAGCGGGAACCGCGCGTCGGCGACATCGTGCTCTGCAAGGTGCGCGGGCGGGAATACCTGCATCTGATCAAGGCCGTGCAGGATCGCCGCTACCTGATCGGGAACAACCGGGGCGGCGTGAACGGCTGGATCGGCCGCGCGGCGACCTTCGGTGTGGCCACGACGATCGCCCGGCGGGATTCCCCCGCTCGCCGACGATCGGAGTGACCGCCCGCGGCCGCGCCGCCAGGCCGCCCCGCTTTCCGGGTCTTGACAGGACGGGGCGCCGGGGCTAGGCTAAGGGGCACAATCGAATACTATCAAGAGTGACGTAGGGGACTGGCCCGCTATCCGTCACGGCAACCCGAGCGCCGGGTGCCCACCAGCCCGAGGACGATGGAGCGCGAGTCCGCGCCACACCATCGGGAGAGATAGGCTCATCCACCTCGTCGGATGAGAAGAGGCGCCTCCCTGTTTCAGGGAGGTTTTGTCGTACCGGCGACCCGACGCCCGGCGACCGCCACCGTCACCTCTCCCCGCGGGGAGGGGTTTTTTGTTGCAGGCTGCGGCCGGATGCTCGCAAGAGTACGGTCGGTGCGCTGCGCAGTAGGCGGTGGGATCAGGAGGATGGGTGCCAAGCAAGATCCGCGAGTTGAAGGCCGACTTGCGGCGGGCCGGCTTCGTCGAGCGGCCGGGGAGAGGTAGCCATACCGGCTGGCGTCACCCGCTCCTCGCGGAGAAATTGACGCTGGCGGGCAACGACGGTGACGACGCCAAGCCCTATCAGGAGCGGCAGGTGCGCGCGGTTCTCGCGAAACTGCGGGAGATGCAACAGGAGCAGCCATGAACTCGCCAGACGAGCAGGCCGAGTACCGGCGATATTCCATGCTCATCCAGTGGTCCGACGAGGACGATGCCTACGTCGTGACCGTCCCGGAACTTCCTGGCTGCATGACGCATGGGGCCACCCATGAGGAAGCGGTCAAGCAGGGAGAGGACGCGATCGCCAGTTGGCTGGATGCGGCGCGCGCCTTCGGCGACCCTATCCCGCCGCCGCGGGTCATCGCCGCGAGCAGATCCTGAATGGCTGTTCGGCAACCAGGGTGACGTGCCGCATAGGTCGGGCACTCGCCGTCGTGGACATGGAAAGGATGGCGCGATGCGAATCGGGGACTATCTGGCGCACGGGAATCGCTCGTTCTCCTTCGAGTTCTTCCCGCCCAAGACGCCGCGCGGCGTCGAATCGCTCTTCGCCACCGTCGCCGACTTGCGCGAATTGGGGCCGTCGTTCGTCTCGGTGACCTACGGCGCGGGCGGCTCGACGCGCGACCTGACGATCGACCTGGTCGGGCGGATCAAACGCGAGGCCGGCCTGGAGGCGATGGCCCACCTCACCTGCGTCGGCCACGGCCGCGACGACCTCGCCGCCATCCTCGACCGCCTGGCCGAGGCCGGCGTCGAGAACATCATGGCGCTGCGCGGCGACCCGCCCCGCGGCGAGACCGCCTTCGTCCGCCCGGCCGATGGCTTCGGCTACGGCGCCGAGTTGATCGCCTTCATCCGCGGCCGCCTGGGCGATCGCTTCTCGCTCGGCGGCGCCTGCTACCCCGAGGGGCACATCGAGTGCCCGGACAAGGACCGGGATCTCTGTCACCTGCAGACGAAGGTCGCGGCCGGCGCCGACTTCCTGGTCACGCAACTCTTCTTCGACAACGCGCAGTACTTCGACTTCGTCGCGCGCGCCCGCGCCGCGGGGATCACCCTGCCGATCGTCCCCGGCATCATGCCGGTGACCGACGTGGCGCAGATCGAGCGCTTCACGACGATGTGCGGCGCGACCATCCCGCCGCGCCTGCGCGCGCTGCTGGCCGCCTGCCACGACGAGACGGCCGTCGTCGAGGCCGGCATCGCCTACGCGGCCGAACAGTGCCGCGACCTGCTGGAGCGCGGCGCGCCCGGCATCCACTTCTACACACTCAACAAGTCGCGCTCCACGCTTGCCGTCATGCGCGACCTGGACGACCTGCGGGTACGTGAGAGCGTGGGCGTGTGAGAGCGCGAGAGCGTGAGAGCGTGGAGCGTGGAACGTCGAGCGTATGCGCGTGGCGCCGTCTTGACGCTCCCACGCTCCCACGCTTCACGCTCTACGCCCCACGCCGAAAGGAGCCCCGATGGCGATCACCGCGAACCTCGGCTACCCGCGCATCGGCGCGCGGCGCGAACTGAAGCGCGCGCTCGAAGGCTACTGGCAGGGCAAGGTCGGCGCCGACGACCTCCGCGCCCGGGCCGCGGCGATCCGCGCCGCCAACTGGGCCGCGCAGCGCGACGCCGGCATCGACCTGATCCCCGCGAACGACTTCTCGCTCTACGACCACGTCCTCGACACGATCGCGCTGGTCGGCGCGGTCCCGCCGCGCTACGGCTGGGACGGCGGGGCGGTCGATCTGGACCTCTACTTCGCGCTGGCGCGCGGCGAGCAGGACGCCCGGCGCGATGTGCCCGCGCTCGAAATGACCAAGTGGTTCGACACGAACTACCACTACCTCGTACCGGAGTTTCGCCCCGGTCAGGTCTTCCGCCTCAGCGGCACCAAGCCCTTCGACGAGTTCGCCGAGGCCCGCGCGCTCGGCGTCGCCGCCCGGCCGGTGCTGCTCGGCCCGGTCAGTTTCCTCCTGCTCGGCAAGGTGCGCCCGGAAGACGCGCCGGGCGGCGCGTTCGACCCGCTCGTGGAACTGCTCGATCCCCTCGTCGCGGTCTACGCCGAGGTCGTCGGCAGGCTCGCCGCGCAGGGGGCGGAGTGGATCCAACTGGACGAGCCCTGCTTCGTGCAGGATCGCGGCCCGCGGGAGTGGGCGGCCCTCCGCCGCGCCTACACGGCGCTGGCGGCGGCGAAGGGGGGCGCGAAGATCCTCGTGCAGACCTACTTCGGCCACGTCGGCGAGTCCTACGAAACGTTGGCGGCGCTGCCGGTCGACGGGCTCGGCCTCGACTTCGTGCGCGACCCGGAGAATCTGGACCTGCTCGAGCGGCACGGCTTTCCGGCCGACAAGCGCCTCGCGGCCGGCGTGGTCGACGGGCGCAATGTCTGGCGCGCCGACCTCGACGCCGCGCTGGCCCTGCTGGAGCGCCTGGCGCGCCGGGTGCCGTCGGAGCGGCTGATCGTCGGACCGTCCTGCTCGCTCCAGTTCGTCCCGCTCGACATCGCGCTGGAGCCGGCCGGCGAGTTCGACGTCGTGCGCCCCTGGCTCGCCTTCGCCCGGCAGAAGTTGGACGAGGTCGCCGCGCTGCGGCGCGGGCTTGATGAAGGGCGCGGCGCGGTCGCGGCCGACCTGGACGTCGCCCGCCGCGCGCTGGACGACCGCCGCCGCTCGCCGCGCACGCGCGACCCGGAGGTGCGCCGGCGGCTGGCGGCCGTCACGCCGGCGCTGGAGCGGCGCGCCAGCCCCTTCGCCGCGCGCCGCGCCGCCCAGCGCGCCGCGCTCGGCCTGCCGCCCTTCCCGACGACGACGATCGGCTCCTTCCCGCAGACGGCGGAGGTGCGCCGGGCGCGCGCGCAATGGAAGCAGGGCGCGCTGACGCAGGAGGGCTACGACGCCTTCATCGCCGGGCAGATCGCAGCGCTGATCCGCCGCCAGGAGGCCCTGGGGCTGGACGTGCTGGTCCACGGCGAGTTCGAGCGCGGCGACATGGTCGAATACTTCGGCGAGCAGTTGGCGGGCTTCGCGCTCACGACGCACGGCTGGGTGCAGTCCTACGGCTCGCGCTACGTCCGCCCGCCGATCCTCTACGGCGACGTCCGCCGCCCCCGCCCGATGACGGTGCGCTGGAGCGCCTACGCGCAGTCGCTGACGCCGAAGCCGGTCAAGGCGATGCTGACCGGCCCGGTGACGATCCTCGAATGGTCCTTCGTCCGCGACGACCAGCCGCGGGCCGACACGGCGCGCCAGGTGGCGCTGGCGCTGCGCGACGAGGTCGCCGACCTGGAGGCGGCGGGGCTGCGCGTGATCCAGATCGACGAGCCGGCGCTGCGCGAGGGGCTGCCGTTGCGTCGCGCGGCCTGGGGCGACTACCTCGACTGGGCGGTGCGCGCCTACCGGCTGGCCTCGTCCGGCGCGGCCGACGCGACGCAGATACACTCGCACATGTGCTACAGCGAGTTCAACGACATCATCGCGGCCATCGCCGACCTCGACGCCGACGTGATCACGATCGAGAACTCCCGCTCCGACCTGGAGCTGCTCGACGTCTTCCGCCGCTTCCGCTACGACCACGAGATCGGCCCCGGCGTCTACGACATCCACTCGCCGCGCGTCCCGCCCGCGGCGGAGATGGCCGCGAACCTGCGCGCCGCGATGACCGTGCTCGACCGCGACCTCCTCTGGGTCAACCCCGACTGCGGCCTCAAGACGCGCGACTGGCCGGAGACGATCGCCGCCCTGCGCAACATGGTCGCCGCCGCTCACGACCTGCGCGGCGCGGTGGTGGGAGTCTGAAGTATGAAGTGAGAAGGATGAAGGAGGAAATGGGCGCTGCGGCAGATCGAGCCCGCCGCGGCGCTTTCCCTATTTCATCCTTCTCACTTCCAGTTGTTGGGGGCTCTCCCACGACGTTCACTAAAGTGCTAGTATTGAACGCCAGGGAGGGTCGCGCGATGGTACGCCTGCAGACGTTGACGCGACTGAGCCAACTGGAAGAAGAGATGCGCCAGGCCGGTCGGACCGCCGAGCAGCGGGCCTTGCACGTGGCCCGCCTGCGCCTGGCGCGCCTTGCTTCGGGGCTGGTGTCAACGGGCGTGGCCGCGCGCCGGCTCGACGTGAGCATCCCCACGGTCAAGCGGTGGGTGCGGCACGGCACCCTCGCCGGCCAGCGGATCAGCGGCCGGTGGCTGGTCACCGAGGAGAGCGTCGACCGCGTCCTCGCCGCCCGGCAGGCCCTCGACGCGCTGGCCGGCGAGGAGTATCCCACGCCGGAGGACATGCACGCAGCTCCTTCCAGCCGGCAGTAGTGCAAATTGCGGTGAGGAAGAGTCTCGGATGGCGGGCACGAAGACGATCAGGGTAAGGCCGGGTAGCGAATTGGCTCGCCTGCTGGACGAGACGGGCGACGAGGCGCTGCTGCTCGAAAAGGACGGCGTCTACTACCGCCTACACCGCCTCGCGCGGGAGGATCTGCTCGATGAGCCGGCGCCGTACGACGCCGAGGCCGTTCGTGCGGCGCTCGACGCGACTGTCGGCGGGTGGGCGGACCTCGACGCCGACGCCCTAATCGCCGGCCTCTACCGCGCTCGCGCCGAGGGATCACGCCCGGCCG
>DASSSV010000018.1:0-9449 GCA_035708265.1 Thermomicrobiales bacterium | reverse complement strand
CAGGCGCCGAGGAAGGTCACGCGATCCGCCACGCCGCGCGCGGCGGCCAGGCGCTCCAGGTCCGCCCGGTAGGGGCCCTCCCCGGCGATGGCGAGGGCGGGCGCCGGCTCGTGGCGGGCGAGCGCCAGCGCTTCGATCGCGTACTCGAAGCCCTTCCAGCGCACCAGGCGCCCGACGCAGAGGAGCACCGGGCGGTCCGCGCCGCCGGCCAGCCGGGCGCGCAGGGCGGGGTCGGCCGGGCGCGGCGCGAAGCGGTCGAGGTCGATGCCGTTGTAGATCACGCGCGGGGTCAGGCCGTAGCGCGCGGCGATCTCGCCCGCGTTAGTGGCGCTGCACGACACGGCCACGTCCACTGCGCCGGTCCAGCGGCGGTCGCCGGGGAAGAAGTCGCGGCCGTGGCAGCCGAAGACGAGGCGGGTCCGCCCGCGGCGCAGGCGGCGCACCAGCGCACCGACCGGCAGGTCGAACGGCTTCTGGATGTGCAGGATATCGTAGTCGCCGCGCAGGAGGAGCGGCAGCGCCGTCGCGCCGAAGGTGAGGCGTTCGGCCAGTTTCGTCGCGCCGTATTGCCGCGCCAGCCCCGGCATGCGCCGCAGCCACTCGCGGTGGACGAAGGGCGCGCGCCGCACGCGCACCCCCGGCCCGGCCAGCATGACCGGCCGCCGCGTCTCTCGCCCGCCGAGCACGTCCACCGCCAGCCCGCGCGCCGCCAGGTGCCGCGCCAGTTCCCAGACGAACGTCTCCACGCCGCCGAGTTTCGTCGTCGTGGTCACGTTGTAGAGCGCCACCCGCGGCGCCCGCCCCAACCCCGCCCAGCGCCGCCCGGTCTCCGCCCGCTCCCCCACCCCGGCCGCCTCGGCGGCTGCCGCCCGGCTCACGCCGACACTCCCCCATCGCGGCTCGTCGCTCGTCGCTCGTCGCTCGTCGCTTCCGTCAGGTGGACCTCGAAGGTGCCGAGGAAGAGCGCGCGGTAGAGGCGGTAGGCCGGCACGGCGAGGTGGAGGCGGCGCAGCAGGCGGATCGGGGCGCGGAAGCGCGCGCTGCCGAGGCCGCCCGCGCGCACCCGCCGCTCGCGCGTGTCCTCCACGGCGAAGCCGAGCGCCCGGCAGCGCGCCGCGAAATCGCGGTAGGTGACGTAGTGCATCGCCGAGAGGGCCTGGCGATCGGCGAAGGCGGCGGCGTCCTTGCCGCGCCCGCGGCGGCGGATGAGCGCCTCGGCCCAGGGGCGGGGCAGCCAGTTGACGCCGCGCAGGTGGTAATGCGGGTCGCGGAAGGCGAAGCGATTGGTCGCGGTGACGACGGCGTGGCCGCCCGGGCGGAGCACGCGCGCGATCTCGGCCAGGGTCGCATCGAGGTCGTCGGCGTGCTCCAGCACGTCCAGGCAGGTGACGATGTCGAACGCGCCGGCGCGGAAGGGCAACGCCTCGCCGACGGCCGCGACGAAGGGCAGGTCGAGGCCGTAGCGCGCCGCGCGCAGCCGGCAGATCTCGCCGTAGGCGCGGTTCGGCTCGTGGCCGACCGCCCGCGCGCCCGCGCGGCGCAGCGCGACGACCAGCCCGCCCATGCCGCAGCCGACGTCGAGCGCGGGGCGGCCCTCCAGCGGCCCGCAGAGGTCGCGGAGCTGGCGCAGCCGGCCCTCCTGGTAGCGCTCCTGCCACAGCCGGCGCTCGCGCCAGCGCGCGAAGTCGGCGCGCCAGCGCATGTGTGTGGTCCAGCGGTCGATTAGCGCGACGAGACGCGCCTCATCCGCCGACTCGTCCGCCACCGTCTCGGTTGTGCCGGTCGCCGCCACGCCGCCCAGCCCCCCGCCTCCCAGGGTCCACCGCAACCCAAGCCGGTATTCTACCCGATGGGCGCGGGCGGCGCCCGCGGCGGGGATGGCGTCATTGGTTGTGCGCGAGGGGACGGGCGGCTGAAGCCGCGGCTGGGGGACGTAATTCAGGCCGCGCAGGCGGGCTTCGTGCCGCGTGAGCGGCCCCCAGCGTTGCGCGTCTCAGGAATCGGACCCTGAGGTAGAGCCTGTGCGCATCGGACTCGGGTCGCGCGTCAGGTCGAGGCCGCTCAGATCCGGCCCGCCGAGCAGGTAGTCCTTAAGGGTGATCCGCTCGCTCGTCAGGTGCCGGTATTCGCCTTCGGAGAGGACGACCACGGCTTGGTCGCCGCGGCGCACCCGCTGCGGCCCCTCCGTCAACGCCCTGGTCACCAGTTCGCCGAGGCGCTTCCTCGCCTCGGCCAGTTCCCAATCCATGGCCGGCTCACCCTGGCGGTTGCACAGTCCCGCCGCACAGTATACCGCGCGCGGCGAGCATACGGGCCGCGGTAGGAGCCAATTCGTCATTCGTCATTCGTCATTCGTCATTCGTACTTCCGCCTATCCCTTGACCGCCCCCGCGGTCATGCCGGCGACGAAGTAGTCGACGAAGAAGGAGTAGAGGAGGGCGACCGGGACCGAGCCGAGGAGTGCGCCGGCCATCAGCGGGCCCCAGAAGTTGGTGTCGCCGCGGATCAGTTCGGTGGTCACGCCGACCGGGATGGTCTTGAGGCCGGCGCTGTTGATGAAGGTCAGGGCATAGATGTACTCGTTCCAGGAGAGGGTGAAGGCGAAGATGCCGGCCGAGAGGATGCCGGGCAGCGCCAGCGGCAGGACGACCCGCCACATCGCCTGCAGGCGCGTCGCGCCGTCGATCATCGCCGCCTGCTCCAGCTCGCGCGGGATGCCGCGGAAGTAGCCCATCAGCAGCCAGGTGGAGAAGGGGATCAGGATTGTTGGGTAGGTTAGGATCAGCGCCCAGCGCGTGTTGGTCAGGTGGAAGATGCTGATCACGTTCGTCAGCGGCAGGAAGAGGAGGGTCTGCGGCACCAGGTAGGTGACGAAGATGATCCAGCCGAGCGCATTGGCGCCGCGGAAGCGCAGCCGCGCCAGCGCGTAGCCGGCCAGGATGCTGAACGCGAGCGAGATCACCGTCGCCACGACCGAGACGATCGCCGAGTTGAGCGTCCAGGTGGCGAAGAGGGTGTTCTTGAAGAGGTAGATGTAGTGGCCCAGCGTGAACTGCGTGACGATCCAGGGGTTGTCGTCGAGGTTGGTGAACTGTTGCAGCGATTTGAAGGAGACGATCGCCATGATATAGAAGGGCAGCAGCACCAGGATCAGGAAGATCAGCGTCGGCAGGGCGCCGGTCAGGAAGCGGTTCAGCGCCGAGCGATTCTGGACCATCGTTCCCTCCGTGGCGAGGCGTTAGGCGTTAGGCGTTAGGGAGACGGAGGCGGAAGGCAGGGGGGCCGGCGGGAGCAACCGCGTGGCTCCTAACGCCTAACGCCCAACCTCTAACGCCTACTCCTTGCGAAGCGACAGCAGCACGGCGACGACGACGATCAGCAGGAGCGGGAACATGAAGAGGGAGATCGCCGCGCCCATGCCGATGTTGCTGCCGCCGGTGATGCCGACCTGGTAGGCGTAGGTGGCGAAGACCTGCGTCATGTTGGTCGGCCCGCCGTTGGTCAGGACCTTGATCAACTGGAAGTCGGCGAACGTGAGGATCGTCGACAGGAGCACCACGACGGTGATCACCGGCCGCAGGAGCGGCAGCGTGATCCGCCAGAAGCGCTGCCACGCGCTCGCCCCGTCGATCGCCGACGCCTCGTAGAGGTCGTCCGGGATCGTCTGCAGGCCAGCCAGGATCGAGATGCCGAAGAAGGGCATCCCGCGCCAGACGTTGGCGATGATCAGCGAGATCATCGGCCAGGGCATCACCCCCAGCCAGCTCGGCCCGTCGCGCAGCGGCCGCCAGCCGCCGAAGATGGCGTAGTGGTGCGTCAGGGCCCAGTTGATCGGGCTGAAGAGCGAGTCGAAGATCAGTTTCCAGCCCAGCGCCGTCAGCACCGTCGGCGCGATCCAGGGCAGCAGCATCGCCGCGCGGGCGAAGCGCTGGCCGCGGAAGCGCTTGTTCAGCACCAGCGCCATCGCGATGCCGAGGCTCAGTTTGAAGACCTCGGTCGCGCCGGTGTAGATGAAGGTGTTCTTCGCCGTCGTGCGGAAGATCGGGTCGTGGAGCAGGTCGGCGAAGTTCCTGATGCCGACGAAGGCCCCGGCGACGCCGATCCGCGCGTCGGTCAGGCTCAGCCAGATGCCGTAGCAGAAGGGATAGGCGACGAAGATCAGCAGCGTCAGGACCGCCGGGGTCAGCAGGAGGTACGCCAGGATGTTCTCGCGCTCCAGCAGCGCCGCCGCCTGGGCCCGGCGTCCGGGGTAGGCGTCCTGCGCCGCCAGCCCCCGCTCGAGCGCGCCTTCGGGCTTGAGGTCCATGCGCCCGTCCCTCCCCGCGCGAGACGGCCGCCCCGCGGGGCCGGGGCGCTCCCCGGCGTCCCCCGTCGCCCGCGAGCCGGCCAAACGGCGTTACTTGTAGATGCCCTTCAGCGCGGACTCGGCCTGCGCGATCGAGTCCTTCGGGGCCGTCCCCTGGAAGACGCGGGCGAACATGTCGACGATGACGAACTTGCCCTCCGACTCCGACGTCTCCTTGCTCGGCTGGGCCGGCCAGCCGATCCAGCGCGAGTTCTGCGCCGCCTCGAGGAAGCCCTTCATCTTGGGATCCGTCGTCCAGATCGAGCTGCTCTCGTAGTCCTTGGTCGGGCCGGTGTTGTAGCCCATCCCGGCCTCGAGCCAGCGCGAGAAGTTCGGCTTGTCCATGAACCAGCGCAGGAACTCCTTGGCGGCGCTCTGGTTCTTGGAGTAGGTCGGGATGATGTTGGTGTTGGTGTTGTTGATGATGTTGCCGCCGGCCGGGCCCTTCGGGAAGGGGAAGATGTCGGTGTTCTTGGCGATGTCGGGGTTGTCGGTCTTGGCCTTCAGGTAGATGCTGGAGCCGTTCATCGTGGCGCTGATCTTCCCGGCCAGGTAGAAGGTGTTGTTGTCGCTGTCGTCCCAGGAGAGGCCGTCCTCGTCGCAGGCCGCCTTCCAGAACTGCGACGCCCACTCCAGCGCCTTCAGCGTCTCGGGGCTGTTGATGGCGACGGTCTTGCCGTCCTTCTCGACCTCCTTGCCGCCGAAGGCCCAGAGCACCCCGTACCACATGATCTTGGGGTCGCCGTAGGAGTGCCCTGCGGCGGCGCCGTAGGGCTTGCCGTAGTCCTTGAGTTTCTTGCCGACCGGCATCCAGTCGTCGAAGGTGCCGGGGAACTTGTCGTAGCCGTTGGCCTTGAAGTAGTCGGTGCGCCAGTGGATCGCGTTGGGGGTGATGCACTGGGGCACGCCGCGCCAGACGCCGTTGACCTTCGACTGCGAGACGAGGATGTCGTAGTAGGCGCCGGTCTGCTTGGGGATGGCGCCGGCGATGTCCGACACGTCCACGCAGTTGGCCTCGTACAGCCAGGGCCAGTTGTTCTGGCAGGTGATGATGTCCGGGCCGCTGCCGCTCTGGATCGCCGAGGCGACGCGCGACTGGAGGTCGTTGGAGTTGACGATCTGGGTCGAGAAGTCGGCGCCGACCCCCTTGGCCCACTCCTTCCCCAGTGTCCCGACCATGTTGTCGGCGGCGGCGACGAACCCGCTGCCCAGCAGCAGGCTCAGCTTCACGCCCTTCAACTGCGCCGGCGGCGAGCCGCCCGCGGCCGCGCCCGACGTCGCCGCCGGCACCGCCGTCCCGGTCGCCGCGGCCCCGCCGCTCGCCGCGGTGGTCGCGGTCGCGTTGCCGTTGTTGCCGCAGGCGGCCAGGAGCGGCAGCGCGGCGAGGCCGGCCCCCAGGACTCCGAGCCGCTGGAGGAACTGCCGCCGGCTCAAACCGCCCGCCGCTCCCCACGCCGACTCTCCCTCACGCCCCGCGCGTCCGCTCATGGCTTCCCCCTCGTGCTGCGGGCACCCTGCCCCGGTTCGCGATGCACGTATCGCGCGGCGATATTCGCATTTTGCGTGCCAGTCCCGCCGCCGGGCGCGCGCGGGAGGCGAATACTGGTGAGTCATAGGAGAGTGATAGGATAGGGAGGGGACACGGCGAGGCACAGGCAGGAGGCGCGACAGATGGGCGATGGCGGGCAGCGGGGCGAGACGACGCCGGCGGCGCGGCGCGTGAGCCGCCGCGCCTTCCTCCGGCGGGCGGGGCTCTTCGGCTTCGGGCTGGCCGCGCTGCCGGTCCTGGCCGCCTGCGGCGGCACGGCGACCCCCACCGAGCCGCCCCTGCCGACGGCCCCGCCGAGCGGCGGCGCCAGCCCGGCCGCGGGCGGCGCGCAGCCGACGGTGTCGACGCGCCGGTACACCGGCTCGCTCCAGCTCCTCCAGTGGAGCAGTTTCGTCCCGGCCGCCGACGCCGAGATCCAGCGGCAGGCGGCCGAGTGGGGCAAGCAGCACGGCGTCCAGGTCGCCATCGAGACGGTCAACGGCAACGACCTCCAGACCAAGACCTCCGCCGCGGTGCAGAGCAAGTCCGGCCCGGACATCATCCAGATGCAGTACAACTGGCCCTGGCTCTACGACGAACAGTGCGTCGACGTCTCGCAGGTCTACAACGACCTCGGCAAGCAGCTCGGCGGCTACCATCAGGTCATGGAGGCGTACTGCAAGGTCAACGACACGCCGAAGGCGATCCCCTACGCCATCGTCTCCAACGCCTGGGTCTACCGCGACGACTGGTTCAAGGCGATCGGCGCGGCCCTGCCGACGACCTTTCAGGAGTTGCACGACACCGGCAAGCAACTGAAGGCCAAGAACCAGCCGATGGGCCAGGCGCTCGGCCACGCCTACGGCGACGCCAATACGATGTGGTACGGCTTCCTCTGGGGCTACGGCGGCAAGGAGGTCGAGCAGGACGGCAAGACGGTCGCGATCAACAGCCCCGAGACGCTGGCGGCGGTCGAGGCGGCGGTCGCGCTCTACCAGGACGCCTTCGACCCCGGCGTCCTCTCCTGGGACGATTCGAGCAACAACCGCGCCTTCCTCGGCGGGCAGATCTCGGCCACGCTCAACGGCGCCAGCATCTACATCACCGCCAAGCAGCAGAGCCCCGACCTCGCCAAGAACATCGTCCACGGGCTGCCGCTGAAGGGGCCGAAGGACCAGGGGGTCATCCACCTCAACCTCTCGCACGCGGTCATGGCCTACTCGCAGAACCAGGACGCGGCGCAGGACTTCCTCTACTGGCTGATGCAGCCGGCGCAGTACAACCGCTGGCTCCAGGTGAGCGGCGGCTACAACGTCGGCGTGCTCCACGCCTACGACAACAACCCGATCTGGGAGCAGGAGCCGGTGCTGGCCCCGTACCGCGACAGCGTGAAGTTCGGCCGCTGGCCCGGCTGGCCCGGCCAGCCCAACCGCGCGGCCTCCGAGGCGCTGGCCCGCTACCTGATCGTCGACATGTTCGCCAAGGCGTGCCAGGGCACCGCCCCGAAGGACGCCATCGCCGCGACGGAGGCCGCGCTGAAGCAGATCTACGGCGGCGGCTGACCCGCCGCGCGGCCGGCGGCGCGCTCGGGAGGACGGCGAGCATGACGACGACGCCCACCGAGATCCGGGCGGGCCGGCGCGCCCCGGCCGCCGGCGCGGCGCGCGCGGCGCTGGGGCGCTGGCTGGACCGCGAGCAGGTGCTCGGCCCGCTCTTGATGCTGCCGGCGCTGGCCCTGCTCGCGCTCTTCCTGGCCTACCCCTTCGTCCTCGGCATCTCCCTGAGCCTGAGCGACGCCGCGATCGGCCGCTCGGTCAGCCACTTCGTCGGCCTCAAGAACTTCGTCGCCGACTGGCGCAGCGACCTCTTCCGCCTGACCTTCAAGAACACCGTCGTCTACACCGGCGTCGCCACGGGGTTCAAACTGGCGCTCGGGCTGGCGCTGGCGTTGCTGCTGAACCAGGCGTTCCGCGGCAAGAAGATCGTCCGCGCCGGCGTGCTGCTCCCCTGGATCGTCCCGACGGTGCTGAGCGCGCTGGCCTGGCTGTGGATCTTCGACTCGACCTACTCGGTCCTCAACTGGGCGCTGCGGCGGATGACCGACTGGTTCCTCGTCGGCGGGCTGCTCACCGTCGTGCTGCACATGCCGGCGAACCGCGGCTTCAACTGGCTCGGCGACGGCGCGCTGGCGATGGGCTCGGTGATCGCCGTCAACACCTGGCGCGGCGTGCCCTTCTTCGCCATCTCGCTCCTCGCCGGCTTGCAGACGATCGACCTGGAGCTCTACGAGGCCGCGGCGATCGATGGGGCCAGCGCGCCGCAGCGCTTCCTCCACGTGACGCTGCCGCTCCTCCGCCCGGTCCTGCTGATCGTCGTCCTCTTCTCGGTCGTCTGGACCTTCTCCGACTTCCAGGTCGTCTACGTGCTGACGCGCGGCGGCCCGGCCAACAGCACCCACCTCCTCGCCACGCTGGCCTACCAGGTCGGCTTGCAGGGCGCGCAGCTCGGCCAGGGCGCCTCGATCAGCTTGGCGATGTTCCCGGTGCTCGCGGTCGTCACGGCCGCGGTGCTGGCCTACCTGCGGCGGGAGGATGCGTGAGCGCGAGCATGCGCGCGCGGGCGCGGACAGCGCCGCAGCGCCGACCGCCCGGCTACTGGGCCGGCCGGGCGCTGACCTTCTGGCTGCCGCTCGGCGTCTTCATCGTGGTGCTGCTCTTCCCGTTCTACTGGATGGCGCTGACCAGCCTCAAGTCGAACCGCGAGCTCTACGACGTCCGCGCCGACCCCTTCGTCGTCACGCGGCCGACGCTGGCGCACTACCAGTTCCTCTTCGCCGACACCCTCTTCCTGCGCTGGCTGGTCAACACGATGGTCATCGCGGTCGCGGCGACCGCGATCGCGCTCGGCTGCGGCATCCTGGCCGGCTACGCGCTGGCGCGGCTGCGCTTCCGCGGCGCCAGCCTCCTGGCGCTGGCGATCTTCGTCACCTACCTGGTGCCGCAGACGCTCCTCTTCCTGCCGCTCGGCGACGTGGTCAACCGCTTCCACCTGCGCGACAGCCTCTGGAGCCTGATCCTGACCTATCCGACCTTCCTGATCCCCTTCTGCACCTGGCTCCTGATGGGCTACTTCAAGACGATCCCGCGCGAGATCGAGGAGGCGGCGCTGATCGACGGCGCCAGCCGGCTGCAGGCGATGTGGCGGGTCGGGGTGCCGCTGGCGCTGCCCGGCATCCTCTCGGCCGGCATCTTCGCCTTCACGCTGTCGTGGAACGAGTTCATCTACGCGCTCGTCTTCCTCTCCTCGTCGGCGCAGAAGACGCTGCCGGTCGGCGTGACCAGCGAACTGATCCGCGGCGACGCCTTCTACTGGGGCGAGCTGATGGCCGGCGCGCTGCTCGCCTCGGTGCCGGTCGCGCTCATCTACAGCCTCTTCGTCGAGCGCTACGTCGCCGGCCTCGCGGCCGGCGCGGTCAAAGGCTGAGGGGAAGTATGAAGTACGAATGACGAAGTACGAATGACGAATGGGGTGTGGCGGCAGCCTTCCCTTCGTCGGGGTCGGCCGCCGTGCCGGCCC
>DASSSV010000017.1:0-2260 GCA_035708265.1 Thermomicrobiales bacterium | reverse complement strand
TGCCGCGTGCCGCCATCTGCGGGGGATGCCGCCATGACCAGCGAGGCCGCGTGGGCCGAGCCGGACGCCGACCCGCCGCCCGCCCGGCGCGTCTTCGTGGTCGAGGGCTGGGGCGTGGTGCGCGCCGCAGTGCGCGCGGTGCTGGCGGCGACGCCGGACCTCGCCGCGGTCGGCGCGGCCCCCGACCTGGCGACGGCGCTGCGCGCGCTGGCGGCCCCGCCGGCCGGCGGCGGCGTCGTGGTGGTCGTCACCACGCTGCACCTGCGCGACGGCGGCGCGCTCGACGTCGCGCGCGAGGTCAAGGCGCGCGGCCTGGCCCGCCGCGTCGTGCTGCTGCTGCGCGAGCTGGACGACGCCGACGTCGCGGGCCTGCTGGCGCTGGGCCTGGACGGCTACGTGCTGGAGGCGGAGAGCGGGGCGGTGCTGGCCGCGACGGTCCGCCAGGTGGCCGGCGACGAGGTCGCGCTCTCCCCCGCGGTGACCCGCGGCCTGCTGACCCGGCTGCGCACCGGCCGGCCGGCGCCGCCCCAGCAGCTGACCGTCCGCGAGCACGAGGTCCTGCGCCTCTTGGCGGCGGGGCTGTCCGGCCGGGAGGTCGCCGCCCGCCTCGGCCTCAGCGCCAAGACGGTGGACCGCCGCCGCGGCGACGTGCTGCGCAAGCTCAACGCCGACTCGATCGCCGCGGCCGTCGCCACGGCCTACCGCTGGGGCCTCCTGGGCGGGTACTCGCCGGCCGCCGACTGAGCCCGTGGCGCCCGGCGGCGGTCAGGCCGGCATGCTCGGGTCGAGCAGGCCCTCGCGGTGGGCCCGCGCCACCGCCGCCCCTATGGTCGCCACGCCCAGCTTGGCCAGGATGCGCGCGCGGTGGTTGTCGGCGGTCTTCACGCTGATCCCCAGCGCCCGCGCCGCCTCCTTGCTGGTCGCCCCCGCCGCCGCCAGCGCCAGCACCTCCCGCTCGCGCGCGCTCAGCAGCGGGGCGGGCAGCTCCCGCCCTGGCCCCCGCCGCACCGCCTCGACCAGCCGGCCGGCCACGGTCGGCGAGAGGTAGGGCTCGCCGCGCGCGAGGGCCTCGATCGCCGTGGCCAGCTCGCCGGCGGCCGCCTGCTTGAGGAGGTAGCCGTCGGCGCCCGCGTCGAGCATGCCCCGCACGTGCTCGTCGCCCTCGTGCATCGTCAATAGCAGCACCCGCGTCGCGGGCCGCGCCGCCTTGACCCGCCGCGCCACCTCCAGCCCGCTGATGTCCGGCAGCGCTAGGTCGGTGACGACGACGTCGACCGCCGCCCCCAGGCGCGCGGCCAGGCGCACGCCGTCCGCGCCCGCGCCCGCCTCGCCGACCACCGCGAGCCGCGGCGCGCGCGCCAGGAGCAGCTTCAGCCCCTCGCGGACGATCCCGTGGTCCTCGATCAGGAGCACGCCGATGCGCGCCTCGGCCATGCCGGCCCTCCCGCCGCCCTACCGCGGTAGCCTACCACGCCGCGCGCCGTGGCACCCGGCGTCCGCCCGACGACTGCGGCGGGCGGCGGGCCCGCCGCCCTGCGCGCGTGCACCGAGGAGGAGCCCGCTGAAGCGTGGGGAGTCGTGGCCGCGGCGGGCGCCGCCGGCGGCACGTCCCGACACCGACACCCACGGAGCCCTCGGCCGCCCCCCGCGAGCCGGCGAGCGCGCGACCTCGCGTTCGGCCGGGAGGCCGCCGCATAGCGCCGGCGAGGATGCCAGGCGTCGCCGCTCCCCGCCGCGGCGCGGGCGGGCGCCACTTCGGGAGGTCGCCATGGCCGGGCTCCTCTGGGCCGTCGTCGTGATCCTGTTCGTCCTCTGGCTGCTGGAGTTCGTGGTCGCGCACCTGGGCAGCTTCGTCCACCTCCTACTCCTGATCGCGGTGATCGTGCTGATCTACAACCTGATCGCCGGCCGGCGCACCGCCGTCTAGGCGGGCACGCGACTCGTCGTCGTGGCCGCGGGGAGTGACGCCGCGACCGGCTGGGCTGGCCTCCCGCGTCAGCGTCGCGCCGCGTGGCCCCGCCGTCGTCCCGCGCGACGCGACGGGGCAGATCCCGCCGCCGACGAGCGGACCGTGACCGGGTCTGACGCGCCACCGCCCCCCGTGCTCTGGTATGACCTGGCCATCCTGCATGCTGCGCGCGCCGGCGGCTCGCTCCACGTCGCCGGCGGCGTCGCGGTCGCCGCCGGCTGGGTGGCCCGTGCCGACCCGGCCCTCACCCTGGACCTCAGTGCCGGGCGCGGCGCGGTCGGGGAGGATCCC
>DASSSV010000016.1:0-4559 GCA_035708265.1 Thermomicrobiales bacterium | reverse complement strand
GGCGCTTCGCGGACCTGGAACTCAACGTCAACCTCGTCGCCGTCGGCGGGCGGGTCGTCCGCTACCTGGCGCAGTCCGGCGTCGAGGCGGCCGCCCTGGACCGCGGCGGCGCGGTCGCCGCGCTCGCCGGGACGACCGACGCGATGTGCGCGCGGCTGACGGCGCGGCGCGAGGCGCTCGGCCTCTCCTACTTCACGGTCTCGGAGGAACTGATGGACGCGCTCGCGCCGGTCGTCGCGCGGCTGGCGGGTCGCTGACACCCGCGCGGGGCCGCGGTGCGTAGATAGCGATGTGAACGGTGGCCTGACCGTCGCCCGTGGGCAGCGGCGCGCGGGCGAGAAACGGCGGAGGAGCGAACGATGCCGGTGCTATTCTTCTTGTTGGTCCCCCTCGTCCTCGTCCCGTTCTTCTTCCACCCGGGGTTCATCTGGGTCGCGATCATCGTCCTGTGCGTCCTCTCGCGCGGGCCGGGGCGCCGCCGCCACTGGCACGACGGGTGCCGTCCGGCGCGCGCGCCGATGGCCGCGCCCGCGCCGCGGCCGGCGAACCCGCCCGCGGCCGGCGGCCCGACCTGGCCCGACCTGTACCCGGACGAGGCCGGCCGCCCGGCGCGCCCGGCGCCGGAAGGGCGGGGGAAGGTCGAGTATTTCTAGCCCCCTCGGCGGGGCGCCGCGCGGCGCCCCGCCGCCCGTTTTCCTTGCCGCGCCGCCGTTTTCGCCGCCGCGCCGCCGAGACGGCCGCTTGCATTCCGTCCGGCTGCGCAGTATACTGGAGTGGTGGCAACCAGCGCCTTGCTCGGAGTGGGGACCACCCCCGCTTTTTTATTGTCCGGCAGGGCGCTCGGCGCATCCGCCGGGGCGAGCCCGCCCCGCTCCGCGCGGCGACACAGACGGGAAGAGCGAGGTCCGGAAAGCGGGCCGGCGGCCGGGCGCCACGCCGCCGGCGGCGCGCGCGAGCGCGCAGGAGGGTGACGAGAGATGAAGAGCGATTTCTACACGGCGATCGCCCAGATCGCCGCCGAGCGGGGCATCCCTAGGGAGGCGGTGATCTCGTCGGTGGAGCACGCGCTGAAGACGGTCTACAAGAAGGAGGCCGGCGTCGAGGCCGACGAAAACCTCACCGTCGAGCTCGACGCGCAGAGCGGCGGCATCCGCATATTCGTCCACCGCGAGGTCGTCGACGAGGTCGAGGACCCGACGACGCAGGTGGGGCTGGCCGAGGCGCGCCGGGAGCGACCGGGGATCAAGATCGGCGACACGCTGACCGAGGACCGCACGCCGACGAACTTCGGCCGGATCGCCGCGCAGACGGCCAAGCAGGTCGTCCTCCAGAAGATCCGCGACTACGAGCGCGAGACGGTCTACAACGAGTACCAGGACCGCGTCGGCGAGGTGCTCAACGGCATCGTGCAGCGCGCCGATGAGAAGGCGGTGATCGTCGAACTCGGCAAGGCCGAGGCGGTGATGCCGGCGCGCGAGAAGGTGCCGAACGAGCGCTACCGGCCGGGCCAGCGGGTCAAAGTATTCCTGGTGGATGCCAGCAAGGAGCAGCGCGGGCCGCAACTGATCGTCTCGCGCGCCCACCCCGGGCTCCTCAAGCGCCTCTTCGAGCAGGAGGTACCCGAGATCTACAGCGGCGCGGTCGAGATCATGGCGATCGCGCGCGAGCCGGGCACGCGCTCGAAGGTCGCGGTGGTGGCCCGCCAGGAGAACGTCGACCCGGTCGGCTCCTGCGTCGGCATCCGCGGCGTGCGCATCCAGAACATCGTCGGCGAGTTGCAGGGCGAGAAGATCGACGTGATCGAGTGGTCGCCCGACCAGGCGACCTTCATCGGCAACGCCCTCAGCCCGGCGCGCGTGATCAACGTGTCGCTCAACGACGAGGACAAGACCGCGCGGGTGATCGTGCCGTCCGATCAGATGTCGCTGGCGATCGGCAAGGAGGGGCAGAACGCCCGCCTGGCGCACAAGCTGACCGGCTGGCGCATCGACGTGAAGGACCCCGAGTCGCTGCTGGGCCAGTCGGGTGACCTGCTGCGCCAGGCGCAGGAGGAGGCCGAGACGGCGATGCCGTCCGCGTTCGACAGCCTCATGATGGGGCGGCAGCCGCGCATGGTCAACCGCAAGACCCACATGATCACCATCGGCTCGCGCGAGTTCGGCCCACTGCCCGAACACCTCACCGGGATGAGCGTCGACGTCGAACTGGAGGGCGACACGCTCAATATCTACTACAATCGGGAGATGCAGGCCCGCTTCACCCTGGAGGGCGAGCCGCTCCCGGTTCACGACGACGTTCTCCAGTGAGGACTAAGGACTAAGTGGGATCGAGGACAATTCAACGCTTGCTCCGCTTGCCGGCGCGCAAGTCGCTTAGTCCTCAGTCCTCAGTCCTTAGTCCTTCACGGAGCGGAGTGAGCGATGAAAGGTCCGCGACCCAAGCATGTACCCCGGCGGACCTGCGTCGCCTGCCGGGAGACCGACGCCAAGCGGGGGCTGATCCGCCTGGTGCGCACGCCGGAAGGGACGGTGGAGGTCGACCCGACCGGCAAGCGCAACGGGCGCGGCGCCTACCTGTGCGCCCGGATGAGTTGCTGGCGGCGCGGCGTCAACGAGCGGGTGCTCGGGCGCGCGCTGCGGCTCGAACGGCTGACCGATGAGAACCGCCAGGCACTCTTGCGCTACGCCGACGAGCGCGTGCCGGAGGATGAGGAGTCGACCGTGGGCAGCCAGCCGGCCGGCGCGAGCGCCGGGCGCTGATCGCCGACGGCGAAGGAGGGATTGATGTCAGGGAGAATGAGTGATTACGTGCAGGAAGGCGCGGAAGCCCCCCGGCGGCGGCGCAAGAAGCGGGGGCCGCGCGGCGGGCCGGCCGTCGCCGCGCGCTCGACGATGCGGCGGATGGCGCCGGTCGGGCCGCCGAAGACAGTGACGCTGCCGAGCGTGCTGAGCGTGGCCGAGCTGGCCGAGGCGCTCAGCGTGACGCCGATCGCGGTGATCAAGGAACTGATGAATCACCGGATCATGGCGACGATCAACCAGCAGGTCGATTACGGCACCGCGAAGATGGTCGCCGACGCGCTCGGCATCCCGACCGAGGAGCAGGTCAACGAGCACCTGCAGCACGCCCAGGTCCTCTCCTCCGAGGAGCGGCAGCGCGAGGCGAGCCAGGACCCCGAGGCGGTGTCGCGGCCCCCGGTCGTGACGATCATGGGGCACGTCGACCACGGCAAGACCAAGCTCCTCGACGCGATCCGCCACACCCACGTCGCCGAGGGCGAGGCCGGCGGCATCACGCAGCACATCGGTGCCTACCAGGTCGAGTTGCAGGGGCGGAAGATCACCTTCCTCGACACGCCAGGACACGAGGCGTTCACGCAGATGCGCGCGCGCGGCGCGCAGGTCACCGACATCGCGGTGCTGGTCGTCGCGGCCGACGACGGCGTGATGCCGCAGACGCTGGAGGCGCTCTCGCACGCGCGGGCGGCGGGCGTGCCGATCGTCGTAGCGATCAACAAGATCGACCGGCCCGACGCCAATCCCGACCGCGTCAAGCAGCAACTCGCCGAGGCGGGGCTGATCGCCGAGGACTACGGCGGCGACACGCCGATGGTCGAGGTCTCGGCGCGCGAGAGGCTGGGCATCGACGACCTGCTGGAAGTCCTCCTGCTGGTCGCCGACATCCAGGAATTGAAGGCCAACCCGCTCAAGCCGGCGAGCGGCGTGATCATCGAGAGCCGCGTCGACCGCAGCCGCGGCGTCGTGGCGACGGTGCTGATCCAGTCGGGCACGCTCAGCCTGCGCGACATCGTCGTCTGCGGCGCCACCTGGGGGCGCGTGCGGGCGATGCAGGACGACCGCGGCCGCAAGGTGCGGCGGGCGGAACCGAGCACGCCGGTCGAGATCCTCGGCCTGCTGGAAGCGCCGCAGGCCGGCGACCCGCTGCAGGTGGTCGCCGACGAGAAGGAGGCGCGAGCGGTCGCCGAGGAGCGGCTGCGCCAGCGGCGGGCGGAGTCGCTATCGGAGCACCGGCCGCTGCGGCTGGAGGAGCTGCACCGGCAGGTGGAGGCCGGGCAGGCGCCCGAGCTGCGCATCGTGCTGAAGGCCGACGTGCAGGGCTCGCTCGGTGCGTTGCAGCACGCGCTCGGCAAACTGGCCGAGGAAGAGCAGGCGGTGCTGCTCAACATCATCATGTCCAACACCGGCGCGATCAGCGAGTCGGACGTGATGTTGGCCTCGGCGTCGGACGCGATCGTGATCGGCTTCAACGTGCGGCCGGACGCGGCGGCGCTGCGCGCGGCCAACGCCGCCGGCGTCGACATCCGCTTCTACGACATCATCTACCACCTGGTCGACGACATCAAGGCGGCGATGAAGGGCCTCCTGGCGCCGGAGACGCGCGAGGTGACCGACGGCTACGCCGAGGTGCGGCAGGTCTTCCGCCTGCCGAACCGGCAGCAGGCGGCCGGCCTCTACGTCCTCGACGGCAAGGTCCTCCGCAACGACCGCGTGCGCGTGCTGCGCTCCGGCACGGTACTCCACGACGGCACGGTGGCCGCG
>DASSSV010000015.1:0-9855 GCA_035708265.1 Thermomicrobiales bacterium | reverse complement strand
CGGCGAACCGCGAGGCCGGGATCGAGGCCGCCCGCGCGCTCTTCTACGAGGGCGAGCTGGCCGAGGCGATGGCGCGCTTCAGCGCCGCCGAGGGCGGCCTCCTGACCGGCGACGACCTGGCCCGCTTCCGCGTCGGCGAGGAGCCGCCGGTCTGCGCCGCCTACCGCGACTACACCGTCTACGCCTGCGGTCCCTGGTGCCAGGGCCCGGTCGTCCCGCAGGCGCTCGGCCTCCTCGCCGGCTACGACCTCCCGGCGCTCGGCCACAACTCCGCCGACTACCTCCACGTCGTCGCCGAGGCGCTCAAACTCGCCTTCGCCGACCGCGACAAGTTCTACGGCGACCCCGATTTCGTGAAGGTGCCGATCGACGGCCTGCTGTCGCCCGAGTACGCCGCGGCGCGCCGCGCCCAGCTCGACCCGGCGCGCGCCTGGCCGGAGATGCCGCCTTTCGGCGACCCCCGCCCCTTCATGCACGACGCGGCCGCCGCGTCAGAGCTGGACCTGACGCCCTACCGGCCCGAGCCGGTCGCCGCGCCACCCGGCCCGGACACCGCCTATTGCTGCGTCGTGGACAAAGACGGCAACGCCTTCTCGGCCACGCCGAGCGACAGCGCGCTCTCCAGCCCGCTGGTCGCGGGGCTCGGCTTCGCGATGTCGTCGCGCGGCTCGCAGTCCTGGCTCGACCCGCGGCACACCTCGGCGCTCCAGCCGGGCAAGCGCCCGCGCCTGACGCCGAACCCCGCGCTGGCGCTGCGCGACGGCGAGCTCTTCATGCCCTTCGGCTGCCCGGGCGGCGACGGCCAGACGCAGGCGATGCTCCAGGTCTTCCTGAACGTCACCGAGTTCGGCATGAACCCGCAGCGGGCGATCGAGCAGCCGCGCGTCATGAGCGAGAGCTTCCCCAACTCCTTCTGGCCGCACGGCTACCACCCCGGCCTGCTCAACGTCGAGGGGCGCATCCCGGCCGAAGTCTGCGACGAGCTGGAGCGGCGCGGCCACCGCGTCAACGTCTGGGACGACTGGAGCGGCGCGGCCTGCAGCGTCTGCGCCATCGTCGTCGACCCCGCGACCGGCACGCGCGTCGGCGGCGCCGACCCGCGGCGCGATTCCTACGCGCTCGGCTGGTGAGTCGGGCGACGCGCTACCGACAAGCCGGGTTGCGGAGACGCAGCGTCTGGCGTCCCAACTGATGCGGATAGACCCGCATATGAAGGCGATCCATGCTTCGCGGCGGAGCCCGATCGGGCTCCGCCGCGATCGGCGTCTGGGGCCTGCTAGCGCCCGGTGTATCCCGTCTGCTCGATAGCCCCCCGCTGTCGCCGCGCGACGTGGATGGCTTTCATCATCGCGTGGACCGTCGCGCCGGGGGCCGGGCTGCCGCCCGTAGGACACCGTGTCCCGCCCGCGCCGTCCCCGGGACAAATCGTCTCCGCGCAATCGGGACACCGGTCACATCACACGCCCCCTCGCTCCGGGTACGCTGGCGGCAGACCGACGGTCGGGACGCGCGTCGCGAAGGGACCGATGCCGCACAAGGAGGAAGAGATGACCCAACGCGTGATGCCGTTGACCGGTGCGGGGTTCTTCGCGCTGTTCCTGGTCGGCTTCGGCTTATCGGGCGGCGGTGGCGAGCCAGGTGACACGGCCTCCGGACAGACTGTGGTCTCGTACTACGCCGCCCACTCCACTCAGATCCACCTCGCGCTCTTTCTGATGGCGTTCGCCGCGCTCCTGCTGGCCTTCTTCGTCGCGTACCTCCACAGTGTGGTCCGCGCCGCCGGCGACGGCAGCCGCCCGCTGGCCGCGGCGGTCCTGGCCGGCGGCGTGATCTGGAGCGTCGGCCTGTTCGCCTCCGCCGCCACCCACGACGCCCTCCTCCAGGCCGCGCTCCACGGTCAGGTCGACGTCGTCAACACGCTCAACGTGCTGGGTGGCAGCGACTTCTTCCCGATCGTGGGCGGCATCGCCATCTACGCCCTCGCCGCGGGCATCGCCGGCGTGCGCGGCGCCGGGCTGCCGGCCTGGCTGGGGTGGCTCGCCATCCTCATCGGCCTCCTCGCCCTAGCCGGGCCGCTCGGCATGATCGCCTTCATCGCCGCCCCGATCTGGGTGCTCGTCACCAGCATCGCGTTGGCGACGCGCGGCCTCGCGGTTGGGATGGGCACCGTGGAACCGGCCCGGCCTTGAGCGCGCGGGATCGGAGACGAGCCGGCGGCATCGGGCCGCCGGCCCCATCACACGCACCCCTTCTCGGCGTACGCTACGGGCAGTCGCCCGGGCGATCAGGAGCGGCGTCCCCGCGGGGAGGCCCGAGCAGAAGGAGGTTCCCGATGACCCCACTCGCCGGTTCCATCCTCGGCACCGTCGCCGGTCTGCTGGTGCGCCCGCCGCGCCGGGCGATGATCGCGGCGACCCCGCCCTGGCTCGCCGTCCTCGCCGTCCAGACCTGGCACCTCGCCACGGGGCACGGCCACAACCCGGCCAGCACCATCAGCAACCCCGGCTATTGGCTCGTGCAGCTCATCACGCTCGCCCTGGCCCTCGGTGTCGCCGCCGGCGTGAGCGCCTGGCGCGCTCGGCGGGTCTCCGACCCTCGTGGGGGCTCGCCGAGCACGGCGCGCGTCGGCGTCCTGTCCGCGATCGCGACCGTCATGTCGGTTGCCGTCTCCTTGCCCGTCGTCATCCTGACGGGGAGCGGGAGCGGCAAAGGGAGCGCCGCTATTCCGCTCACCGGCATCGTCGGCGACATCGCCTGCCTCCTCGCGCTCGTCGTCCTCGGCATCGTCGAAGTTCGCGCCCGGCGCGATCGCGGCCCTGAGCGGGGCGCTCGTCTCGCTCCCGGCGACGCGCGGTAAGTCTGGGCTACGACGGGGGGCCGGCGGGCGGCGGTCGTTCGCCGCGCCGGCCCGCCCGCACCGCCGAGGGGCAACGCGCTCGCGACGTCATCGCAACCTCCCGGGCTAGCGCCCCGAGGAGGCACATGTGGAGGGGCATCGCGGTTTGCCGCCTCCCGAGATGCGTTCGATCAATGATTCAAGGGGCAGGCGCAGGACACCACCGGGGTCGACCTGAACACCCCGCCCCCGGGGCGCCTGAGCGAGATCCTCTCGGACTACCAGGCGTGACCCCTGCTCGTGAAGCAGGGGCGATGGGGCCGGGCGGGCCAGGTTGGCCCTCCCATCGCCGCGCCTCTCGCTCAACCGGCGTTGCCACGGCTGCCGCCCACGATCGTGGTAGAGTGGAGCCGAGCAGTACGAGAGTGGGCGTGATCCGTGGGATTCCCGGGGGAGCGCGCATATGAGCGGGGAGTTGAGCCTGCGCCACGGCCCGACGAGCGGCGCCGCACGCCCCGCCGCGGGTGCCGGGGCGGAGTCGCGGCTGCGAGGGCGACGGCTCGCCCTGGCCAGGGCCGGGTGGGTGGCCTACGCGCTGCTGACCGTCGGGCTGTTCGTCGCCAGCCTCCCGGCGTACTTCTCCTACCTCCATGTCGTGAACGCCACGTTCCCCGCCGGCCCACAGCTCTCCCCCGGCGACGTGCGCGCGCTCCGTGCCCACGGCCTCTCTCTCGACGCCTACGCCTGGTTCTCCATCGGGAGGGATTTCCTCACCCTGCTGGCCTATCTCGCCGTCGCGCTCGTGATCTTCCGGCGCAAGTCCGACGACCGCGTGGCCCTGCTGGCCGCCGTCTCGCTGGTCGTGCTCCCGCTCATGCAGAGTACGCCGATCCTGGGTCCGCTCGTCTGGCCATGGCTCGCCGACGGCGTCGCCTTCCTCGGCGTGGTGTGCCTGGGCTTGTTCTTCGCCACCTTCCCGGACGGGCGGTTCGTCCCCGGCTGGGCGCGCTGGCTCATGACCGGGTGGATCGGCTTCTGGGCGGTCGCCATCTTCTTCCCCGACATCCCACCCCGCTCCGGTTTCTTCGCCGTACTCCTGCTGGGCCTGGTGGGCGGCCAGATCGCCGCGCAGGTCTATCGCTACCGGCGCGTGTCCACGCCGGAGCAGCGCCAGCAGACCAAGTGGGTGGTCGCCGGCTTCGCCCTGAGCTTTGGCGCGTACTTCTTCGACTTCGCGCTGCTCCATGCCCTGCTGCCCGGCCTCTTCCACCGACCCCTGAGCCCGCTCGGTCACGAGCTCGGCCTCATCCCCGCCGACTTCCTGCTGCTCCTCTTCCCGCTCGCCATCGGCATGGCGATCCTGCGCCACCGCCTGTGGGACATCGACCTCCTCATCAACCGCGCGCTGGTGTACGGGGCGCTCACGGCGAGCGTCGGCGGGCTGTATGTGCTGGTCGTCGTCGGCCTGGGCGCGCTCATCCGGGCGCGCGGGAATCTGCTCCTGTCGCTGCTGGCGACGGGGCTCGTCGCGATCCTTTTCCAGCCCTTGCGCGAGCGGGTCCAGCGGGGCGTCAACCGGCTCCTCTATGGGGAACGCGACGACCCCTACCGCGTCCTGGCCCACCTGGGGCAGCGCCTGGAGGCCGCGCTCACGGCCGACACCGCGCTGCCCACGGTCGCCGAGACGGTGGCCCAGGCCCTCAAACTGCCGTTCGCCGCCCTCGCCGGGGCGCCATCCGATGCGGGCCGCGCCGCCCCCTTGCTCGCCAGCTACGGCCGGCCGTGCGCGCCCGCCGCGTGCGAGCGGGTCCCCTTGCTCTACCAGCACGAGGAGGTCGGCGCGTTGCTGCTCGCGCCCAGGCAGCGGGGCGAGGCGCTGACCCCGGCCGACCGGCGCCTGCTGCGCGACCTCGCCCCCCAGATCGCGGCGGCGGTCCACGCCGCCCGGCTCGCCGCCGAGTTGCAGGCCCTGGCCGTCGACCTGCAACACGCCCGCGAGCGGCTGGTCACGGCGCGGGAGGAGGAACGCCGGCGGCTGCGCCGCGACCTGCACGACGGCCTGGGGCCGCAACTGTCGAGCCAGACGCTCACCCTGGCCGCCGCCCGCACCCTGCTGCACCAGGACCCCGACGCGGCCGACCGCCTGCTCGCCGCCGCCGCCGCCCACGCGCAGGACGCGGTCGCCGACATCCGCCGCCTGGTCTACGCGCTGCGCCCGCCGGCCCTGGACGACCTGGGCCTGGTCGCCGCCATCGAGGAACAGTTCGCCCAGTATCGCGCCAGCGGGGTCGCCTTCACGCTCGAGGCCCCGGCGCAGCTCCCGCCGCTGCCCGCCGCCGCGGAAGTCGCCTGCTACCGCATCGCGCAGGAGGCGCTCACCAACGTCGTGCGCCACTCGCACGCCCGCACGGCGACGGTCCGGCTCGCCGTCAACGGGTGCCTGGTTCTGGAGGTCTGCGACGACGGCCAGGGCGTGCCGCCGGGCTCCCGCGGCGGGGTCGGGTTGACCTCGATGCGCGAACGCGCCGAGGAGTTGGGCGGGACCTGCACGGTCGCCGCGCGGCCCGGGGGCGGGACGTGCTTGTGCGCGCGCCTACCGCTGGCGTGACCGGCATGGGCCTGCGGGGGGCGAGGAGCTTTGACATGGACCAGACGCGAGTCCTGATCGCCGACGACCACCCCGTCTTCCGCTACGGCCTGCGCGCGCTCCTGTCGGCCGAGCCGGCCACGGCGGTGGTCGGCGAAGCGACCACCGGGGAGGAAGCGCTCGCGCTGGCCACCGCGCTCGCGCCCGACGTCGTCCTGATGGACCTCAACCTGCCCGGGATCAACGGCATCGAGGCGACCCGGCGGATCCTCGCGGCCCGGCCGGCCGTCGCCGTGCTCGTCCTGACGATGTTCGACGACGACGACTCCGTCTTCGCCGCCATGCGCGCCGGGGCGCGCGGCTACCTGCTCAAGGGGGCGGCGGGCGAGGAGACGGCCCGGGCCGTCCGCGCGGTGGCCGACGGCGAGGCGATCTTCAGCCCGGCGATCGCCCGGCGCCTGATGCAGTACTTCGGGGCGCGCTACGCCTCCAACGTCCCCGCCCCGCCGCCCGCCTTCCCGGACCTGACCGAGCGCGAGCGTGAGATCCTGGCGCTGATCGCGCGGGGCTACACCAACCCCGCGATCGCCGAGCGGCTCTCCATCAGCCCGAAGACGGTGCGCAACCACGTCTCCGCCATCTTCGGCAAACTCCAGGTCGCTGGCCGCGCCGAGGCGATCGTGCGCGCCCGCGAGGCGGGCCTGGGGCGGGAGCCCTGACGCCGACGACGATCGCCTCGACTGAGTTGCCCATCGTCCGGCTAACCGCCATCCGGGGCTGTCGCTTCGGCGCCGCAACCGGTGTGCGCGTTTGGCGGGCACGTAGGGGGAGGGCTGGCGGAAGCGGTGACAACGTGCCGAAGAGGCCCCGGATCACCGCGCGGGTACCCGCCACGGCCCGCTACATCAGCGGACGTCATGACGCGGGGATCCGGTCCACGCCTCGCGGCGGGCCTGGTCGATCTCGTCCGCCGACGGCGCTGCCCCTGGTCAGCCCAGAGTCCATATAGAGAGCGCAGCAACGGCGAGTCGCCTGCCGACTGCTCATCGTGGCCGCTCTGCCCGCAACCCTCCTCGATCGCTTGCGACATCATGGTGAAGTCATCGGCGGGGATCGCGCCGGCAAACCCGAGCAGGGTGTGTCCCGGCACGCCGCGCGGCTGCGTCGCGGCGAGGGCACGCGCGAAGTCGAGGACTTGCCGCTGCTGCTCTAGAGGCAGGCGCTCAACCTGAGCGACGATTTCTTTCGCAAGGGATGCCTGGGCCATGCCGGCGCTCCGTAACGTGAAGGGATGAGCGAATCGCGACCGAGCCAATTGTACCGGATGCGACAGGAAACCGCGATCCGGCAGCGGGGCAAAGGCCCTGTTCGTGCGCACCTGCGAGCAGCGCCATCGCGGGTCGCCTACCGCTGTCAGGCTTAATGCAAGCTTTAGCCCGCTCTAGAGAGATTCCAAGCCAGGGCCGCTACGCTAAGGACAGGCTGAGACGCCGCGACGGCTTCTCGGCCGGGGCGGGTCCAGCGAGGTGGACGCCCGGTGCTGCGAGTTGGAGAGGATTCCGATGAAGTGGATCACGCTGCCCGAGCGGGCGACGAAGCCGCGCGACCGGGGCCTGTCGATCGTCATCGACAACGGCACCCCGACCGCCTTCTTCACCGACGTGGTGGAGAGCCACGGCGACCTCATCGACTACGTCAAGTTCGGCTGGGGGACCGCCCTGGTGACGCGCGACCTGGCGGCGAAGGTCGCGGCCCTCCGCGCGGCGGGCATCGGGTTCTTCTTCGGCGGCACGCTGTTCGAGAAGGCGCTCTACCAGGGCAAACTCCGCGAGTACCGCGCCTTCTGCGAGAACTTAGGCTGCCGCCACGTGGAGATCTCCAACGGCACGCTCGACCTCGACAACGCGGCGAAGGCGCGGTACATCGCCGAGTGGTCCAGGGACTTCCTCGTCTTCAGCGAGGTCGGCTTCAAGGACGTGCAGCGGTCCCAGGACCTCTACCCCGGCCAGTGGATCGAGTACATCCGGCAGGACCGGGACGCGGGCGCCTTCAAGATCATCACCGAGGCGCGCGAGAGCGGCACCAGCGGCATCTGCCGGGCGGGCGGCGAACTGCGCTACGGGCTGATCGCCGAGATCCTCGATTCCGGCCTGGACCCGAACGACCTGGTCTTCGAGGCGCCGAACAAGGCGTTGCAGGCGTACTTCGTAACCAGGATGGGGCCGGACGTCGTGCCGCTGGAACCCTCCGGCTCGGCTTGCGCTCCGACACCTTCTACACCGCCGCGGCCGTCGAGGCCCGGCCGGTGCCGCTGCCCCGTGCTGCCGCGCGGACATCGGCCCGGGATCAGGCGTTGCGCCGGGCAGGGTGATTCGCCGGCCGGGTACACAGCCGTAGCCCGCGAAGAAGCGGGGCGCCCCGCGCCGGCCCTGCCGCCCGTCAGGCGTCGACCAGTTCGATCTCCAGGCGCTTGTTGATGCGGCCCTTGCTGCGCGTGCCGGTGACGCGCAGGCCGCCGACCTCGCGCGTGTTGGCGACGTGGGTGCCGCCGTCGGCCTGGGTGTCGAGCGCGCCGACCGAGACGACGCGCACCTCCCGGATGCCGGGCGGCAGCAGGTTGATCTTGGTGCGGATGAGGTCGGGGATCTGGAAGGCTTCGTCGCGCGGCAGGATGCGGACGGCGATCGGGTGGCCCGCAGCGATCTCGGCGTTGGCGTGCTCCTCGATCGCGCGGACGCGCTCGGGGCTGAGGTCTTCCAGCTCGAAGTCCATCCGCGCGTGGTCGGGGTACATCTGCCCTCCCGTGACCTGCGCGCCGAAGTCGCGCCAGACGACGCCGCAGAGGACGTGCAGCGCGGTGTGCGTGCGCATGAGGCGGTAGCGCCGCCCCCAGTCGAGGACGCCGTGGACGGTCGCGCCGGCCGCCGGGAGGTCGTCGCCGGCGAGGCGGTGGAGGACGTCGGGGCCGCGCTTCTCGATCTTGACCACCTGCCAGGTTCGCGCGCCGTCGCTCAGGGTGCCGAGGTCGTGCGGCTGGCCGCCGCCGCCCGCGTAGAAGGCGGTGCGGTCGAGGATCGCCGCGTCGCCCTCGGCGGCGGTGACGGTCGCGTCGAACTCGCGCAGGTAACTATCGGTCTGGTAGAGCAGGTCGGTCATGGCGATCCCTTCCGTCCCCGGCCGGTTGTCGCGCGAGCCGCACGCCGCTCCCGATCGTGCCGGCGCCGCTGGCCGCGGCGGCATGATAGGGAGCGCGGCCGGGGGCGTCAAGGCGGGGCGCGCCTCAGCCCTCGCCCCGCGCCCCGGCGGCGGGTGCCCGGCCGGGGGCGAGGAAGGGGAAGGCGAGGTCGCGGTCGAAGGTGTCGAGCCCTTCCTCGCGCTTGAGGAAGCCGACCACGGCGTAGGTGAGCGGCGTGGCGACGACCTCGTAGGCGCACTTGACCGCCCATTGGGTCGCCACGGTGGCGAGCAGCGCCCGCGCGGGCAGCAGCCCGGCGAAGGCGATCGTGATGAAGATCAGCGAGTCGAGCCCCTCGCCGACCAGCGTCGAGCCGATCGTCCGCGTCCAGAGCCAGCGGCCCTCGGTCAGCACCTTCAGGCGCGCCAGCACCAGCGAATTGGCGGTCTCGCCGACCAGGTAGGCGGCGAAGGAGGCGGCCAAGAGGCGCGGGGCGAAGCCGAGGATGCGCGCGTAGGCCGCCTGGCCGTCCCAGAACGCGGCCGCGGGCAGCAGCCCCGCC
Organism: Thermomicrobiales bacterium; assembly: GCA_035708265.1. GTDB lineage: Bacteria > Chloroflexota > Chloroflexia > Thermomicrobiales > CADCWN01 > DASSSV01. The sequence goes on along the minus strand of DASSSV010000015.1, from coordinate 695 downwards.
ACCCAGGCGGCGGCGACGAAGAGGAGGTTGCAGGCGAAGCCGAGCCAGATGACGGCGCGGGCGCGGCGGAAGCCGTAGACCTCGGTCAGCACGTCCCCCAGGATATAGCCGACGGGGAAGACGACGACGCCCGCGGGGACGACCAGCGGGCCGAGGGCGACGAGTTTGACGGCGACGACGTTGGCGGCGATCAGGCAGGTGACGAAGAGCGCCGCCACCGCCACGTACCACTGCGAGACCTTCATGGCCCTCCCTTCAGGCTCCCGCCCGACGCGGGGCGCGCCGAAATCGTAGCGGCCCGGCGCGCCCCGCGCAACGCCGACAGGTCCACCGGGAGCACCGTCACCGCGGCCGGCGGAACGGTCTGTCGCCCGGTCAGCGTGATCGCTCCGGCCGGGTCGGGGGCGAGGACGACCGCGTCCACCTGTGCGCCGTCGTGGTAGAAGTCGGCTACGACGCCGCCGTCGGCGGCGAGCAGGCTGAACGACGTCGGGAAGGCGCGGGCGCCGGCCGCGAGCGGGTACCGGCCCGGCACGCCCGCGGCCGCGCCGTCAGGAAAGGGCAACTGCACCTGGACAGCGTCCCCCGCGCGCCAGGCCGGGATCAGCGGCTGGTTGAAGGCGGCGGCGGCGAGCCAGGCCCGCGCGTCGAGCGCCGTCCCGGCGTGCGGCAGGTAGGCGTAGTGGAGGGTGTGG
>DASSSV010000014.1:0-10414 GCA_035708265.1 Thermomicrobiales bacterium | reverse complement strand
TATTGGGGGGACAGGGGGGCCCCGCCCTGGTATCATAGAGCGGTCTCAGGAGGCGAACGCCCGGCGACGCGCATCGTCACGGAGGGCATCTCATGGCCGGCGCGGGCGACGGCGATACGACCCCGGCCGCGCGACCGCGCGTCGCGGCCATCATCCCGGCCTGGAACGAGGCGGCCTCGATCGGCCTCGTCGTCGTGGCCGTCCCCCGTCGCTTCGTGGACGACGTCGTCGTCGTGGACGGCGGCTCGGACGACGGCACCGCCGCGGTCGCCAGGGCGGCCGGCGCGCGAGTCGTCGGGCAGGACCGCCCCGGCTACGGCGCGGCCTGCGCGGCGGGCGTGCGCGCAGCCGTCGCGGCGGGTGCGGAGATCCTCGTCTTCCTCGACGGCGACTACGCCGACGACCCGGCCGACCTGCCGCTGGTCCTCGGCCCGGTGCTGGCCGGCCGCGCCGACCTCGCGCTCGGCACGCGCCTGGCCCGCCGCGAGCGCGGCGCGCTGCCGCCCCACCAGCTCGCCGGGAATCGCGTGGCGGTCCTGCTGATCGCCCTGCTCTACCGGCGCCGCCTGCGCGACATCGGTTCCTTCCGCGCGATCCGCGCCGACCGGCTCGCGGCGCTCGGCATGAGCCATCCGACCTACGGCTGGCCGGTCGAGATGGTCGTCAAGGCGCTGCGGCGGGGGTACCGGGTGGTGGAAGTGCCGATCCACTACCGCAGGCGGCTCGGCCGGGCCAAAGTCGGCGGCACGCTGCGCGGGAGCGCGCTGGCCGGCTACCACATGCTGCGGACCATCCTGGCCTATGCCCGCGCGGGATGAGCCCGAAGCGGTCGCCGGTGCGTACTCATAGTCGGGGTGTCGTGAGCGTCGGCGGCGACGCTCAGGCGCGGCGGCCGGCACACGCCGGCCCCGCGGAGGAGGGAACGATGTCCGGGCAATCATCCTACGCCCTCGGCGGCAAGGACAGCGCGGGCGCGGCCACGGCCACGGTCGCCGATCGCCCGCTGAACTGGCTAACCGGCTCGCTCCTCGGGCTGACGCGCATCGTGATCGGCGTCCTCTGGTTCGGCGAGACGCGCTGGAAGATGCCGCCCGATTTCGGCTGCGGGCCGGACGGCAAGACCGGCCTGTGCGACTGGGTCGGGCGCGAGGTCGCCAACCCGAAGTTCGCCTGGTACCGGAGTTTCCTCGTCACCTTCTTCCAGCCCAATCTGCACATCCTCGGCTGGTTCGTCTACGCCGGCGAACTGACCATCGCGATCCTGCTGATCCTCGGCCTGCTCACGCGCCTGGGCGGTGTGCTCGGCGCGATCCAGGGCCTCAACCTGCTGATCGGGCTCTGGGTCGTGCCGGGGGAGTGGTTCTGGACCTACGTCATGCTCGCCCTGATCAACCTGGTCTTCACCCTCACGGCGGCCGGGCGCTACCTCGGGCTCGATGCGCTGCTCCACCCGTTCGCCGCCCGGCGCGGCGGCGCCCTGGCGCGCGTCGTCGCCGCGCTGACCTGATCCAGCAGGAGAGGTCGGGATGTCGCGACACTGGCAGGGCGCCGAGACCGACACCGACGCGCGGCCGCTGGTCCTGCCGCGCGGGCCGCGCACGCTCTACATCGAGACGAGCAACCGCTGCAACTCGCTCTGCCAGACCTGCCCGCTGACCTTCTTCGGCAGCCCCGGCGGCGCGCACGACCTCACGTTCGAGGAGTTCCGGCGCATCGTGGACCAGGCGCCCGACCTGGAGCGCGTTGTCCTGCACGGCGTCGGCGAGCCGCTCTTGAACCGGCACCTGCCCGACATGATCCGCTACCTCAAGGATCGCGGCGTCCACGTCCTCTTCAACTCGAATGCGATCCTGCTGACCAAACACTGGCGCGACCTGCTGCTCGACAGCGGGCTCGACGAGTTCCGCGCCTCGCTCGACGCCGCCACCCCCGAGACCTACCTGGCGATCCGCGGCGTCCCCCTACACGACCGCGTCGTCCGCCACCTGGCGGAACTGACGGCCGCGCGCCGGGCGCGCGGCCTCGCCCGCCCCAGGATCTCGGTCTGGTTCACCGCGATGCGCGAGAACCTGGCCGAGCTCCCCGCCGTCGCCCGCATCGTCGCCGACGCGGGCGCCGACGAATTCTACGTGCAGCGCCTCGTCTTCTTCGACCGGGGGCTGGCGGTCGAGGGGCAGTCGGTCTACCGCCACCTGACCGAGCGCGAAGAGGCGCTGCTGGCGGAGGCCGTGGCGATCTGCGCGGCGGCCGGCGTCGGCTTCGCGGCCTCGGGCGGCGAGGCCCCGTCCGAGAGCCTGGCGGGGGCGGAGGCGACCCGCCCCTGGCTGGCCTGCCACCGCCCCTGGTACCTGGCCTATGTCACCGCGCACGGCGACGTGCTCCCGTGCTGCTTCGCGCCCTTCATCGCCGACGACCTCGCGCCGGTCACGCTGGGCAACGTCTTCCGCGAACCGCTCGCCGCCATCTGGAATGGCCCGGCCTACCAGGACTTCCGCCGCCGCTTCCAGACCGACACCCCCTGCGCCATCTGCGCCGGCTGCGGCAGCAAGTGGAGCGTGTAGTCGGGCAGTCGGATAGCAATGGCGGGCGAGGATAGCGCCGCCACGAAGACCGCCTCCGCGGGTCGAGACGTCCTGAACCCGCGCAGGCGAGTTTCGTGGCGAGCGTCAGCGAGCCCCTAGCGGCGATTTCAATCGCCCGTGCGGGGCGGCGTGCGGCTCACTCCCCCTTCGTCCCGAGCGATTCCACCGCGATGGCCCCGGCCGGGGCGCGCCGGCCCCGGAGCAGCGCCCGGCCGTGCCGCGCCAGGCGCCCGAGCCGGCCGCGCGCCCGCCAGAGGAGCAGCGCGTAGGCCGGCAGGTAGACCGCGGCCATGACCGGGTCGAGCGAGATGTTCCGCGGCGTGAACCAGTACCAGCCGGTGTAACTGAGCGCGATCGTGCCGGTCAGGAGCCAGAGGCCGCCGACCTGGTCGACCGCCAGCAGCGGCAGCAGCCAGATGAAATACCAGGGGTAGTTCGGCGTGACCAGCGCCATGACCGCGCCGGCGAGCAGCAGCGCGCGGCGCGGCACGTCGAACGCGCCCGGGCGCAGATAGAGCCAGAGCGCCAGTGCGACGAGCGCCGCCCCGACCGCGACGACGTAGACCGGCGTCGGGACGTAGCGGACGTGGCGCAGCAGCGCCGCCGGCAGGTGGCGCAGCGCCACCAGCGGGAAGAAGCGCCCCCCGCTCTGGTAGCCCTCCTCGTGCAGATACATCGGCAGCTGCCGGAAGTTCGTGTCGCCGCTCAGGAAGGACGGCGCGAAGCCGACCAGCACCGTCGCGACGCAGGCGGCCGGCAGGCGCCAGCGGCCGCGCCGCGCGAAGGCCGGCAGCAGCAGACCCGGGTAGAGTTTCGTCAGCGTCGCCAGCCCCAGCGCGACCCCCGCGGCGACCTCGCGCCCGCGCGCCTGGAGCAGCAGCGCCGCGGCGATGAGGCAGACGGCCAGGACGTCGATGTGCAGGCTGGAGAAGAACTCGAAGACGACCAGCGGGTGCCAGGCGTAGACGATCAGGCCGAGCGGCGATTGCTCGCGCCGGCGCAGCAGCAGCCCGAGCAGCGCCATCGTGGCGAGGTCGAGCGCGAGGTACGCCGCCTTGAAGATCGCCGTGTCGAGCAGCCGCACCACGGCCAGCCCCTGGAAGAAGAGTTCCGCGAACGGCGGGTAGGCCGACGTCTCCGCCTTGCGGTTGACCTGCGGCCAGTAGTAGCCGTCGCGCAGCGGTGCGAGCGCGGCCGCCTCGGGCGGATAGCGATAGGGGCTGTAGCCGCGGTTCTGGATGTAGCCGTCCCAGGCGTAGCGGAAGAAGTCGTCCGACAGCGACGGCGCGGCCGGCAGGAAGACCGCCCGGTAGGCCACCGCACCGACCAGGATCGCGGCGAGCGCCGGCCGGACCGGCAGGAGGCGTGCCCCATCGCGCAGCACCAGCCAGCAGGCCGCGCCGTAGAGGCCGCAGAGGGCGGCGAAGAGTGCCGTGAAGGCGAGCGGGTGGGCCTTCAAGTCCCCCAGCCGCTCCGCCACGACGTAGAGCGCCAGCCCCCCGACGCCCAGCGCCGCGAGCAGCGCCACGCGCCGTCCCGCCCCTCTCGCCCGCGCGCTCGCGATGCCTTCCGCCGTCGCCGCGCCCACCGCCAGCCCGTCCATACGCTCCCGTCGCGGCTCTCGCCCGAGCCGTCCCGCCATGCGCCCAAAGAGGTATACGCGCGAACGCCGCCGCCGGTGTTGTGCCGTCTGGCCATTCTACCGCGTTGTCCCCGCGCGCCGGGCCGGCGGTTGAAGCCGCGCCGGCGGCCGTCGTGCGCCGCGACCGCGGCCGGAGTCCATTTCATACTTCTCACTTCTCACTTCTCACTTCGGTCTTGACAGCCCTCGGCGGCGCGTGCTAGAGTCACAGCGAAGTGAATAGCCGCGAACGACGATGAACGGAACGAGTAGCAGGCAGAGCGGGGCCCAGAGAGTCGGCGGGGGTGCGAGCCGACGCCAGCGCAGCCGGTGAATGGATCCGCGAGTCGCGGCCCGAACGGGTCCTCCCAAGTAGGCGCCGCCGGGAACTCCGCCGTTATCTGGGAGCTGGGTATCGGACCGGGCCATCGGCTAGTCCCGTACTCGTAGAGTGGGGCTCGCCGCGAGGCGGCCCCGAGCAGGGTGGCACCACGGGAGATCGCACGATCCCTCGTCCCTTTGAGGACGAGGGCTTTTTGTTGTGCGCGACGGGGATCGAGGAGCGGGGACGATGGCGACGACGGTCGTACTGCCGGAACTGGCCGCGGCGGGTTGCACGCCCGGTCTCGACGCGGTCGCGCGCCTCGCGGCGGAGCAGGGCGCGAACTGCATCCCGATCTACCGCGAGGTGCTGGCCGATCTGGAGACGCCGGTCTCGGCCTACCTCAAAGTCGCGGCCGGCCGCGACTACGCCTTCCTGCTGGAGAGCGTCGAGGGCGGCGAGCGGCTGGCGCGCTACTCCTTCCTCGGCGCCGATCCCCTCCTGACGCTGCGGCTGCACGACGGCCGGCTCGAACGCGCCGCGGGCGGCCGGGTCGTCGCCGCGCGGCCCTTCGCCGACCCGCTGACGGCGCTGCAGGAGGAACTGGCGCGCTACCGCACCGTCGCGCTGCCGGACCTGCCGCGCTTCGCCGGCGGCGCGGTCGGCTACCTCGCCTCCGAGGCGATCCGCTACTTCGAGGACGTGCCGGTCCCGTCGCGCGACGCGCTCGGCCTGCCCGACGCCGTCTTCCTCCTGGCCGAGACGCTGGTCGTCTTCGACCACGTCCAGCGGCGCGTCAAGATAGTCGCCCACGTCCTCCCCGACGACGCCGACGGCGACGTCGCGGCGGCCTACGCGGCGGCCGTCCGGCGCATCGACGCCGTCGCCGCCCGGCTGCGCGGCCCGCTGCCCGACGTGACCTGCCTGGCGGGCATGCGCGGCGGGCCGAGCGGCCCGGCCGTGTCGAACACGGCGCAGGCGGCCTACGAGGCGAAGGTCGCGCGCGCGCAGGAGTACATCGCGGCGGGCGATATCATCCAGGTCGTCCCCTCGCTGCGGCTCGACCGCCCGACCTCGGCCGCGCCGTTCGAGATCTACCGCGCCCTGCGCACGATCAACCCGTCGCCCTACATGTACTACCTCCAGCTCGGCGACTTCCAGATCGTCGGCGCATCGCCGGAACTGCTGGTGCGGCTCGACCAGGGCACGGTGACCAACCACCCGATCGCCGGCACCCGGCCGCGCGGCGCCGACGCTGCGGCCGACGCCGCGCTCGCGGCGGAACTCCTGGCCGACGAGAAGGAGCGCGCCGAGCACATCATGCTGGTGGACCTCGGGCGCAACGACATCGGCCGCGTCTCGGTACCGGGCACGGTGCGCGTGCCGAAGCTGCTCGAAATCGAGCGCTTCTCACACGTCATGCACCTGGTCTCCAACGTCGAGGGCACGCTGCGGCCCGACCTCGCCGGCGTCGATGCGCTGCGCGCCTGCTTCCCGGCCGGCACCGTCTCCGGCGCGCCGAAGTTGCGGGCGATCGAGATCCTGGCCGAACTGGAGGAGGATCGTCGCGGCCCCTACTCCGGCGCGGTCGGCTACGTCGGCTTCGACGGCAACCTCGACACCTGCATCACCCTCCGCACGATGGTCGTCCGCGACGGCGTCGTCTCGATGCAGGCGGGCGGTGGCGTCGTCGCCGACAGCCGCCCCGCCGACGAGTACCGCGAGTGCTTCCACAAACTCGGCGCGGGGCTGCGCGCGATCGAACTAGCCGAACGAGTGCTGAGCGATGAGCGATGGGTGACTGGCGAGGCTCACTGACGACTGACGACTGACGACCAGGGTGGTGGCGCATGATTCTCCTGCTCGATAACTACGACTCGTTCACCTACAACCTCTATCAGTATCTCTGCGAACTCGGCGCGGAGGTCGTGGTGCGGCGCAACGACAAGATCACGCTGGCGGAGGTGGATCGGCTCGCGCCGGAGCGTGTCGTCGTCTCGCCCGGCCCCCGCACGCCGCGGGAGGCCGGCATCTCGGTCGAGCTGATCCGCCACTGCGCCGGGCGCGTGCCGGTCCTCGGCGTCTGCCTCGGCCACCAGGCGATCGGCGCGGCGTTCGGCGCGACGGTCGTGCGCGCGCCGTCGCTGATGCACGGCAAGCTCTCGGCGGTGACGCACGACGGCCGCGGCGTCTTCGCCGGGCTGCCGCAGGGCTTCATGGCGACGCGCTACCACTCGCTGGTGCTCGACCGCGCGACGCTGCCGGCCTGCCTCATGGTCAGCGCCGAGACGGCCGACGGCGTCGTCATGGGCGTGCGGCACCGCGACTACGCGATCGAGGGCGTGCAGTTCCACCCGGAGGCGATTCTCACCGAGCACGGCCACGACCTCCTGCGGAACTTCCTCGCCCTGCCGAACCGCGCGGCCGGGGTGGAAGACCTCGCCGCGGCGGGGTGAGGGTTGGCCCTCATCCCCCGACCCCCTCTCCCAATCCTGGGAGAGGGGGAGTGGACCGGAGGAGCCGGAGTGATGCGCATGGCGGGATTTCTGGAAGAGCAGCACCGCGATTGAGGCGAGTCCCCCCTCTCCCAGGATTGGGAGAGGGGGACAGGGGGTGAGGGCGACCCCGCTCAGCACTGGGAAGGGAGGCACGGAGATGGTCCGCGAGGCGCTCAGCAAGATCATCGAGGGCGGCTACCTGACGCGCGACGAGGCGCGCGGGGTGATGGAGACAATCATGACCGGCGGGGCGACGCCGGCGCAGTTCGGCGCGCTCGTCACCGCGCTCAGGATGCGCGGCGAGACCGACGAGGAGATCGCCGGCTTCGCCGAGGTGATGCGCGACAAGGCCCTGCGTGTGCCGCTGCCGGAGGGCTACCAGGTCGTCGATTGCGTCGGCACCGGCGGCGACAAGACTAACTCGTTCAACATCTCCACCGCGGCCTCGCTCGTCGCGGCGGCGGCCGGCGCGCGGCTGGCGAAGCACGGCAACCGCGCGGCCAGCAGCAAGTGCGGCAGCGCCGACGTCCTCGAAGGGCTCGGCGTGCGGATCGAGGCGACGCCGGAGCAGGTCGCGCGCTGCGTGCAGGAGGCGGGCATCGGCTTCATGTACGCCCAGTCCTTCCACCCGGCGATGCGCTTCGCCGGCCCGCCGCGCCGCGAGATCGGCATCCGCACCGTCTTCAACCTCCTCGGCCCGCTGACCAACCCCGCCCGAGCGCAGGCGCAGCTCGTCGGCGTGCCGGAGCGCGCGCTGGTCGAGCGGCTTGGCCGCGTGCTGGCGCTGATGGGCACGCGCCACGCGATCCTGGTCCACGGTCTGGAGGGGCTGGACGAGGTCTCGATCGCCGGCCCGACGCTGGTCTGCGAGGTGCGCGGCGGCGAGCGGCCGGAGATCCGCACCTACGAGGTCACGCCCGAGCAGTTCGGCCTCGCCCGCGGCACCGCCGCCGACATCGAGGGCGGCGACGTCGCGACCAACGTGCGGATCATCCGCGAGATCCTGAACGGTGGCAACGGCGCGCGCCGCGGCGTGGTGCTCCTCAACGCCGCCGCCGTCCTCTACGTCGCCGGCTGCGCGCCGACCTGGGCCGACGGCGTCGCGCTGGCCGCGCAGGCGCTCGACTCCGGCGCCGCCCAGCGCACGCTCGACCACCTCGTCGCGCTGACGCAGAGTTTCGCGGCCGAGGAAGCCGCCGTGAAAGTTGCAGATTAGGGGTTGCAGGTTTGAACGTTCGCAGGTTCGCAGGTTCGGTGCTGGCTGCGAAGTGCGGCGGCCGCTCCTGGCTGAGATGTAGCCGCACGTCACCAACCTTCGAGCCTTCGAACCTTCAAACCTTCAACTCGGAGGAACCGGGATGGCCGAGACGGCGGTACAGGGCACGTTCCTCGAACGGATCGTGGCGCACAAGCGGCGCGAGGTGGCCGAGCGCAAGGCGCGGCGGCCCTTCGCTGCGGTGGAGCGCGCGGCGCGCGAGCAGGCCCCGGCGCTCGACTTCGCGGCGGCGCTGGCCGCGCCGGGCGTGCGCCTGATCGCCGAGGTGAAGGGCGCCTCGCCGTCGAAGGGCGTGCTGATCGAGCCGTTCGAGCCGGAGGCCATCGCCGCCGACTACCTCGCGGCCGGCGCGGATGCCATCTCGGTCCTGACCGACGAGGCGTTCTTCCGCGGCAGCCTCGACTACCTCAGCGCGATCAAGGCGCGCTCGCTGCGGGTGGCGACGCCGCGGCCGGTGCTGCGCAAGGACTTCCTGCTCGACGCCTATCAGGTGGCCGAGGCGCGCGCCGCGGGCGCCGACGCGGTCCTGCTGATCGTGGCGATGCTCGACGACGCGCTCCTGCGCGAGTTGCTGGCGGCGGCGCGCGACTACGGGCTGGCCGCACTCGTGGAGGTCCACGGCGGGGCGGAGCTGGATCGCGCGCTCGCCGCCGGTGCGGCGATCGTCGGGATCAACAATCGCGACCTGCACAGCTTCAAAGTCGACCTCGCGACGACCGAGCGGCTGGCGCCGCGCGTCCCCGTCGGCACGATCGTCGTCGGGGAGAGCGGCATCGAGACGGCGGCCGACGTGCGCCGGCTGGCCGCGGCCGGCGTGGGCGCGATCCTGGTCGGCGAGTCGCTGGTCAAGGCGCCCGACCGCGCCGCGGCGATCCGCGCGCTGCTCGCGGGAGTCGAAGGTCGCAGGTCCGAAGGTCAGAAGGTCGCAGATCGCGACGTGGAAGGCGAGGGAGCGATCTGATGACCTGCGACCTGCGACCTGCGACCCTGGTGAAGATCTGCGGCGTGCGGACGCCGGAGCAGGCGCTCGTCGCCGCCGAGGCGGGCGCGGACCTGGTCGGGCTCGTCTTCTACCCGCCGAGCCACCGCTGCGTGACGCCGGCCGAGGCCGCCGCGGTGACCCGCGCGCTGCGCGGCGCCGGCGCGCGCACCGCCGCCGTCGGCCTCTTCGTGAACGAGCCGCCCGCGCGGATCAACGCCGTCGTGGCCGAAGCGGGTTTGGACGTGGTGCAACTCAGCGGCGACGAGCCGGCCGCGGTGATGCGCGAGATCGCCGCGCCGCTCCTGCGCGCGGTGCGCGTCGCGGCCGGCGACGACCCAGAGGAAGTCGAGGCGCGGCTGGTGGCCGACGAGGAGGCTGCGGCCGGGCGCCCGGCCGGCCCGCTTGGCCGCCCGCTGACCTTCCTCCTCGACGCCCACGTGCCGGGGCGCTACGGCGGGACGGGGACGCCGGCCGACTGGGAACTCGCGGCGCGACTGGCCGCGCGCTTCCCGGTCCTGCTCGCCGGCGGCCTCACGGCGGAGAACGTCGGCGAGGCGATCCGGGCGGTGCTGCCCCTCGGCGTGGACGTGAGCAGCGGCGTGGAGACGAACCGCGTGAAGGACCCGGCCAAGATCCGCCGCTTCGTCGCCGCGGCGCGCGGTCGACCGCCGCGACCGTTTGTGGCGCGGCCCGGCCACGACGACGGAGCGCGCGGCCCGCTGACCGCGCCAGACCAGCACCCTTCACGCAGGTGAGCACCATGAGCACCGCCACGATCGAGACCCCGACCACGCCCGCGCCGCCCGGCGCGAAGCCCCGCGTTTTCTCGGGGATCAAGCCGACCGGCGCGCTCCAGCTCGGCAACTACCTCGGCGCGATCCGGCGCTGGGTGGAGGACCAGGACAGGTACGACAACCTCTTCTGCGTCGTCGACCTGCACGCGATTACCGTGCCGCAGGATCCGGCCGCGCTGCGCGAGCGGACGCGCGAGATCGCCGCGCTCTACCTCGCGGCCGGGCTCGACCCCGAGCGGGCGACCATCTTCGTGCAGTCGCACGTCGGCGCTCACGCCGAACTGGCCTGGCTCCTCGACTGCTTCACCCCGCTCGGCTGGCTCGGGCGGATGACCCAGT
>DASSSV010000013.1:0-7390 GCA_035708265.1 Thermomicrobiales bacterium | reverse complement strand
AAGCGTAAGCCGGTACTCCCGACTGCCGACTCCCGACTTCGAGAGGGGAGTGGCATGGGCCGGTCGTCGAAGAAGGGGCCGTACATCGACCCCAATCTGCAGGAGAAGGTCGAGCGGCTGAACGCGACGAGCGAGCGCCGGGTGATCCGCACCTGGGCGCGCGATTCGACGATCTTCCCGGACATGGTCGGGCACACGATCGCGGTCCACGATGGGCGGCGGCACGTCCCGGTCTACATCAGCGAGCCGATGGTGGGGCACAAGCTCGGGGAGTTCGCGCCGACGCGCACCTACCGCGGGCACGGGAAGGACAGCGACCGTTCGTCGCGGCGCCGCTGACGGCGAGCGCGGCGGGACAGGGGAGGGCACGACAGGGTTATGGAAGTTCGCGCGGTCGCCAAATATCTCCGCGTCTCGCCGCGCAAGGCCCGGCTGGTCTGCGACGCGGTCCGCGGTAAGGACGTGCGGGAGGCGCTGGCCATCCTGCAGTTCCTGCCGCAGAAGTCCGCCGGCTACATCGCCAAGGTGGTCAAGTCGGCGGCGGCCAATGCGGAGAACAACTACGACCTGGACCCGGACGATCTCTACGTCAAGCGCATCTTCGCCGACGACGGGCCGACGATGAAGCGCTACCGGGCGCGTGCGCGGGGGCGCGTCAATCAGATCTTGAAGCGGAGTTGCCATATCACCGTGATCGTCGAGGATCGGGAAGGGGAGTAGCGCATGGGTCGTAAAGTCAACCCGGTCGGGTTCCGGCTCGGCATCGTCCACGGCTGGCAGTCGAACTGGTTCGGCGGGCGCAGCTACACCGAGCAGTTGCACGAGGACCTGGCCATCCGCCGCGTCGTGACGGCCGAATTGCAGCGCGCGGGGATCTCGCGGATCGACATCGAGCGCTCGGCCAATAAGGTCGAGGTGGCGATCCACACCTCCAAGCCGGGCATCGTCATCGGCAAGCAGGGCGCCAACGTCGACCGGCTGCGCAAGCTGCTGGAAGAGCGCTTCCAGGGCCGCAAGATGCACCTCAAGATCGAGGAGATCAAGACGCCCGAGGTCGATGCGCGCCTGGTCGCCGAGAGCATCGGCGAGCAGATCACCCGGCGCGTCTCCTACCGCCGCGCGATGAAGCACGCGGCGACGCAGGCGATGCGGCGCGGGGCCAAGGGCGTCAAGATCAAGGTGAGCGGCCGGCTGGGTGGGGCGGAGATGTCCCGCTCGGTGACGGAGATGACCGGGCGCGTGCCGCTGCACACGCTGCGCGCGAACATCGACTACGGCGTCGTCCACGCGCACACGACCTACGGCCGCATCGGCGTCAAGGTCTGGATCTACAAGGGCGACGTAATGCCCGAGGCCAAGCAGGCCCCGCCGCCGCGGCGGGCGTCCAACCGGCCCCAGGCGGCGCCGGCCGCGGGCGACGATTAATCGAGAGTCGGGAGTCGGCAGTACCGGCTGCGCTACTGCCGACCGCATCGGCCCACGGAAGCCGATACTGCCGACTGCCGACTGCCGACTGCCGACTACGAGGGGGGACTGACATGTTGATGCCGAAGCGGGTCAAGTACCGCAAGCAGCATCGCCCGCGGCGCGAGGGGACGTCGCTGCGCGGCAACTACGTCGCGTTCGGCGAGTTCGGCCTGCAGGCCCTGGAGCCGGGCTGGATCAGCAGCCGGCAGATCGAGTCGGCCCGGCGCGCGATCACCAACTACGTGCGCCGCGGCGGCAAGGTCTGGATCCGCATCTTCCCCGACCGGCCGATCACGCAGAAGCCGGCCGAGACGCGCATGGGCAGCGGCAAGGGCGCGCCGGAGTACTGGGTCGCCGTCGTCGCACCCGGGCGGATCATGTTCGAGCTGGCTGGCGTCCGCGAGGATCTGGCGCGCGAGGCGCTGACCCGCGCGGCCTTCAAGCTGCCGCTCAAGTGCCGCATCGTCGCGCGCGAGACGGCCGGCGTGGCCGCGCCCGAGACGGAGGAGGCCGCCGCCGGGGCGGACGACTAACCCGGCCACGCGCACGCGGGGGGAAGATGAACATCGAGGAAGTGCGCGCGCTCTCCGATGAGGAGATCGCCGCGGAGATCGAGAAACAACACGAAGCGTGGCGCAATCTGCGCTTCCAGGACGCGCTGGGCCGCCTGACTGCCTTCCACCAGTTCCGCGAGGTGCGCACGGCCATCGCCCGCCTGAAGACCGTCCAGAAGGAGCGCGAGATCGCGGCCGACCCGGTCGCCTACTACAGCGCCAATGACCGGCTGCGCGCGCGGCGTCGCGCCGAGAAGCAGGCGGAGCGGCTGGCCCGGCGCCGGCGGGAACGGCAGAGCCGCAATCCGAAGCGAAGGGTGAGGAGATGACCCAGGACGAGCAGGAGCGCGCCGATACGCTGCCCGGCGCCGACGAGGAGGAACCCCGCGCGCCCGCGCGGCAGGAGACGGCCGAAGGGCCGACCGCCGGGCCGCCGACCGACCCGCTGGTCGGGCTGTCCGACGACCAGCGCGGGCTGCCGCAGGCGGTGGTCGCCGCGACCGACACCCTGCCGGGCACGCCGGCGGAAGAGGCCGGGCGGCAACCGAAGCGCGAGTGGCGGCCGGGCGAGCAGCAGCCGCGGCAGATGAAGGTCGGGCGCGTGGTCAGCGACAAGATGGACAAGACCGTGATCGTGGCGGTCGAGTACACGCGCCAGCACCCAGTCTACAAGAAGGCGATGAAGCGCACCAGCAAGTTCGCCGCGCACGACGAGCGCAACCAGTGCCACATCGGCGACGTGGTGCGCATCGAGGAGACGCGGCCCCTGTCCAAGACCAAGCGCTGGGTGGTGCGCGAGATCCTCCAGCGTCAGGTCGTCGTGTAGGGCCGGGACGCCCGGCGTCGCCCGCAGGGGAGGGGGGAACCGTGATTCAACCGCAGACGCGGCTCGTCGTCGCCGACAACAGCGGCGCCAAGTCGATCCTGTGCATCCGCGTGCTCGGCGGCGGCGGCGGCAACCCGAAGTACGCCCGCGTGGGCGACGTGATCGTCGGGGCGGTCAAGCAGGCGCAGCCGGGCGCGGCGGTGAAGAAGGGCGAGGTGGTGCGCGCGGTCGTCGTGCGCCAGGCCAAGGAGTACGCGCGGCCGGACGGCTCGCACATCCGCTTCGACGACAATGCCGCGGTGCTGATCAACCAGCAGGGCATGCCGCGCGGCACGCGCATCTTCGGCCCGGTCGCGCGCGAACTGCGCGAGAAGAACTTCATGCGCATCGTGTCGCTGGCGCCGGAAGTCCTGTGAAGAGGACTAAGGACTCAGGACTAAGGACTGAGTGTCCGGTCCGGTGTCCTCACTTAGTCCTTAGTCCTGAGTCCTTAGTCCTTGGAGCGGAGCGATGGCGGAGAAGGTGGTGAGTGGCGACGAGGTCGTCGTCATCTCGGGGAAGAATAAGGGGCAGCGCGGTCGGGTGCGGACCAACCTGATCAAGCGGGACCGCGTGGTCATCGAGGGCGTCAACATCGTGCGGCGGCACCTGAAGCGCGGCCGCGCGCGGCAGGCGGGCATCGTGGAGATGGAGGCGCCGTTGCACGTCTCCAACGTGATGGTCTGGTGCCCGAACCACAACGGGCCGGCGCGCGTCGGCTTCCGCTCCGACGCCGAGGGGAACAAGGAGCGCTACTGCAAGCAGTGCGACGCCGCGCTCCCCAAGCCGCGCCCGGCGGAGAAGAAGAGGAGCTGATGGCGAGCGAGAAGCCCCGCCTGCGCGAGCGCTACCAGGATGAGGTGGTGCCCGAACTGATGCGGGAGTTCGGCTACACCAACGTGCTGCAGGTGCCGAGGCTGGAGAAGGCGGTCCTGAATATCGGCGTCGGCGAGGCGATCCAGAACGCCAAGGCGCTCGACGCCGCGGTCGGCGACCTGACGGTCATCGCCGGGCAGAAGCCGATCGTGACCAAGGCCAAGCGCTCGGTCGCGGCGTTCAAACTGCGCGAGGGGATGTCGATCGGCGTCAAGGTGACGCTGCGCGGGGACCGGATGTACGAGTTCCTCGACCGGCTCTTCAGCATCGCGCTGCCGCGCATCCGCGACTTCCGCGGCGTGTCGGCCAACGCCTTCGACGGCCGCGGCAACTACACACTCGGCCTGCGCGAGCAGATCTCCTTCCCGGAGATCGACTACGACAAGGTCGACAAGGTGCGCGGCCTGGAGGTCGCGCTGGTGACGAGCGCCCGCACCGACGAGGAAGGCCGCCGCCTCCTGGCGTTACTGGGCATGCCGTTTGAGAGAAGTGAGCGATGAGAGATATGAAGTGCGAAATACGAAGGGGGACGAGAGGGGCGGCGGTGAAGCCTTTCTCACTTCTCACTTCTCATTTCTCACTTCCGTCGAGGGGAGCATGGCGAAGAAGTCGCTGATCGTCAAGTCGCAGCGCGACCACAAGTACAGCGTGCGCAATTACCACCGGTGCAAGATCTGCGGCCGCTCGCGGGCCTACATCCGCAAGTTCGGCGTCTGCCGGATCTGCTTCCGCGAGCTGGCGTCGAGCGGCCGGCTGCCGGGTGTGGTGAAGTCGAGCTGGTGAGCCGGCGCGCGGGAGCGCCGACGACCGGGCGGGTGGCGCGCACCGGGACCACCGGCGAGTGATGCCGCCGGCAGCGCCGGGGCGCGAGGCGCCGCGAGCCCGAAGAAGGAGAAAGCGGGAACCCATGCCGTTCATTGCCGATCCGATCAGCGACATGCTGACACGCATCCGCAACGCCCAGGCCGCGCGGAAGCCGGACGCGACCATGCCGACGACGAAGATGCTGGTCGCGATCGCCCGCGTGCTACAGGCCGAGGGCTATATCGCCGGGTACGAGGTGCAGGAGGGCAAGCCCTATTCGACGCTGGTCGTCCACCTGAAGTATACGCACGACAAGCGCCCGGCCATCCGCGAGATCAAGCGCGTGAGCAAGTCGGGGCTGCGCATCTACCGCGGCAAGGACCGCTTGCCCCGCGTGAAGAACGGGCTCGGGATCGCCATCGTCACCACGTCGCAGGGCGTGATGACTGGTTACGAGGCGCGGCGCCGCAACATCGGCGGCGAGGTCATCTGCACGGTGTACTAGGCGGGTTGAGAGTTGTTAGTTGACAGTTGATAGTGGCGGCCCGCTCGCCGCGTGCCGATCGTGAGCACCATCAACTACGACCTATCGACTATCAACTGGGGAGAAGGGGCATGTCGCGCATTGGCAGGAAGCCGATCCCGGTGCCGTCGTCGGTGGCGGTGCAGGTCGGCGAGGATAACCTGATCACCGTGAAGGGGCCGAAGGGCGAGTTGCAGCGCCGCCTGCACCCCGACATGATCGTCGAGCAGGCCGACGGCCAGGTCGTGGTCAAGCGGCCGAGCGACGAGCGGATGCACCGCGCGCTGCACGGCCTGACCCGCACGCTGATCGACAACATGGTCGTCGGCGTGACCGCGGGCTACAAGAAGGACCTCGAGATCGTCGGGGTCGGCTACCGCGCCCTCAAGGAGGGCAACGCCCTGGTGCTGCAGGTCGGCTACTCGCACCCGGTCCGCCACGACCCGCCGGCGGGGATCACCTACCAGGTCGAGGGCACCAACCGGGTCTCGGTGCAGGGCATCGACAAGGAACTGGTCGGCGAGGAGGCTGCGCGCATCCGGCGGGTGCGCAAGCCGGAGCCGTACAAGGGCAAGGGCATCCGCTACGCCGGCGAGCGCGTCCGCCGCAAGGCGGGCAAGGCCGGCAAGGTCGGCAAGTAGCGGCGGAGCGATCAGCCGTCAGCCGCGAACTGATCGCTGACTGCTGATAGCTGACGGCTGACGGCTCAGAGCGCGACGAATGGCAACCGTCGCGCGGGGAAGGGAGCGCGGGGCATGACACGCGGGAAGTTCATCAAGCGGCTCTCGCCGCGCCAGGTGCGCCACCGGCGCGTGCGCAAGCGGGTCTTCGGCACGCCAGAGCGGCTGCGGCTCAACGTCTTCCGCAGTTCGGCGCAGATCTACGCGCAGATCATCGACGACACCAAGGGGCACACCCTGGTGGCCGCGTCGTCCATCGACGCAGAGTTGCGCGGGCCGCTGGACGGCAAGACGAAGATGGAGAAGTCGCAGGCGGTCGGCGAGGCGATCGCGCGCCGCGCCCGGGGGGCCGGCATCACGCGGGTGGTCTTCGACCGCGGCGGCTACCTCTATCACGGGCGGGTCAAGGCCGTCGCCGAGGCCGCGCGCGCGGCCGGGTTGGATTTCTGACGAAGTAGGGAGCCGGGAGTAGAGAGTAGCGAGTACCGGCCGTGCCATCGCAGACCGGGCCGGTCTACCGGAACCGCCACTCGCTACTCGCTACTCCCGATTCCCTACTCAACGAGGAGTGAGCGCACCAGAGATGCAAGCACGAAGGGGTTCGCGCGTCAACCAGCACGAGCTGGGGGAACTGGAAGAGCGGGTGGTGCAGATCAACCGCGTCTCGAAGGTCGTCAGCGGCGGCCGGCGCTTCAGTTTCTCCGCGATCGTCGTCGTCGGCGACGGGCGGGGCCACGTCGGCGCCGGGTCGGGCAAGGCCGGCGAGGTGCCCGAGTCGATCCGCAAGGGCGTGGAGAGCGCCAAGAAGCACCTCATCACCGTGCCGATGGCCGGCACGACGATCCCGCACGACATCGAGACGACCTTCGGCGCCTCCCGCGTGCTGCTGAAGCCGGCCGCGCCGGGCACCGGGGTGATCGCGGGCGGCGCGGTGCGCGCGGTCCTCGAGGCCGCCGGCATCCGCGACGTCTTGACCAAGTCGCTGGGCAACAACAACCCGGTCAATCTGGTCCAGGCGACGATGAAGGCGCTGAGGGAATTGGAGTCGCCCGCGGACGTGGCGCGGCGGCGGGGGCTGCCGGCCGAGCGGTTCGCCCCGCGCGCGCCCCGCGGCGAGCAGGGATAGGCGCCGCGCGGCGCCGGTCGCCGGCCGGCGCGCCGGCCGGGAGGGTATCGGGTCATGGCAGAGCGCGCGACGGGGTCCGCCGCCGGGAAGCGGCTGCGGATCACCTGGGTCAAGAGCACGATCGGGTATCGGCAGAACCAGCACAAGAACATCACCTCGCTCGGCCTGCGCCGGCTCCACCAGACGGTCGAGCACTACGACACGCCGACGATCCGCGGCATGATCGGCAAGGTCAGCCACCTGGTCCGCGTGGAGGAAGTGCCGGAGGGCACGCCGCCGCCGCCCGCGCGCGAGACCGGCGCCCAGCGCTTCGCGGCCAGGATGGCGAAGAAGCAGGCCGCGCGCGAGGCGTTCGCCGCGGCGCTCTTCGGGGAGCCGGAGGCCGAGTCGGACGGCGCCGCGGGCGAGTCGCTGCGCGAGCGCGCGGGCGCCGCCGGCGAGGCGACCGGAGCCGCCATCGGGGCGGCGGCCGAGCGGGTCGGCGACGCGATCGAG
>DASSSV010000012.1:0-9241 GCA_035708265.1 Thermomicrobiales bacterium | reverse complement strand
GTTCAGGACGACGCCCCGGGCCGTCACGCGCCCGACCGCGTTCTCCGGGATGAATTGCCCACCGACCAGCAGGCCGTTCTCCTGGACCCGATCCACGTACCCGAGCACCTGTCGATCGGCATCATAGACCGGCATCCCCGGGGCGATACCCGCGACCCCGCCGCGGTTCCGGCGGGCGACGCCGCTCGCCAGGAGCAGCACCGCCCAGAGGCCGAGGGCGATGGGGATGGCGCAGAGCAGGGCGGTCAGTATCGTCGAACCCGTCATGGCCGGATCGCTCCTCGCCGCGCCGTCGCCGGCGACCGCACGGCCCTGGTGTCCCGTATCCCTGCATGCATGACGCCGGCTCCCCTTGCGAACCTGCGACGGCGCCATCCCCACTCTGGCAGGGCAGCCTATGAGCACGATGAAACGTTCATGAGAACGTTCTTAGATTGCGGCGGGCCATCGTCCGGCGGTGTCGCCGCTGGCGGGGCCGCCATCGACCTTCTCGGACGGTCATCCGGTGGCGCTAGCACGGCTGCGACAGCGCCCGCACGGCCCGGCGTGCCGCCCCTGGCGAGATGGCCTTCGCCGGCGCGGGTCCTCACTCGCGCTCGTCGCTCAGCCGAAAGTGGCGCACGCCGGGCACGAGGGCGATCGCCAGGACGACGAGCAGCGCGCCGAGGCCGCCCGTCAGGGCCGAGACCTCCGCGCCCCAGAGGCCGGCGACGACCCCCGACTCGAACTGGCCCAGTTGCGGCCCGCCGATCACGAACATGCTGTTGACCGCCGCGACGCGCCCGCGGACCGCGTCGGGGGCGAGGAGCTGATTGGCCATCCCGCGCAACACGGAGCTGATGGTGTCGCCCGCCCCGGTCAGCCCGAGCATCAAGAGGGAGAGCCAGAAGTGGCGGGACAGGGCGAAGGCCACCATCGCCACGCCGTAGAGGACCACGCCCAGCAGGACCCAACGCCCCGCCCGCTCCCGCCCGGGCAAGACGCCCACCACCCCGGCCGCCAGGAGCGCGCCGACCGACGCCGCCGCGTAGAGGAGGCCCAGGCCCGTCGCGCCGACGTGGAGGATGTCGCGGGCGTACACCGGCAGGAGCGCCCGCGAGGAGCCGAAGAAGGTGGCGCCGAAGTCGAGCGCCATGAACGAGAGGATCACCGGCTGGGCCAGGACGAACCCGAAGCCCTCGCGCAGGGCCGCGAGCGAGACGGCCCGCCGCCCGCCGCCCACCCGCGGCAGCCCCCGGAGCGCCGCGAGCGCGGCCAGCATCGCGAACCAGGACAGGGCGTCGATCGCGTAGCACCAGGCCGGGCCGGCGAAGGCCAGCAGCACCCCGGCCAGCGCCGGCCCCAGGACCGCGGCCGCGCTGCGCTGGGTGCTGGTGACCGCGATCGCGCTGCGCAGGTCGGCGAGCGGCACGAGGTTGGGGACCAGCGCCGCCCGCGACGGCCCCTCCAGGGCGCTGGCGAGGGCGAACAGGGCCGAGGCGACGTAGAGCGTCCCCGGCGTGACCGCCCCGGTGGCCGTCAGGGCGGCCAGGCCGGCGGAGACCGCGCACTGGACGACCTGCGTCGCCATCAGCAGCCGGCGGCGATCGACGGCGTCGGCGAGGAGGCCGCCGAACAGGGCGACGAGGATCTGCGGGCCGGCCCGCGCCAGGCCGAGCAGGCCGACGGCCAGCGCCGAATTGGTCAGCAGGTACACCTGCCACAGCAGCGCGACGGTGGTGAACTGGCTGCCGAACGTCGACAGGAGGCCGCCGCCCCAGAAGAGCCGGAAGTCGCGATGCCGGAAGGCCGCGGGCAGCGCGGTCACCGCCCCTCCCGCCCCGCCTGCCGCCCCGCCTCCCGCCCGTGCTCCCGGCGCGGCGCGGCGCGCGGCGCCGTCCCCGGCGCGCGCACCCGGCCATCGTCGTCACCGCAGATGAGGGCGACACCATCGGCGCTGTGGCGCGCGGCCCGACGCAACGGGCACCTCCTCGCGTGCGGCGGCCGGCCGTCAGATGAGCGCGACGTTGCAGAGGAAGATCGCCAGCGCGACGAGGGCGCCGGTGAGCGCCCACGCGCGCGGGGAGGCGCCCGCGCCGCGCGCGGCCGCGGCGGCCGGCCCCAGGCGGCCGGCACGGCGCGGGCCGCCCGGCCGGAGCGGGGCGAGCGCCAGCGCCCAGAGCAGGGCCAGCACGCCGCTGCCCACGTCGGCGACGCTGACGGCCGGCACGAAGTCGTCGTTGAGCAGGAGGGCGTTGCTCGCGGCGCGCCAGGCGAAGACCACGAGCCCGAGCACCGCCGCCAGCCCGACGATCCCGCCCCCCGCGCCCGTCACCCCGCCGCGCCGGGCCCGCCAGGCCAGCACGAGCGCCGCGACCAGCGCGCAGGCGACGGCGGTCCCGGCGATGTGGGGCCAGGTGAAGACGGCGTGTGGCATCGGACCTCCTCCTTCGCGGCCTTCCTCGGGGCCGCGGCGACGCGCCGGGGATCGGCTCAGACCACGACGCCGAGTCCGCCCTGGCGCTCGGCGCGGCGCAGGGCCGCGCGCATGAGCAGGACGCCGGCAGCGAGCGTGAGCGCCGCCGCGACCGCCAGCCCGACGAGCCCCGCCCGGACGAGCGGGTCGCCCGGCCCGGCGCCGGCGAGGAGGAGCGCCCGCATCGTCGTGAAGCCGTAGGTCTGCGGCAGCACGCCGCCGACGGCGCGCAGCCAGCCGGGCAGCAGCGCCAGCGGCACGTAGAGGCCGCTGGCGAGCTGGACGAGGTAGCGATAGGCCCAGGTGAGCGGGTCCTGGCCGCTCTTGACCTCGAGCAGGAAGAAGAGACTGGCGCCCGCGATGCCCAGGCCGGCGTTGGCGGCGACGAAGAGCAGGTAGGTCAGCGCCACCGGGCCGGGTTGCACGCCGCCCGCCACGCGCAGCCCGCCGACGGCCAGCAGCACGCCGAAGGCGGCGAGCTGCATGGCGGTCGAGAAGAGCACCTGCCAGGCGAGCCGACCGGCGAGGTTGGCCCAGATGCCGTGGGTCGCCAGCCGGTACGCCTCCAGCCGCTTGTCCCAGAACGCCTCCGAGAGGGTGGTGAAGGGCCCGCTGAGCGCGGCCAGTCCGACCTGGTTGAGCAGCACGCCCACCACGACGTAGGCCAGGTAGTTGCCGCCGTACTGGCGCACCGCCGCCGAGGCGCTGGCGTCGAGGAAGCGGCCGACGAAGTACCAGACGCCGACCGTCGTCAGCTCCTGGAAGGCCGCCAGCGCCAGGTTGGAGGGGTAGTAGCGCAGGGTGCGGTACTCCAGCCAGGCGCCGGCCGCGCAGGCCCGCAGGAAGCCCGCCGCCCCGCCGCGCTGCCGCTCGGCCGCCGCCAGGGCCATCAGCGCACCCCCCCGGCCGCGACCCGCCCGGCGTCCGCCGCCGCCGCGCCGTCCGGCGCCGCCTCGCCCGCGTCGCCGGTCAGCGCGCGGAAGACGTCGGCGAGCGTGACCGGCTCGGCCCGCAGGCTGACCAGGGCCAGCCCGGCGCCGCGCACCCAGCGCACCAGCGCCGGCGTGGTCGCGCGCAGGTCGGTCGACTGGAGGACGACGCTGAGCTGGTCGCTCGGCCCGTCGGCCTCAACCCGGTCGTCGAGGCCGTCCACGGCCACCACGCCGGGCAGCGCGGCGAGCGCGCCGCGCCAGCCCGCGGCGGGCGGCGCCGACGCCCCGGCCGCGGGGCGTACCGTCAGCGCGATCGGGCGGGCCAGCCCGAGCGTCCGCGTCAGCGCGGCCGTGGGCCGGTGGGCGACCAGCTCCCCCCGGCGCAGCAGCGCGATCTCGCCGCAGAGCTCCTCGGCCTCCTCCATGACGTGGGTGGTCAGCACGATCGTGACGCCGTGGGCGCGGTTCAGCTCGGCGATCAGCGCGCGCACGGAGCGCACCCCGTCGAGGTCGAGCTTGTTGGTCGGCTCGTCGAGGAAGACGAGGCGGTTGCGGGCCAGCAGCGAGCGCGCCAGGGCCAGGCGCTGGCGCTGCCCGGCGCTGATGTGCATCGGCCAGGCGTCGGCCTTGTCCGCCAGGTCGAGCTGCGCCAGGAGCTCGTCGCCGCGCGCCCTGGCCGCCGCGCCGCGCAGCCCGTAGATCGGCGCCCAGAAGGCCAGGTTCTGCCGCACGGTCAGGTTGTTGTCGATGCCGACGTCGACCGTCGGCGCCACCAGGTTGACCCGCGCCCGGATCGCGGCCGGCTGCCGCAGGAGGTCGCAGCCGAGCACCGTCCCGCCGCCGGCGTCCGGCCGCAGCAGCCCGGCCAGGATCTTGATGAGGGTCGTCTTGCCGGCGCCGTTGGGCCCGAGCAGGCCGAGCACCGTGCCCTCCGCCACGCGCAGCCCGATGTCGCGCAGCACCCAGGTCGGCGGGCGCCGCCCCCGCCGGTAGGCTTTGCCGAGGCCCGCCACGTCGATCGCCGTCACTGCCATCGCGTCAGCGTCCCGTCGCGCCGGGCGCGCTCGATGCCGCGCCCGTAGAGGAAGAAGCCGAGCGGGAGGAGCAGGGCGCTCAGCGCGAGGAGCGCCAGCCCGTCGACCGCGACCGGCGAGAGCCCCGGGAGGGCCTGCTGGAGCGGCAGGACCGGGTAGCCGACCTCGGCGCCGGGGTCGAGCAGGCGGCGCAG
Organism: Thermomicrobiales bacterium; assembly: GCA_035708265.1. GTDB lineage: Bacteria > Chloroflexota > Chloroflexia > Thermomicrobiales > CADCWN01 > DASSSV01. Next base: position 4,626 of record DASSSV010000012.1, on the reverse strand, counting down.
GGCGTCGAAGGCGTAGGTGTGGGGGATCAGGCAGGCGGCCCACTGGAGGGGGCGCGGCAGGACCGTGACCGGGTAGTAGGTCCCGGCCAGCAGCGTGGCGAGGATCTGCTGCACCACGAACTGCACCGGCTCGGTCCCCTTCTTGATGTCGAGGACGTAGAAGGAGCTGGCGCTGATCAGCCCGATGCCGAAGCCGGCCGCGAGCAGCAGCGCGGTGAAGAGGAGCGCCAGCGGCCAGGCGGCGAAATTGAACGTCGCGCCGAAGAGGAGCATGCCGAAGCCGAAGGTGAAGACGAGGCGCGGGTAGTCGTCGATGACCGACTTGCTCATCAGCCCGAGGAGCGGCGTGTAGATCGACATCGGGCTGAGCAGGAAGAGGTCCATCGTCCCGTTGAAGTAGCTGCGCTGGATGCGGATGTAGGGGTCGACCAGGTTGGTGTTGATGAAGACGTTGACCGTGACGCCGACCACGATGAAGGACATGTAGTTAGTGCCGTAGGCCGGCCCCAGCGCCTGCGCCGCGTGGCCGGCCAGGGTCTGGCCCAGCAGGAAGAACAGGAAGGTGGTGACGAAGAGGTTGGTGAGCCAGAGCACCTGGTTGACGCGGTAGGACTGCCAGATGCGATACTCGCGGACCCCGAAGGCCCACAGCGCCACCACCTCGCGCCAGACGGCGCCCGCCCGGCCGGCCGGACCTGGGGCCGGGTCGGAGTCCGGCCGGGGCGCGTCGGGCCGGGCGAGCGCACGCGTCATCGCGCCACCATCCTCGTCGGAGCCGCGGCGTCGGCGCCGAGTAAGTGGGCCGGGCCTGCCCCCGCCTCGGGCAGCAGGAGCAGGTCCTCGAGGGTCGGGTCGCGCTCGGCCAGCAGCGCGATCCGCCCGGCCGGCCGCTCGAGCCAGTCGAGCACGGCCTGGAGCGCGGCGGGCGAGCGCCGGGCGTAGACGCGCCAGGCGCGCACCCCCAGCGCGCCCGGGCGCTCGGCCTCGCGCGCGGCGACGACCGCGGGCGGCGGCGGGCCGGGCGGGCGGTCCATCTCCTCGGTCTGGACTTCGATCACGGTGAGGCCCGCCAGGGGCGCGAGCAGGTCGCGCGGGCGGCCGACGCGGACGAGGCGGCCGTCCCGTAGGATGCCGATGCGGTCGGCGACCGCCTCCAGCTCGGCCGACTGGTGGTCGGTGATGAGGATCGCCTGGCCCCGGGCGCGGAGCTTGTCGCGGATGAGGCCGAGCAGCGCCTGGGTCGTGACCGGGTCGAGGCCGACGGTCGGCTCGTCGAGGAGCACGAGCGGCGTGTGCAGGAGGAGCGCGCGGGCCAGGATCACGCGCTGGCGCATGCCGTTGGAGAGCTGGCCCGAGTACTTGTGCCGGTCGGGCCACAGCCCGACGTCCCGGAGCGCCGCGGCGGTGCGCTCGCGCGCGAGCCGGCGCGGCATCCCGCAGAGGTCGGCGAAGAGGCGCACGTTCTCCTCGGCGGTCAGCGGCCACTCCAGCCCCATCCAGCCGGTGGTCGAGACGTAGGCGACGCGCTGGCGGATCGCCTGGGGCCGGCCCAGCGGGACGCCGGCCACGACGCCGTCGCCGCTAGTCGGGCGGATTAGGCCGGCCAGAATCTTGATCAGCGTGGTCTTGCCCGAGCCGTTGCTCCCCACCAGGCCGAAGACCTCGCCGGCCGCGAGGGTGAGCGACACGTCGGTGAGCGCCACGACCGGCGGGGCGGGGTTGCTAGTCAGGCGCAGGCCGCGGGCGGCGTTGCGCAGCCAGAGCGCGGGGCCGCGCCACTCGAGCTTGGTGCCGCGCAGCGACCGCTCGACCCCCTCGTAGGTCTTGGCCAGGTGCTCGACCCGGACGACGTCCATGCCGCCATCCTCCGTGGGGCGCGCCGCCCTACAGCTCGGCCAGCAGGCCCTCCAGGTCCTCGCGCACCCCGGCCACGCGCGCCGCGTCGTCCCCGTAGAGGACCAGCTCGGTCGCGTTCGCGAGGAGCGCCACGGCCCGCCAGACGGCCAGGAAGTCGTCGTCGACCGGCCCGGCCGCGGTGTAGCCGGCCCGGAGCGCCGCGCGCTCGGCCGGGCGATGCCAGCGGCGCAGGTCCAGGGCGGGGTGGCTGACGTAGGCGTCGCCGAAGTCGATGAGCCCGACGAACGTCCCGTGTTCCGGGTCGACGAAGACGTGCTCGCGGTAGGGGTTGGAGTGGAGCGCCGCGCGCGCCTGGGTGCGCGGCAGCGCGCGCAGCACCCGCGGGCCGAGCTCCTCGAGCGGGGTGGCGAGCGGCCAGGGCAGATCGTCCTGGCGCCGGCGCGCGGCGAGGTCGGCGAACTGTTCGCCGAGGCGCCACTGGAGCGCCGGGAAGGCGTAGTCGCCCGGGAAGAGACCGCTGGCGAGGAAGGGGGCTAGGGGCAGGCCGTGGATGCGCCGGAGCGTCCGCCCGACCTCCCACAGCGCGGCGTCGCGCTGGGGCTCGGTCAGCGTCGCCCGGCGCATGGCGACGCCCGGCATGCGGGTCAGCACCGTGTATTCGAGCAGGGCGCTGTCGCGGCCGTGGCCGCGCACTCGCGGCACCGACAGGTCGGGCGCGAGCGCTTCGAGCTGGCGCAGGAAGAAGACTTCCTTCTCCAGGCTGGTGCGCGGCCGGAGCTGCTGGGGCCGCTGCACCTTGAGGATCAGCGCCTCGGCGCCGGCGTCGACCGCGTAGGTGCGCGCCTCGCCGCCCGACTCGTCCACGCCGGTCACGGCGCGCGCGGCGGGGACATGGCGCCGCACCAGGGCGAGGGCGTCGCCGGGGTCGAGCACCGGGTCGGGCGCGTCGGGTTGCAGGTAGACGTCCCGCGGCATGGCCCTCGCCCCTCCGCGAGCCCGCCGACGAAGAGGCAGGCTCGCCCACGCTATGACTGCCAGCAAAATCAATGTAACGTCCGTCAGGCCGCGGATGCAGTATAACACTCGTGACAGCCGATGGCAACGGGTGGCGGCCGGCTCCTTGCCCCGGCCGCTCAGCCCTCCCCGCCGGCCGCGCCGCCCGGCTCGTCCTCCGCGAGGTGCGCCGCCACGCGGCGCCGGTAGCTCAGGCGCGGGCGCGGCGGGCCGTGGTGCGCCGGCCGGTCGGCGAGCGTCGCCCGACAGTAGGCGTAGAGGCCGTCGTAGAGCGGCGCGGTCAGCCGCAGCTTCTCGTCGTCGTCCGGCACGGTGAGATGGATGCCCGTGAGCACCGCGGCCACGCCGGCGGCCTCCGGGCGGCGCGCCCGAGCGGGCGGCACGTCGGCGTCGCGGATCACCCGACCCAGCGCGACCAGGGCCGGGTCGCCCCCCAGCCCGTGCCGCGCCAGCAGGGCCTCGAAGGTGCAGCGGACGCCCTCGTGCCCGTACTCCGCGCCGCGCATGTCGAAGGTGTGCCCGTCGAGCGCGGCGGGGTCGGCGTCGGCGGGGACGAAGGCGAACGCGGCCGCCGGGTCGATGAAGCGGCGGATGAGCCAGGCGGAGGCCGTGCGGTCGATGTGGAGGCCGCGCCGCGTGACCCACCTCATCGCGCGCCCTCGTCGTGCGAGGCCGCCACCGGGGAGCACGTCGCGAGGGCCTCGTCGCAACGCGCCAGGAGGGCCGCCGCGTCTTGCGCGTCGGCCGCGCCGAAGTAGTCGCGCGCCCGGATCTGCGCGGCCCAGCGCTCGAGCTTGCCGAGGTCGGCGGCCAGCTCCGCCACCTCCGCGCAGGTGACCGCGCGGTGCGTCGTCTCCCGGCGGACGTGCGCGAGGAACCGCTCGGCCTCCCGCTCCAGTTCGGCGTACTCCGCCGCGCGCTCCTCCCGCGACCGCGCCGCGATCGCCGCGGCGCGCCGCTCGTCCAGGTGCGGGACCTCGACGAGGGTCGCCTCGCCGCCGAACTCCTCCACCTTCGCGGCGAGCGCGTGGAAGGCGGCCGCCGTCTCCTCGCGCCGGGGCAGCGCGCAGACGCCGTCGCGCAGGTAGACGGCGCCGGCCTGCTTGAGCCCCCGCCAGACGGCGGCGCGCTTGCGCGACGGCTGGCTCGGCACGGTGTAGATGAGCAGCAGCCACCCCAGCCCCATCGCGCCCCTCTCGCGTCGGCGTGCCGGCGCCGCACGGCCGCATCTCGGCACCCCCGCGATATTCCGTCGCACCCCAGTGTAGATACTGCCGGGGCGCGTGGCAACTAACCGGTGTTCGCTTGGCTCGGTGAAAGGTTGGGGGCGTTCCTAATCCGGCGCTGGCCCTGCGGCGGCGATAGCCCCCCAGTCTAGAAACGGGGTGCGAAGCCGGCCCGCCCGCGGGGAGAATGGGCCGCCTGCGCGCCTCCAAGCCCTCGTCAGGGCGTCGATTACTCGCCACGGTATCAAGCCCTCCAAGGGCCATTGGCGGGCTCGCAGGCATGGTCCGTGGCTCGGCGTCACTCGCGCCCGCCGGCCGCCACGTCGCCGCGTTTCTGGATGGTGGCGGTATCACCTTAGCGTACGTTTTCGTTCCGACGCTTGTCGGATGTCGTTGATCGTGGTAAATGGCCAGGTGGGCGGCCTTCCTGATCACTTGGTGTGACCGGATTGATCGCGATAATTGACCAGCCTCCGCCCGAGTGGGCCGCGTGGTGCATCCTCCCCCGGAGGGGAAGGAGGGGCGCCAT
>DASSSV010000011.1:0-6235 GCA_035708265.1 Thermomicrobiales bacterium | reverse complement strand
CGCGCCCGCCCCAGCGCGACCCGTCGCGCGTCGCTAGCCCTTCAGGGTCCAGTTGGCGATGTTCCAGGCCGTCGCGTCCCAGGCGGACGGCTGCACGTTCTGCAGCGCGTTGGCGAAGCCGGTGACGCCCTTACGGTCGATCTGCGGGATGTCCACGACGTTGTTGACCACCATGTCGTTCATCTGAATGAAGAGCTGGCCGCGCTTGGCGCCGTCCAGTTCGGTCTTGGCCTGCGCCACGAGCGCGTCGTAGTCCTTGTTCGACCAGCGCTCGTAGTTGTTGCCGTTCCACTGGTTCTCCTTCTGGGCAATCTCGGTGGTCGACCAGCCCTCGAAGTAGTTCCAGGGATCCGGCGAGTCGTTGGAGTTGGTGAACATCTCCAGGTCGGTGTAGAAGTGGCTGGCGGTGTCCGGGTTGCCGGCATCCGACGAGAAGTAGACACCCGCGTCCACGTTCTTGAGGTCCATCTTGATGCCGGCCTTCTCGAAGGCGTCCTTGACGATCTGCTGATGCTTCTGGCGCACCGGGTTGGTCGAGGTCTGGAAGACGACCGCCATCTGCACGCCGCCCTTGGCGCGGTACTGGCCGTTCAGGGTCCAGCCGGCCGCGTCGAGCATCGACTTGGCCTTCTCGATGTCGAACGACCATTTGGTGTTCGGCGACGCGTACTGCGCCGGGGTGGTCAGGATGTTGCCGGTGGGCTGGCCGGCCGGGCCGTAGAGGGTGTCGGCGACGGTCTTCTTGTCGCACAGATACGTGTACGCCTGCCGGACCTGCGGGTCGGCCTGGAAGGGGTGCGGAGTGTTCTTCTCCGAGCGCTGCCCGTTGACCTCCTTATTGGGGTCGGTCTGGTTGACCAGGATGCGCTCGATGCCGCCGCCCTCCGTCAGGACGAGCTGGCCCTTGGCGCCCGGCCCGGTGAGCTGCTTGAGGATGTTGACCTCGACCTGCAGGTTCCAGCCGACCTGGTAGTCGCCGGTCTGGAAGACGGCGCGCGCGGCCGAGACGGCGTCGCCGCCCCCCTTCATCTCGACCGTGTCGAAGGACGGGCTGTTCGAGTCGCGCCAGTTGGCGTTGATCGAGTAGTTGACCACGTCGCCCGGGGCGAAGTTGTCCACCTTGTAGGGACCGGTGCCGACCGGCTTCAGATTGGCCGGGAAGTTCTTCGCGGCCGCGCCCATGCCGTCCTTGAAGACGTGCTGCGGCAGGATCATGCCGTAGATCCCGGTGAAGACGGTGTACCAGCCCGGCGTGACGTCCTTGAAGGTGACCTTGACCGTGGTGGGGTCGACCGCCTCGACCTTGTCGATGCCCTTGTAGACCCCCTGCGTCACGGCGGCCGTCTGCGGGTCGGTGGCGAACTGCCAGGTGAAGACGACGTCGTCGGCCGAGAAGGGCTGGCCGTCGGCCCACTTGACGCCCTGCTTGAGCGTCCAGGTCACGCTCTTGCCGTCGGCCGCCACCCCGCCGTTCGCCGTGGAGGGGATGTCGGCCGCCAGGAAGGGCACCAGCTTGTCGTCGGGGCCGAAGGAGGCCAGCGGCTCGTAGACGAGGCGCGAGGCGTCGTAGTCCTTGCTTCCCTGGGACAGGTGCGGGTTGAGGATCGTCGGGGCCTGCCACCAGAGCATCTTGAGCTGGCCCGCGCCGCCGCGCTTGGTCGGGCCCGGGGCGAGGCCGCCGCCCGCGCCGAGCGGCATGTCGGTCTTGGCGCCGAGGGCGTTGCCGCCGCCGGCGGCCGGGCTGCCGGCCGGGCTCGCGCTCGCGGCCGGCGAGGCGGCCCCGCCCGCGGCGGCCGTCGCCGCCGCCGCGACCGTCGGCGCGACTTGGGTCGCGGCGGCGGCCACAGTCGGCGCGACCTGCTGCACCGCGGTCGCGGCCGGTGCGCCGCCGCACGCGGCCAGCAGGCCGGCGATCGCCGGGGCGGAGCAGCCGAGCGCCGCCGCCCGCACGATGAACGCGCGCCGCGTGAGCTGGCCCGCGACGAGTTGCTGGATGAGCGCCCGGGTCTCGCGTTCTGTCGTCATCGCTCAGCCTCCCTCCGCTGCAATGGTCGGGCGTCAGGCGTCGGAGGTCACGAGGTCACGTCTCCCGGCGATCACCGCTGTGCGCGGGTGTCGGCCGCCCCGGGGTGGTCGCGTCGTCGGGGTCCCGGTCTGGCCTTCGGGGTAGCGGGGGCGCGGGTGCGCCCGGACGGGTACGATGGCGATCCTCCCGCGCGGCGACGAGCGGCGACCGCCGCGGCCGGGCGCGCCGGAGATGGGCGGGGCGCGCGCTCGCGCCCCGCGTCGGGGCGAGGGCCACTCTCTCTGTCGGCGCACCATCTTCGGATGGACGACTGCGGCGATGCAACGCGACCGATGCGCTGGCGATCTGACGGTGTGAGGCGACGATGCCGCAGTGTAGCATGGCGACGCCGGGCGCGCAACCGCGAGTCGCGTCCCGCCGTCGCGCCACCGGGCTTGCCACCGCCCACCGCGCGCGGTACGCTGGCGCCATCGACCGTGTTCAGCCGGAGGGGCCGGCGCGCGCCCGCGAGCGGCGCGACTTGCGCGCCGTGCCGCGGGCCGCGGCCCCGCTCGGGCAAGGAGGACGGCATGCCGCTCGCGATCGCCGCGATCTCGCCGCACGGCTTCCCGCTCATCCCCGACCTCAGCCCGGACGCGGAGGGCGCTCTCCGGACGCGCACGGCCCTCCTCGAGCTGCGCCGTCGCTTCCGGGAGGCCGACCCTGAGGTCATCGTGATCGCGGGGCCGCACGGCATCCGCGTCAACGACCGCATCGCGGTCGCCGACGTCCGGCGGGCGGCCGGCACGCTGCACTGGCGGGGGCGCACGGTCGAGATGAACCTGCCGGTGGACATGGCGTTCACGCGGGAGCTGGTCGCGCGCGCCCGCGCGGCCGGCCTGCCGATCGCCGAAGTGGGCTACGGCGGCGCCGACCCCCGCGCCAGCGTCCTGCCGCTGGACTGGGGACTGATGACGCCGCTCTGGTTCGCCGGGCACGACCGCAACCTCGCCGGCTTCGGCTACGTGACGGCGAACTACGACCATGGCGACCCGGCGCCGACCGGCCTGCCGGTGGTGGTCGTCACGCCCTCGCGCCAGATCCCGCGGTCGCTGAACGTGGCCTTCGGCCGCGCGCTGGCGGAGGCGGCCGAGGCCAGCCCGCGGCGGGTGGCCTTCGTCGCCTCGGGCGACTGGTCCCACGCGCATGCGGCGGGCTCGCCGTACGGCTACCACCCGGCTGCCGCCGCGGTCGACGCGCGCGTCGTGGCCGCGATCCGCGACAACGCGCCGCTCGGGCTGATCGATCTGGACGAGGGCCTCATCCGCGACGCGGTCATCGACGGCCTCTGGCAGGTGCTGGTGCTCGGCGGCGCGCTGGAGGTCGTGCCGCTGGCGGTCGACCTGCTGTCGTACGAGGTGCCCAGCTACTACGGCATGCTGGTCGCGACCTACCGGCGGGGGCCGGCGTAGCGCGGCGGGCGCGGCAGGTCCACGTCTTTTTCAACACCGACCGCGCCGACCAGGGTGTGCTGGCTACCTTGCTCGTCCGCGGTCATATTCCGGCACTCGCCTCGGTAGAGCACTGACCGGCCACGGCGGAGGGGCGAGGCAGCCGGGGCGGGCACCCGCCGCCGCGCCACGACGTCGCAAAGCCCCACGAGGGACCGGTACACGCCGTACCCATCCTGGGCGGCCGGCGGCGCGCCTCTCGGCGCGTCGCGCGAACCGGATGGATGACTTCCCAGCCAGGACAGGGCGCTTGGTGACGACGGCGCCTCCTTCCACCGGGACCGGCCGCACCGGGGCCTCGGGTAAGCGCTCCCCGAGGTGTTCCCGCGGGAGACCATGTGCAGTGACGCGCCGGCTCGCGCGGGGCCGGTCCTGGGTAGTCCGCACCATGCCGCTGAGGCGCTGCGTGAGGAAGCCGGATACAGCTCCAGCCAGGACAGTTATCCGAGCTGCCCACTCGAGCGAGGATGCGCCAGGTGGCCGGTCCAAGCCCGTGCGGGACGCCGCGCTTGACAAGTAGAACATTTGTGCTATAATTGGGGGAAGGGGGTGTTGCGCCCGGCGCGAAGCCGGACGCGGCTGTCGCCGACGGCGGAGCGGGCACCGCGGGGAAGGGAGGCAGGCGATGAGCGCGCGATCCTGGGCTGAGCGGGTCGAGCGGGACGAGCCGGATCTGGCGGCGTTCTTCCTCGGGCGGCTGGCGGCGCTGCTGGCGCGGCAGGCGGCGGCGAGCCCCGCGGAGCGCGCGGCGCTGGCGCGGGCGGCGTTCTCGGTCTACCTCGACTGCCGCGACCTGGGACTGGAGCGGGAGGCGCGGCGGCTCCTCGCGCGGCCCCGCGCCGCGTCGGCGCCGCCGGAGCGGGCCGCGGCGTAGGCCCGCGCTGCCTGCATCGCGCATCCAGCCCTCTCGCCCGATGCCGGACGGCGATACATGAGTGCCATCCGGCCCGCGTGGGCAAGATGGCCAGCACAGCGTACACTTCGAGCGGAGGATTGGGGGCCGGCGCGGGCGGTGCCGTGTTGGCCGGAGTACATCACCCGTACCCGCGAGTGGCCTGAGCCACGGTCGAGGCCCGACGGTCGAGCCAACCAGCCACGACAGGGCGGCGTCAGGCCGGGGTTTCGGCCGGTGCCGCGGCCGCGCGCCAGGCGGCGAGCCAGGATTCGACGGCCTCGGGCCCCGCCTCGTCTTCCCGCCAGGGGCCGGTGTGCTCGCGGAGGGCGCGTTCGGCCTCGGTCATCGCCTCGACATAACGCGACTGCGCGGCCAGGGTGCGCGCGAGTTCGAGGCGGTTGCCGGGGTCGTCGCGGCGGCGCAGCGACTCGCGCAACGCGGCCTCCGCCTCGGCCGGCTCACCGAGCGCCAGCAGGGTCGCGCCGAGCGTGCCGTGCGGGTAGGGGCTGTCGGGCGCGCCGGCCGCCGCCGCGCGGGCGAAGGCGAGCGCGGCGTCCGGCCGGCCGATGCGGAGCAGGCTGTAGGCGAGGTTGTTCGCCGTCAGCGGGGCCAGCTCGGCCGGCCGGGCGTCGGCCAGGCCGCGCGCCAGCAGGGCGTGGGCGCCGCGGCGGTGGCCGGACCGGTGGAGGCCGCCGAAGGCGCGGTGGACCGTCTCGACGCCGCCCGCACGCAGGGCCGGCAGCAGCCGGTCGAGCCAGGCGCCGGCCTCCTCCGGCGACCGTCCCCGCCCACGCAGGCAGTCGTAGCCGAACGCCGCCGCGACCCCCGCCTCGGCCGCGCCGCGCCGGCAGAGGCGGCGCACCAGCGCCTCCAGCCAGGATAAACCGGGCAGCCCGACGACGTGCGCGGCCAGGCAGGCGTTCGCCGGGATCAGCCAGCGGTCGCGCAGCAGGAGGCGCGGCCAGCCGCCGAGCGCCAGCGCGAGGTAGCGCGCGCGGGCGCCGCGCGACTCGCCCAGCGCGAAGCGCCAGGCGGCCGCGTCGAGCAGGCCGCCGAGGACCAGCGCGGCGATGCCCCACTCGTAGAGGCCGGTGGGGTCCGGGAACCAGGCCGGGCCGCCGGCCGCGGGCCACCAGCCGCTCGTGGCCGCGCTGGGCGTCGCCGTCGCGGGGCGGGGCGCGCCCCAGCGGGCCAGCGGCGCGCCGGAGGGGGCGTAGACCGCGATGGCGTCCGCCGCGTCGTCCGCGACGTAGACCCGCCCCCGCCCGTCCGCCGCCAGGCCCGCGAGGTCGCCCGCCCGCGCGGCGGCGCGCCAGCCGGCGTCGAGCGTCCCGTCCGGGGCGAGCCGCCGCACCTGGCCGCTCTCGCTGTCCGCGACGTAGAGGGCGCCGGCCGCGTCCACCGCGATGGCGCCGGGCTGGTCGAACCGCCCCGCGCCGAGTTCGGCCACCGGCTCGCCGTCCGGCGCGAGCTCCTGGATCGTGCCGTCGTCGCCGTCGAGGACGTAGACGTCCCCCCGGCCGCCCACCGCGACGCCGGCCGGCGCGACGTAGGTGTCCGGATCCGCGGCGGAGGGGCGCCGGTGCGCCCAGACGGCCAGCGGCGCCCCGGCCGGCGAGAGTTTCTGGACGCGGCCGTTGTCCGTGTCGGCGACGTAGACGTCCCCGCCGGCGTCGAGCGCCAGCGCGGCCGGCTCCGCGAACTGGCCGGGGCCCGCGCCCGCGCTCCCCCACTGGGCCAGCGGCTCGCCCGTCGGCGAGAGCTGCTGGATGCGGTCGTTGCCGGCGTCCGCGACGTAGAGGTCCCCCTGGCGGTCCACCGCGA
>DASSSV010000010.1:0-5722 GCA_035708265.1 Thermomicrobiales bacterium | reverse complement strand
TCCGCGCGCTGGACACGGCGGCCCTGGACCGCGGGGAGCAAGCGCTGCGGGAGGCGGCGGCGCGGGGCGGCGGGACGCTCACGCCGGTCTCGGTCAAGGAGCCGGTCGCGTCGGACCCGGCGGTCGTCGCCGCGGCCGAGGCGGCCTGCCGGGACCTGGGGCTGGCCTACCGCCGGATGCCGAGCGGCGCGGGCCACGACGCGATGTGCGTGGCGGCGATTGCGCCGGAGGCGATGCTCTTCGTGCCGAGCCGCGACGGCATCAGCCATGCGCCGGAGGAGTACACCGCGCCCGAGGACTGCGTCACCGGCGCGCGCGTCCTCCTGCGCACCCTGCTCGAACTCGACGCCCGCCTCGACGCGGGGGCGTAGAGCGTGGGAGCGCGGGAGCGCGGCGGGGTGGCTGGCGGTTGAAACTGCGCCTGCATGGCAGGCCCGCAAGCGGGCACCCCGCCGCGAAACCCGCCCGCGCGGGTTGGCTTCGTCCCAGTCCGCGGTGGCGGCTTTCGCGGCGAGCGTGAGCGAGCCTCTAGGGTCTGGCGATTGAAGAGGCGCTGCCCTCGCGGTAATGGGCATGGCGGATAACAGTTTCTCAGATTACGTCCTGCAATGAGGGCGGCGCAAGGGGGTGGCGATGTACTGGCAAGTGCTCCAGGTCGATGTCCAACCGGGGCGGCGTGCGGAACTGCTTCAACTCTCGAAGGCGTATGTCGAGGAGTGCATCCGGGAGGAGCCGGGCACGCGCTCCTTCACCTTCCTGCTGGATGAGCAGGACGCGGATCGCTTCTACGCCATCGAGCAGTACGCGGATCGGGCGGCGCACCACGCGCATTCGGGGGGGCCAGTCATGCAGCGGCAGGGTCCCACGATCGTGCCGCTGCTCGCCGGACCGCCGGTCTTGCTCGCGAGTGGCGACCAGGTCGACCTCTCGGGGTGACTGGCGAACCTGGGACTGCTGGTCTCTGGTTGACCGTGTCCGGTGCATCCCAAACCAGTTTCAATTTGGGGCGCTGGCTGGATGCACGTCCGCGGTTGAGTTGGCTCTCGCCGGGGTCAAGAATGGCGTAACGTGATTCACCGGACAGGGGCTAGCCGTGGTTTCAACCGGGGGCTGGCTGGCCACCGGCGCGCCTCAGCCGACGACGCGCGCGAAGGCGGCGTTCCAGTCGCGGCTGAAGCGATCGAGGCCGAAGCGCTCGCGGGCGACGGCGCGGGCGTTGGCGCCGATGCGGCGCGCCTCGTCGGGGTGCGCGAGCAGGAAGCGCATCCGCGCGATCAGCTCGTCGGGGTCGCAGGAGAGGTAGCCGGTGTGGCCGTCCTCGATGGCGGACGGCAGCGCGGTCGTCGCCAGGGCGACCACCGGCATGCCGATCGTCATCGCCTCGATCACGGCGAGCGGCAGGCTGGTGTAGCGCATCGGGCTGTAGAGGAAGCGGTACTCCGCGACGCGACGGTGGAGGTCGCGGTAGGGGATGTCGCCGAGGCCGCCGAATTCCTCCGTCTGCATCCCGGCCGCGTCGAGCGGCACAGACTCGCGCGCCCGGAGGAAGAGGTCGTAGCCGGCGATGCGGCCGCGGTGCGCCATGCCATTGACGACGGTGATCCCCCGCTCCAGCCGCCCGCAGTAGGTCACGCTCGGGTCGATCGCGACGCTATGCTCGATCACCACCGTCGGCGTGCGCCCGCTGTCCCACATCAGCCGGTTGTAGTGGGTGACGTGGACCAGCAGGACGTCGGGGTCGTCGATCGGGTGGTGGGAGTCAGTGGGGTGCGGGCGCGGGGTGTTGTGCTCCAGGTAGATGCGGGGCAGGCGGCGCTGCGCGGGGCTCAGGATCTCCTCCGCGTCCTCATGGTAGTTCTTGGGCGACTGGCAGATCACCAGGTCCAGGTCGAGGTCGCGCACGCGCTCGGCCGGCACCTCGCGGGCGGTGTCGGGCAGGTCGAACGTCCAGCCGCGCCCGATGTACCCGGGCGGGTAGTCCGGCTTGACCGGCAGATACCAGTCGTGCCCGACGCGCGTCAGCGCGTTGAGGTACGAGCCGTGGACGTGCCAGATCAGGATCTTCAGGCGCCTCATCGTTCCGTCCTGAGTTGATAGTTGATAGAAGCGAGGCGAACCGCCGGGGTGTTGGCAAGGGGTGTTGGCAATCGGTTGCTGACCAGCGGCCTTCCATCAACTTCCAACTATCAACTATCAACCCGTCCGTGTGACCCACCCCCGGCCTCTCCCCGCTCCGGGGAGGGAGACGCCGTCCCGCCCTGGCGCCGCCCTCTCCGGCGCGGGGAGGGGTCGGGGGGGATCACAGGCCGGCCGCCGCGCTGGCGAGCTGGCCCGCGCGGCGTGCCGCCAGCGCGCGCTCGCAGGTCGCCAGCACCGGCGCGACCGGCAGTTGCCGCAGCGCCGCCGCCTCGTCGGCGCCCGGCGGGGCGAGGCGGCGCGCGTCGACCACGCGATGCCGCGACCGGTCCAGCGGCACCCAGCAGTCGGCCCGGCCCGGGCCGGCGAGCATCACGCTCGGCGTCCCGACGGCGACGGCGAGGTGGATCGGGCCGGTGTTGTTGCCGACGAAGAGGTCGAGCCGCGCCAGGACGGCCGCGAGCGTGCCGAGGTCGGTCGCGCCGGCCAGGTCGAGCGCGGGGGCGGTCAGGGCGTCGCGCACCGCCGCCGTCAGGGGGCGCTCGCCGGCCGCGCCGGTCAGGACGAGGCGCGCGCCGTGCCGCGCGGCCAGCGCGCCGGCCAGTGTCGCGAAGCGGTCGGCCGGCCAGCGGCGGTCGGGGTCGCGCGCGCCGGGGTGCAGCCCGACAAGCGGGCCGGGCCCGGCGAGCGGCGCCAGGAGCGCGTCGGCGCGGGCCTCGTCGGCCGGCGTGCGTGGGTATTCGAGCGCCATGTCGGTCGTCGCGCCGGCCAGGGCCACCAGGCGGAGCCAGCGCAGAATCTCGTGCTCGCCGTCGTCGTAGGCCAGGCTCGCGGTCAGGCGGCCGTCGTCGCCCGCGCGATAGCCGAGGGTCTCGCGCGCGCCGAGGGCGGCGACGAAGCCGTTGCTCGTCACGCCGCTGCCGTGCAACTGGATCACCAGGTCGTAGCGCGCCGCGCGGGCGCGGGCCAGGAAGGTCGCGGTGCGCGCGGGGTCGTGCGCCGCCTCGGCGATGCCGGGATAGCCGGGGAAGACCTCTAACCGGTCGAGCGCGGGCGAGCGCGCCACGAAGTCGCGCGCCCAGGGCAGCCCGATCAGGGTGAACTCCGCGTCCGGGAACCGGCCGCGCAGCGCGCGGAACGCCGGGGTCGCGCAGAGGAGGTCGCCGAGGTAGAGCGCGCGGAAGACGGCGATGCGGCGCGGCGGTGGGGCGAGGCAGAGAGCGCCGACCGCGGTGGAAGGCGCGCCCGCGGGGGCCACGCCCGCGGTTGCAGCCGCGGCTAGGGGCTCGCCCCGCTCGCCACGAAGTCCGCCTGCGCGGACTGGGCCTCGTCTCAACCCGCCGGGTGCCCTCTGGGCGTGGGGTTCGCGGCGCGCAGCGCCTCTAGCCGCGGTTTCAACCGCGGGTGCCTCACCCGGCGCGCCGCCCCGCCGCCTCACCACCTGGCCCATGCGTCGACCTCCACCACGTAGCGCGCGTCGAAGCACGCCGGCACGGCGAGCACGCCGTCCCCATCCGGCAGCGCCGCCCGGCCGTCCGGCAGCGCGGGCGCCGTCTCCGCCAGCAGGTCGGCCGCGGCGGCGACGACCGCCTCCGGCCCGACGAGGCGCAGGCACTCGTGGCCGTGGGGGCAGACGCGGCTGTAGCAGATCCGGCAGGGGACGTCGTGGTTGAGCAGGCGGTGGGGGACGCGCCAGGGGCGCCACTGTTCGGGCGGGTTGGTCAGCGCGAAGAGGGCGACGACCGGCGTCTTGACCGCCGCCGCGACGTGCATCGGCCCGGTGTTGTTGGTGACCGTCAGGTCGGCGGCCTCGACCAGCGCGCAGAACTCGGCGAAGGGGAGCGCGCCGGCCAGGCGGTGCGTCGCGCGCCGCGTCTCCGGCCGGAGCCGGTCGTAGATGCGGTCGATCAGCGCGGCCTCGTCAGCCACCCCGGTGAGGGCGACCGTCGCGCCGAGGTCCGCCACGAGGCGGTCAACGACGGCGGCGTACTGCTCCCACGGGTAGGTGCGCGCGGGCATGCTGCAGCCGGGGTGGACGGCGATCAGCGGGCGCCGGCCGGCGATGCCGCGCTCGCCCAGCCGCGCGGCCAGCGCCGCGCGCGCCGCGTCCGGCACGCGGAGGACCAAGTCGTCGGCGCTGGCGCCGAAGCCGATCGCGCCGACGAGGTCGAGCGCCCGCTCGACCTCGTGCATCGGCCGCTCCGGGTGCTTGTGGCGCGTCGTCAGGAGCGAGCCGGAGCCGTCGATCGACGCGGCCAGGCGGAGGGGGATGTCGGCCAGGTAGCAGAGGTAGGCGGCCGGCAGCGGGCTCTGCCGGAAGGAGGTGAAGATCACCGCTGCGTCGAAGCGGCGGGCGCGCAGCCGCTCGATCAGGCGGCGCTCGCGCGCGCTGTCGTGCGGCAACTGCTGCCAGGGGTCGATCCAGGGCGCCTCGCAGACGAGCACCTCGTCGACGTCGGGGTTCAGCCGGCCCGCCTGCGCCCCGACCGGGCTCGCCAGGAGACTCAGCGTCGCGCCCGGCAGCGACTCCTTGATCGCGCGGAAGGCCGGCGTCATCAGGAGCACGTCGCCGAGGTTGTCGAGGCGGACGGCCAGGACGCGCCGCGCCGCCCGCCAGCGCTCGTCGCTCATGGCGCCGCCTCCAGCCCCGCGCCGGCCGCCGGCGCGGCGACGGCCAGCGAGAGGACGCGATCGATCACCTCGGTCGTGCTGTGCCCGGCCACCAGCGGCAGCACCACCACCCGCCCGCCGACCTCGCGCACCGCGTCGGCCTCGGGCAAGGCCACGCCGGCGTAGTCGCCGCCCTTGACGTGGAGGTGCGGGCGGAGGGCGCGGATCAGGTCGCTCGGCGTGTCCTCGTCGAAGATCACCGCCTCGTCGACCGGGTCGAGCGCGGCGACGAGGGCGCGGCGATCGTGCTCGCCGTTGATCGGCCGGCCGGGGCCCTTCAGCCGCCGCACGCTGCGGTCGCTGTTGACCCCGACCACCAGGATGTCGCCCAGCGCCTTCGCGCGGCGCAGGAACTCGACGTGGCCGGCGTGCAGGATGTCGAAGACGCCGTTGGTGAAGACGACCGTCTGGCTGGCGAGGCGGGCGCGGTCGAGCCGCGCGGCCAGCGCGGCGACCGGCGGGGGCGCGGCGCCGTCGCGCAGGCTGACCCAGCGCAGGAGTTCGCGCGCCTCGACCACGGCCGTCCGCTGCCGGGTCACGGCGACGCCGGCCGCCTCGATCCCGACGCGCGCCGCCTCGACGCAGTCCGCGCCGGCGGCGAGCGCCAGGGCCAGCGCCGCGGCGAAGGTGTCGCCCGCGCCGACGTCGCCGGCGTGGGGCACCGGGCGGGCCGGCAGGTGCCAGACCCCGCCGGCGCGCGCGAGCAGGCAGACGCCGCGCTCCGCCAGCGTGATCGCGGCGTGGTCGGCGTCGATGAGCTCCAGGAGGCGGCGCCCGAGGCGTTCGAGTGCGACCGGGTCGGGGTCGCCGGCCGCGCGGTCGCCGCCCGGCTCGACCGCGCGCCACGCCTCGTCGAGGTTCGGCGTGACGATCGTCGCGCCGGCCGCACGGAAGCGGCGCGGGTCCTTGGCGTCCA
>DASSSV010000009.1:0-4878 GCA_035708265.1 Thermomicrobiales bacterium | reverse complement strand
GACGAGTGACGAGGGGCATCCTGCGGCGCGCGTGGACCGCCCGCGTGGGCTGCCGGCGCCCCATGTGAGGCCGGCGGTGGGGCGGTTGGGGCGACGCGCGGCGTCGCCCGCGTGAGGGGGCCGACCGCATCGCGTTTGCTGACCGCGCGGCGGATGCGGCACCGCTCTCCGCCAACGCCCGGCCGCGGCGGGCGCCCGCGTCAACCGGGCGACGCGCCGCGTCGCCCCTACACCGCCCCCACACGGTCAATCTCGGGACGGACTCTGGCAGGTCCTCCACCCCCTCCACCCCCTTCTCCCCCTCCTTGACGCCCCACCCTCCCGCCGCCCATACTGTGTTGTGGCGACGCGCTCGCCGGGTGGTGTTTGCCCGCCATCACGCCGCAAATGGCCGCCGCGGGGGGCGCGCCGGAGCTTGGAGAGGGGGAGCGATGAAGATCGACCGGCCGGTGCGCACCCGGTTCGCGCCGAGCCCGACGGGGGATCTGCACGTCGGGTCGGCGCACACGACGCTGTTCAACTGGCTCTTCACCCGCCACCACGGCGGCACCGTCGTCCTGCGCATCGAGGACACCGACCAGAAGCGGCTCGTGCAGCACTCGCTCGGCGGCATCCCCGACGCGCTGGCCTGGCTGGGGATCGACTGGGATGAGGGCCCGGAGGTCGGCGGCCCGTTCGGGCCGTACTTCCAGAGCGAGCGCACCGCGCTCTACCAGGCGCACGCGCAGCAACTGGTCGAGCAGGGCCACGCCTACTACTGCTTCTGCACGCCCGAGCGGCTGGAGGAGGTGCGCCGCGAGCGCTCGGCGCGCGGCCTGCCGACCGGCTACGACCGGCACTGTCGCAACCTCACGCCGGAGGAGGTTGCGGCCAACTTCGCCGCGGGGCTCCAGCCGACCGTGCGGCTGAAGGTGCCGGACGAGGGGCAGGTCACGGTCGACGACCTGATCCGCGGGCCGATCACGGTGGACGTGCGGACGCTGGAGGACGCGATCCTCTTGAAGTCGGACGGCTACCCGACCTACCACCTGGCGAACGTCGTGGACGATCACTTGATGGAGATCACGCACATCCTGCGCGGCGAGGAATGGATCCCGACCGCGCCGCTGCACGTGCTCCTCTATCGCGCGTTCGGCTGGGAGATGCCGGCCATCGCCCACCTGATGCTGCTGCTCGGCCCCGACCGCAAGAAACTCTCGAAGCGGCACGGCTCGACCAGCCTGGCGCAGTTCCGCGAGAACGGCATCCTGCCCGAGGCGCTGGTCAACTACCTGGCGATCATCGGCTGGTCCTGGGACGACAAGCAGGAGATCTTCAGCCTGCCCGAACTGATCGAGAAGTTCGACCTCGACCGGGTCAAGCCGTCGTCCGCGATCTTCGACCACCAGAAGCTCGAGTGGATGAACGGCTACTACATCAACCACATCCTCTCGCTGGACGAGCTGACCGAGCGCGCCCTGCCCTGGCTGGCCGGCGCCGGCCTGGTGGACGAAGCCGCCGCGCGCCCCGGCACGCCGGGGCGCCAGTACGTCGAGGACGTCCTGGCGCTGGAGAAGGAGCGGATCAAGCGCCTCAGCGAGATTCCCGAGATGACCGCCTATTTCTTCGCGGACGACCTCGACTACTCCTATGACGTGCTCGTCTCGAAGAAGCAGAAGTTGACGCCGGAACTGGCCGAGACGGGCCTGGCGCGGCTGCGCGAGGCAATCGCCGCTGGCGACGTCGCCGACGAGGCCGGCACGGAGGCGCGGCTGACCGCGCTGGCGGAAGAACTGGGCCTGAAGCGGGGCCAGCTCTTCATGCTGGCGCGCGCGGCCGTGACCGGCCGGACCGTGTCGCCGGGCCTCTTCGAGACCGTGCGCGTCCTCGGCCGGGAGCGCTGCCTGCGCCGGCTCGACGCCGCCCTGGCCTGGCTGCGCGAGCACGCCGCCGAATACCAGGGCGCCGCGATGTGACGCCGCGCCCGCCGGGACACCCCGGTGGGCGCGGCCTCAGCCGCCCATTACCTTCCGCCACAGGAACGACACGAGGCGCGGCGGCGCGCCGCGGTCGCCGCCGTCCCACCACTCCCGCAGTTCCACGAGCGTGAGGCCCGCGCCGCCGGCCGCGGCGAGGAAGTCGGAGAGGTGGTGGACGAAGGCCGTGATGGCGACGTCGGACTCGCCGCGCCGGAACCTGGCCTGGACGCCGAGATACTGCCTGAACGGGTGCAACTCGCAGACGAAGAGGTGCCCCCCGGCCGCCAGGCAGCGGTACGCCTCGCCGAAGACGAACGGCAACGCCGCGATGTGCTCGAACACGAGGTTGGCGGCGACGAGATCGGCCGCGCCGGCGGCGCAGGGCCAGGGGGCGGTCAGGTCCGCCACGGCGAAGGCGACCTGGACGGCCGAGACCTTCCGCCTGGCCTGCGCGAGCATGGCCGGCGAGAAGTCGAGCGCCAGGACGCGCGTCCCCAGCCGGGCGAGGAAGCCGGTGTTCTTGCCCGTGCCGCAGCCCAGCTCGATGATCGTGCCGCAATGCACACCGGCCAGCGCCGCCTCCGTCGCCGCCCGGTCCAGGTCGCGCGTCGCGTTCCGGTCGGTGTCGTAGGTCGCCGCCCAGGCGTCATACGCTTCGCGCACGCTCATCGCCGCCCCCGAAACGACGTGGCGCCAGTATCACCCGCGCGCCGCCGCGCCCGCTCATCGCTCATCGCTCAAGGACTTAACGAGCTGGCTTGAAAGCGTATGGTAGCCGAGCATCTCGTACAGCGCCCTGGCTCCGTCATTGAACTCGAAGACCTCTAACCGCGCCTGCACCAACTGCTTCCGTCGCGCCCATTCTTCCGCTGCTTCGACCAGCCTGCGACCGACACCTTTCCTCCTCCATTGTGAAGCAACCACGAGATTATTGATGCCGCACCATGGGATTCCGGCCTCGTCCGACCGTTCTGGCAGCCTCACCGATGCCTCGATGAAGCCCACCGCTGCGTTCTCGTGCTCGGCGACGACGACGAGGCAGTTGTCATTCGCCAGCAGTTCGGCAAGTTCGTCGCGGTTGAAGCGCGGTGCGTCGGGCAACCGGGCAACTTCGGGCGCATGCTGGGCATGATAAGCGTCCGAATCGTGTAAGAGGTCTCGAATGGCCGGGTAGTCGGATAGCACTGCTTCGCGGAGATGCATTGTCGCTCCCTCAGTCGGTAACGAGGGCGTTTCCACGCTGGCCGTGATGGAGTAATTGCCTCCCCGGCTCGGCCCGTCCCCCGTCGTTGCCCCGGGGACCGGGTGCCGGCCGCGCGGCTACAGCGTGGAGCCCCTACTCATCGCTCGTCGGGGCGACGAGCGGCTTGGCGCCGAGCCGGCGGGCCGCCATCGCGGCGAAGATTTCGGGCACGTCCTCCAACGGGCGCGGCGGCGCGGTGTTGCGCCCGGAGGCGAGCCGCCCGGAGGCGACCAGGTCGATCGTCGCGGCGAAGTCGGCGGGGTGGTCGTAGATCAGCGCGCCGCGGACCTCCAGTTCCGCGCGCACGAAGCGCAGCGGATTGAGCGCGACGTCGTCGGCGGCGAGGCCGACGAGGACGACGCGGCTGCCGGGCGGGGCGGCGTCGAGGCACAACTGTGCGGTCGCGGCGAGGCCCGCGCACTCGAAGATCGCCAGTGCTCCCTCGGCCTCGAAGAAGGCCCCCACCGTCGCCGCATCGCCTCCGTCCGCGACCCGCGCGACCCCCGCCGCCAGCGCCGCCGCGCGCCGTCCCGTGTGCGGCTCCACGCCGACGACCCGATAGCCCCGCACGCGCGCGACCTGCGCGACCAGCAGCCCGACCCCGCCGCACCCGACGACCGCCACCGTCGCGCCCGCCGGCGCGTCCGCCCGGCCGACCGCGTGGACCGCCACGGCGGCCGGCTCGATCGTCGCGGCGTCGGCGAGGGGGAGGTCGTCGGGGACGGGCCAGGCGAAGCCCGCGGGCACCCCGACGTACTCCGCCAGCCCGCCCGGGCGCGTCAGCCCGAGCGATTCCTTGCGCGCGCAGATGCGGCCGAGCCCGCGGGCGCAGCGCGTGCAGTCGCCGCAGGGGATGTTCGGCTCGACGACCACGCGCTCCCCGACGCGCCCGGCCGGCGCCAGCGTCCCGGCCGCGACGATCCGCCCGACGATCTCGTGCCCGAGGATCAGCGGCGTCGCGGCCGGGCGCTCGCCAGTGTAGAGGTGCAGGTCGCTCCCGCAGAGCCCGACCGCCTCGACGGCGACGAGGACCTCGTCGGGGCCGGGCGCGGGCGCCGGCACGCGCTCCACCGCGATCTCGCGCGGCCCCCGCAGGACCGCCGCCCGCATCGTGGCCGGCATACTCGCGCCCGGCTCTCGCCCCATCTCGCTCTCCGCTGCCCGCCATCACGCCGCGCACGCCGGCGATGTTTCCCCCGGCCCGCGCGCCCTTTCTAGCACGCGGGCCGCGGGCGTGCCATCCGCGTGGGGTGTTGGGTGGGCCGGGGCTGGCGGCTGGAGCCGCGCCTGAAGACCTGCGGCCACCAAGCCCGCCTCCGCGGGCCGGGCCGTCGTCAGGCCGCGGAGGCGGCCTTCGTGGCGGCCGCAGGCCGTCTTCAGCCGCGGCTTCAGCCGCCCCGTCCCTTGCCCATCCGCCCACCGCGCGTGGTGTACACTCCTCGCGGCGCGGCGGGGCCGCCGTCGCGCGCGGCGACACCGCCCGGCGCGGTCTGAGAGGAAGAGGGGGAATATGCGCATCGCAACGTTCGTCACCGGTGGGGCGGCCCAGGCGGGCGTCGTCGCGGCCGACGACACGCTCGTCCCGGTCGCCGGCCTGGTGTCCGGCGCGCCGTCGGACGTCCTCGGCGTGATCGAGGGCGGGCCGGAGCTGTGGGGCCGGCTCGGCGCCGCGGCCGC
>DASSSV010000008.1:0-2162 GCA_035708265.1 Thermomicrobiales bacterium | reverse complement strand
GCAGCGAGTCGGGCAGGCGGGTAGTGCGCTAGGCAAGCACATCGCCAGCGGTCAGGCGCGGTGGCGCTGATGGCAGCCGCCGAATGAATTCGGCGTCAAGGGCGGCTGCGCCGCCACAAAGTCCCTCGCGGGACTGGAGCGGGTCAACCGCCGCGCCAGTAGCCAGCCCCAGCCTCACAAACGAACCCAGTCCGCGCAGGCGGACTTCGTGGCCGCAGCCATTCAGCCTCGGATTTTAATCCGGGGAACTCTCAGCGCCACCGCGTCCGCCCCAACCACCGCGCCTGCCCGCCAGCCCTCACGCCGCTGCCCGCCTGCCCGACCACCCGCCTACTCACCATCCTCAAGTGCCTCGGCTAGCGCCTCCTGCCGCGACAGAGCGCGGCCGACCGCCCAGGCTGCCGCGAAGGCTGTCTCGCCGAGCGCGGCCCGCGCGGTCGCCAGCGCGCCGTCGTACACCTTGCGCCGCACCGGCCAGATGGCGACGCCGACGGCCTCGCGCTGCTATTCGACCGCCTCCGGATGCCCGAGAAGGAGGGCCTCATGCACCGACAGACCGGGCGGCACTTTTCACCCTCGTCCTTGTCGCGAGCGCCGTGCCCGGCAAGTCTCCTTCCGCTGTCGCCAGGCAACGAACACCGGCCCAGCAGGCCACCGCCTAAGGCGTATCTGCTGACCCAGCGGGATGGCCCGGCCCCTCAGGGCTTGGTCCCGACGGCGCAGTGGTAGCACATGCCCCAGAGGTAGCTCCCTTCGGCCTCGGCCTGCGCGGCCACCGCCTGCCACTCCGTCCCCTCCGCCGCGTCCAGCGCGGCCACGGAGCCGGCCGCAAGGCCCGCAAAGAACTCGCGCAGGGCCGGCTGGGGCGCATCGACCGCAAACCGTGGCCCCATCGCGACGTCCGCCAGCCCCAGGGCGCGGAAGCGCCGGTAGAGGCTCGCGTCGTCGCACCCCCCCGCCGACGCGCCCGGAGTCCCCATGGCTGCCAGGACTTTCGCCCGCACCGCGGGCCGCAGCGGCAGGCTGTCCCAGTGGGGCAGGTCGTCCGCCCGCACCGCCACGGCGATCCGCCCGCCGGGGCGGACCACGCGTGCCAGCTCGGCCAGTGCCCGGTCGGCGTCCAGCTCCTCCAGCACCGTGCAAGCGATGGCCGCGTCGAAACTGGCATCGGGGAAGGGCAGCGCCAGGGTGTTGCCCGCGCGGAAGGTGATGCGGTCGGCCACCCCCTCGCGCCGGGCCAGCGCTGCCGCCTCGCGCAGCAGGTAGGCGTTGATGTCCACGGAGACGACCCTGGTGGCTGGGTCAGTGCGGCGGGCGAGGCGGCGGGCCACCACGCCGGACCCGCAGCCGACGTCGAGCACCGTGCCGCCCGCCGGGACCGCGAGGGCGTCGATCAGCGCGTCCACCAGCGGGCCATAGCCCCCACTGGCGCGCAACTCCAGCAGCTTCACCAGGCCCAGGTAGGGGCCGCCGAGGGTGAGGGTGCAGTAGTGCTCGGCGAGCGTGGGGAGGAGCGGCTCCCACTGGGACGGGGCCAGGTAGAGGGGAAAGAGGAGCAGGGGCGGGCCGCTCCCGCGCGCTTGGTAGGTGATACCCGCGACCTCGCCCTCCTCCGCCGGCGGCTGCACCGGCGGGAGCGGAGCGCGCCGCGCGGCTTCGGCAAGGTGGGGCAGCAGCGCCGCCGCGACCGCCTCGGCCCGGTCGGCGATGATGTCGGACCAGAGCAGCGCGGGATAGCCACGCAGCGGCACGGCCACCAGGCCCGGATAGGCGGCCAGCACCGCCGGGACAGCGCTCGCGAACCGCCCGCCCTCGTCATGGATCACCAGGGGCGGGACCGCGAGCGTCAGCTCCGCGACGAGGGTCCGCAGGTGGAGCGGGGCGAGGTCGTCGGGCACGACCAGCGCGAGCGAGGCGGCCGTCTCGGGATAGGCGGCCGCCACGTCGGCGCCCATGAGGAAATGGGCGCGCGCGATTCCCAGCTGGCGGAGCAGGAGCACGACGCGGTCGGCGGGGGTGAGGTCGCGCTCGGCATCCATCGCTACCCTCCATCGAGTGAGCGGCGCGTGGTTAGCGTGTAGTCAGGCTACCCGCCAGCATAGATCGGCTGGGGTCCGCCGTCAATCCCCGGCGCGGTGCCATCACGACTTCCATTCCCCGCT
>DASSSV010000007.1:0-3589 GCA_035708265.1 Thermomicrobiales bacterium | reverse complement strand
CCGCCCACCAGGCCAGCAGGCCGCGGACGAAGGGCTGCGGGCCTTCGCCCGCGCCCCAGAGGCGGTGGGACACGAGGCGCCAGGAGGTGAGGGCGATACCCCAGCCGCCGACGAGGGCCGCCAGCGGGTCGTACTGCGGCAACAGCAGCAGGTAGTAGAACCAGGGCTGCTCGCCCCGCCGCACGTTCTGCTGTCCCAGCCAGTAGCCGAGCGCGCCGAAGGTGCCCGAGACGAGGCCGGGAATGTTGGTGAAGAAGCTCGTGTAAAAGACGGCATAGATCGCCGCGGCGACGCCGACCGCGATGCCGAGCGTGCGCCGATCGGCGAAGAAGGCGCGCGCCGCGGCGACCGGCGAGCCCGGCGTCCCCTTCGGGAAGAGCCCCTCCACCCAGCCAGCCTCCGCCGCCTGCCGCCCCAGCCAGGAGGTCGCGACGATGAGGAACGCCGCCAGGAGCACCAGGCCGGCGACGACGACCGGGTTGGTCAGAAGGGCGATGAGGTAGTTGCGCACCGCCGTATTCGTCGGGTTGTCCCAGGGGATCGCCGGCAGCGCCGGCCAGTGCAGCACCTTCGGCAGCACTTTGACGACGAGCGCCAGCGCGACGAGGAGCCCGGCGCCGAGCCAGAGGACGCGCCGGGCGACCTGCCACAAGAGCGCGACGACGAGGCCGCTGCCGAAGATCGCCGTGACGATGAAGATGTCTTCCTTGTTGGTGAACTGCAAGCCCCAGGCCGCCGCGCCGACGAAGACCCAGCGCGGCGCCGGTTCGCGCACGTAGCGCACCAGCGCGCTGAAGAAGAGGAGCGCGAAGAACGCCGAGTAGATGTCGTGCCGCTCGAACCGCGAGAAGTAGAGGAACGACGGCGAGACGAGCAACATTAGCGAGGCGATCAGCGCGCCCCAGCGGCCCAGTTCCCGCCGCAAGAGCCAGGGCAGGAAGACGATCAAGACGCCGAAGAGCGCCGCGCCGAAGCGCGCCGTCGCGTTGCTGTCGCCGAAGAGGAAGAAGATCGCCGCGGTGAGGTGGAAGAGCCAGGGCCCGTGCATCAGCGGGTCGTGGCGGTAGCCCTGCCCGATGTAGTAGAGCCAGGAATAGTACGAATGCAGGCTCTCGTCGTGGTGGAGCGCCTGCGAGCCGAGGTCGTAGAAGCGCGTGAGGAGCGCCACGAGCCCGATGAGCGCGTAGAGCGCGACCTCCAGCGTGACGAAGCGGCCGAGCCGCCTGCCCCGCCGCTCCGGGACGCGCGGCCGCTCAGGCGCGACGACCGCCGCGCCGTGCTCGACGCCATTCCGCACCCCGGCCGCCGCGGGCGCGCCCGACGCGACCGGCGCAGGCGCGCGGGTCAGCCTGGCGGCGCGGGTCGGGTCATCGGCCGTCAAGGTTCCTCCGCCGTGCTCGCGGCCTGCGCCGCGCCGGGATCGCGACCAGCGGACGCCGCGTCTCCCTTACTGTTCGGGGACGCACCGGCCGCCGGCCGGGTTACGTCCCCATGTTCCTCGATGCCCACGCACCTCGCCGACGCCCGAACTGCGCCGTCACGGGGTCAGGTCGCGCGGCACACTGGCGAAGAACGCCGCGACGGCCGAGCGCACCGGCAGCGTCGGCGAGGCGAGCGTGCCGTCGGGCGGGACGCGCTCGACCCGCAGGTACTGGCCGGTGGCCGGCTCCGGCTCGCTGTGGACCAGCACGTCGCGCTCGGTCGGGCGCGCGATCCAGTACTCCGGCACGCCCGCGTGGGCGTAGGCCGCGCGCTTGACCACCAGGTCGTAGTCGGCGTTCGACGGCGCGAGCACTTCCACCACCAGCGCCGGCACCCCCTCGATCCGCCGCGGCCCGATCATCCCGCGGTCGGCGGCGCGGAGCGCGAGGACGTCGGGCTGGACCGGGTCGCAGCCGGGCATGAAGAGCCCGACCGGCGCGGTCAGGACGAGGCCGTGCCCCGGCACGGCGAACTGCTCCCGCAGCACCGCCACGATGTCCAGCACGATCAACTGGTGCGCCGGGCTCGGAGCGGTACTCATGTACAGCACCCCCCCGATGATCTCGTAGCGGTGGCCGTCGTCCGGCAACTGCTCCCAGTCGGCCGACGTCCAGGTCGCGTCGGTCGAGCGCAGCACCGCCTCGCGCGGCAGGACCGTCGTCGCCATCGGCGTCTCCTCGCTCGGGGCGGGTCGTGCCAGCGCCCCTCGTAAGTATAGCGCGGGAGACAGCGGCGGCGGGCCGGGCGGAGGAAGCCCACGCCTGCCGGGCACCTGGCGGCCCGGGCCGCGGAGCCGGGCGACAGCCCTCCCCGTCGTAGGGGCCGGCCCCCAACGAAGGAGAAATCGTCGCCCGATCCCGCGCTCCAGCCCGCGTAGGCGGGCTTCGTGCGCCGGAGGAGCCCCAAGCCGCGGCTTCAGCCGCCCGTACCCCCGACACAACACCATAACGCCCCCGCCCGCTGCCACCCGCCATCCCCGCCGTCGGCGCCGCCCTCGTGCCGCCGTCACGTCGCCGCGTGGTACAATCCCCGGCCAGCAGTCGGCGGCCTCCAGGTGGCGGCACGAGGCGGGCAGGATACGGCGCGGAGTCCATTGCGGGTATCGGGGCCGGCACAATCACGGCGACCGGCGACGTCCTGGGCACGCGGTCCCGCGCTCGCGCGCCTGCCGCGACGCCCGGCGCGTCGCCGGCCCCTCCCCGCCGGCGACCTCCTGGCGCTGGCCGTCCTGGCCGGCGTCCTCGTCGCGCTGCTGGTCTACGTCTCCTTACAGCCGCCCACGCGGCTGACCTTCTCCGCCGCGGCCCCGCCACCGGGCGTCGAGCTGCAGAACTTCTACGGTCCGGAGCGCAACGCCGCCGGCCCCTACCGCTGGTCCAAACCGGCCGCGGCGCTGCTCATCCCCGTCGCCGCACCCGCGACCTACCGCATGACCCTGAGCCTCCAGGATAGTCCAGCCGTGCGGCAACCCCGCACCATCGCCGTCTACGCCAACGGCGCCGCCGTCGGCACGTTCGCGCTCGGCGGGCAGCGGCGGGAGCAGACGGTCGAAGCACGGCTCACCCCGGCGACGTGGGATGCCGGCTGGGCGCGGGCGGCGATCGTCGAGCTGCAGACGGCACCCTTCACCCCGCCCGGCGACTCGCGCGCCCTCGGCGCGCTGGTCGGGGACGTCGCCGTCGCGCCCGTCGGCCCGCCGCCCGGCCCGTGGCTGGCCGCGCTGCTGCTGCCGAACGTGCTCCTCCTCGCGGTCGCCTACCTGGCGCTGCGCGCGCCGGGCGTCGCCACGCCGTGGGCCGCCGCCACGCTCGCCGCGCTGCTCGCGGCCTACGCGGCGCTGGCCGTGAGCGGGCGGATGGAGGCGCTCTCCCTCGCCTACCAGGCGAGCGAGCGGCCGGTCGGTACGGCCGTGACACTCCTCTGGGTCGCCGCCACGCCGCTGCTGGCGCGGCTGCCGGCGGTGCGCTGGCGGTGGCGGCCACCCCGGAA
Source organism: Thermomicrobiales bacterium (assembly GCA_035708265.1). Taxonomy (GTDB): domain Bacteria; phylum Chloroflexota; class Chloroflexia; order Thermomicrobiales; family CADCWN01; genus DASSSV01. The sequence continues at coordinate 118 of DASSSV010000007.1, read as the reverse complement.
GCACGCGCTGGCGGTGCGGCCGGCGGCGGCGCCGGACACCGCTGATCGAGGCGCGGTGCCCGCCAGCGCGCCCGTGGACCGCGCGGCCGCGTCCACCGTCGCGCGGCGAGCACTGGGC
>DASSSV010000006.1:0-7437 GCA_035708265.1 Thermomicrobiales bacterium | reverse complement strand
CCCCCCTCTCCCAGGATTGGGAGAGGGGGGCCGGGGGGTGAGGGCCGCCGGCTACGCCGTCACCAGCAGCACCACCCGGAAGGTGCTGCCGACGCCGACGGTGCTCTCCACCTCGATCGTGCCGCCCATCTTGGTGACGAGGTCGCGGACGATGGCGAGGCCGAGGCCGAAGCCGCCCGAGGCGCGCGCGCGCGAGGCGTCGGCGCGGTAGAAGCGCTCGAAGATGCGCTCCAGATCCGCGGGCGGGATGCCCGCGCCGGTGTCGGCGACGGTCAGCGCCAGGTGGCGGTCGTCGCCGGGGACGCGGTCGAGCGTCAGCGAGACGATGCCGCCGGGCGGGGTGTAGGCGATGGCGTTGCGCACGAGATTCTGCAGTACCTGGTTGAACCGCTGGCGGTCGGCCCAGACGCGCGGCAGGTCCGGCGCGACCTCATGCACGACGGTGATGGAGCGCTCCCGCTTCGCCAGCGGCGCCATCGTCTGGTAGACCTCCTCGACGACCTCGCCGGCCGCGACCGGCGCGAGGTCTAGCCGCAGGTCGTCGGCCTCGGCGCGGGCCAGCGCCAGGATCTCGTCCACCAGCGTGCCGAGCCGGGTCGCCTCGCGCTGGATCACCCCCAGGTAGGGGCGCAACTCGGGCGGCGAGGCGGTCGTGCCCGGCTGCGCCCGCTCCTGGGCGTCGAGCGCCAGCAGCAGCGATTCGGCGTAGCCGCGGATGCTGGCGACCGGCGTGCGCAACTCGTGCGAGGCGTTGACGATCAGGTCGCGCTGGCTGCGGTCGGCGCGCTCGGCCTTGGCGTGCTCGCGCTCGGCGAGCGCCTCCGTCTGCGAGAGGCGCTCCGCCGTGTCGGTCAGCCCCAGCATCAGCCGCGCGAAGCGCCCGCTGACGAAAGCGAGGCCGTTCAGCAGATGCAGCGAGACGAGGCCGACGACGAGCCCGAGGGCGCACCACAGCAGCCGCACAGTCAGGTCGGCCGGGTCGAGCGGCAGCCCGGACGCGAGGTCGATCAGCGGGGCGAGCGGCGCGGAGACCAGCCGCGCCGTCAGGCCGACCAGCCCGACCGTCAGGGCGAAGGAGAGGACGCCGAGCGGGAACTTCACCAGGAGGTAGACGAGGCTGGTCCAGGTGACCTGGTTCGACAGATGCGCCTTGAAGCGCGCGAAGAGCCCCGGCCCCGTCGCGCGCGGGCGCGACATCGGCCGGATCTCGACGCCGAGCCACCAGATCGCGAGCTGGCGCTCGAACGAGGCGAGCCCCCACCACGCGGCGATCATGAAGAGGAGGATCGGGATGCCGATCCAGGCCACCGCCGAACTCACCCCCGTCGCCAGCCCGGCGACGAGGAAGACGAAGTAGAAGACGCCGAGCGGCAGGCTGGCGACGTGGTAGAGCAGGTTCCGGTACGTCTGCGGCCGCAGCACGACCCCGAAGATCGGGCCGGGGCCGCCCGCGCGCCGCGGCCGGTAGGCGGAGCGCGCCGCGCTCGTGGCGTAACTCATCGGTGCAGGTCCAGTGTCATCGTTCCCGCGGGGCCGGTCGCCCGGGCGCGAGGGTCGTCGTCCCCCCACCGCGAGTATACGCGCGCGGTGTGCGCGAAGTGCCGCGAATCTGTGGCGAAAGTATCGCGGCGTCACTCGCCTGAGCGGCGCAGTTCCCAGTGGAGCATCGCGTCGAGGACGGGCCGACGCTGCATCCCGAGCGATTCCAGCACGCGGATCGAGGCGGCGTTGTCGGGCGCGCAGCGGGCGACGATCCGGCGCACGTCCGGCCGGGCGAACGCCCAGTCCACCAGCGCCCGCGCGCCCTCGGTCGCGTAGCCCTGGCGGCGCGCGCCCGCGACGATGATGTAGCCGATCTCGACCGTGCCGACGGCGTTGGGTGGGCCGTGGAAGCCCATGTCGCCGACCAGGCGCCGCTTGGCGGTCTGGATCGCCAGCCGGACCCACTCCCCGAACCCGGGGTCGCGCTCCAGGTCGCGCGCGAGGGCCGGCAGCCAGCCGGCCAGGTCTGGGCCGGGCCAGTCGTCCGGCACGCTCGCGTCGAGGAGCCGCGCCAGCCCCGCCCGGTCGTGCAGCGTCGCCAGCGCGACCTCGCGCGACATCGGCACGAGCGTCAGCCGCGCCGTCTCGATCGGCGTCACCGCGCCTCCCCTCCCGCGTCGGCGCCCGTCCGCCAGTCATCCGCCGTGAGGCGGTAGAGGACGTGCGGCAGACCGGCGTGGACGATGTCGCCCTCGTAGGCGAAGCCGCGCTTCTCCATCACGCGCCGCGACGCCCGGTTGTGCGGCAACGTGAAGGCCACGATCTCCGGCAGCCCCAGCCGCCCGAACCCTACCCCGAGGACCGCGCTGGCCATCTCCGTAGTCAGCCCCCGCCCCCACCATTCGGGCAGCGTCGCGTAGAGCAGTTCCACCTCGTCTCGGCCCGCGACCGTCGCCCGGTGCAGCCCGCAGTAGCCGACAAAATCGCCGCTCGCCCGGTCGCGGAAATACCAGGCGCCAAACCCGTTCCGCTCCCAGTGCTCCAGCTCCCGCCCGAGCGCTCGCCGCGTCGCCTCTTCCGGAAGCGGCCGGCCGTCGGCCGCGAGCGTCGCCATCACACGCGGGTCGGCGTGCAGCCGGCGCAGCGCCGCGAACTCCTCCGCCCCCGGCCGCGCCCCGACCAGTCGCGCGGTCTCCAGGGTCACCGGCGCGTCCATACGCCCATCCCTCGCGCATCTGCTGTCCGGCCGCGCCCGCGGTTGCAACCGCGCCCGGAGGCGCTATCGCGCCGCGAAGTCCAGGCCCTGGGGGCACCCGGCGCCCTGGGTCACGTCCCAACCCGCGGAGGCGGGTTTCGCGGCGAGCCGCGGCGAGCCTGTAGCGGCGATTTCAATCGCCGGCGTGCCCCCATCCGCCTGCGCGTCCGCCCCGCGGCGTCACCGCGCTCCCACGCTCCCACTCCCACACCGCTCAGCGCTGCGCGGCCAGGTGGAAGCGCTCGGCGTGGGCCAGCCCGTGCGGCTCGCCGGCCTTCGCCGTCCACTCGCGGACCATCTTCTCCAGTTCCTCGAAGTGCGCGCCGAGCTGGCTCTCGTGCGCGCGGAGCGCCGCAATCTTCTGGTCGATCGTCGCCGAGATGTCGACGACGTGGTTCTCGTTCGGCGCGCCCATGATGTAGAGCTCGCCGATCTTGTGCGGCGTCAGCCCCTCTTCGAGCAGTTCGGGGAAATCCCACGGGTTCTGCGCGGCGGGGTAGCAGGCCGCCAGCGCCGCCTCGCCGGCCGCCAGGTGGTCCGGGTGGTAGCGCCCGATCGCGTAGGCCGGTTCCCAGGTGCGCACCGGCGACGGGCAGACGACGCGCGCCGGCCGGTAGCGACGGATCAGCCGCACGAGGTCCCGGCGCAGGTCGAGCGTCGGCTGGAGGCGGCCGTCCGGGTAGTCGAGGAAGACGACGTCGCGGACGCCGAGAACCTGGCAGGCCGCGCGCTGCTCCGCGTGGCGCGTCTCGGTGATCCGCTGCCGCGCGGCCGGGCCGACGTCGGTCGCCTCGTCCGGGCCGCCGCCCGCCGCGTCGGTGCAGATCGCGTAGTAGACCTCCCAGCCCTCGCGCGCCCAGGCCGCGACCGTGCCCGCGCAGCCGAACTCCGCGTCGTCCGGGTGCGCCACGATCACCAGCGCGGCGCGCCGCTCCTCCTGTCCGGTCATCCCGACTCCCGCTCCTCCCGGCATCACCCGCCGCTACGGCGCGCGGCGGCCTCGCCGGCGCCGCCCACCAGTGTACCCCATCGCGCGGACGCCCTCACCCCCCATCCCCCTCTCCCAAAGTTGGGAGAGAGGGCCTCACACCAACCGGGCGCTGCTCTTCCAGATCTCGGGTCAGGAGGGTGGAGGAAGCGCCTCAGCGGCGCTCTCCCCCTCTCCCAGGATTGGGAGAGGGGATGGGGGGTGAGGGCCATCCCGCCCGGAAAAGGACAAATGGGGGATTGAAGTACTACCGAGTACTCCTCTACTGTAAACGGCTGGGAGGAAGATTCGCCGGGCGATACAACCGAACGGCGCAGGCCCGAGGATTGAGGCCCGAGAACCGTTTGTCCGGTTGACAGTCGTTGACGCAAGGGAGGGGTTGCGCAGATGGATCCATTCATCGGGGAGATCCGCATGTTCGGCGGGAACTTCGCGCCGAAGGGTTGGGCGTTCTGCAACGGCCAGTTGCTGTCGATCTCGCAGAACACCGCGCTCTTCTCGCTCCTCGGCACGACCTACGGCGGCAACGGCACGACGACCTTCGCCATCCCCGATCTGCGCGGCCGTGCGCCGCTCCACTGGGGTCAGGGGCCGGGGCTGTCGCCTTATGCGCAGGGTGAGCAGGGCGGCCAGGAGCAGAGCACGCTGATCGCGAACCAGATGCCGACCCACTCGCACGCCGCCAATGCCGCGTCCGGCGGCGGGAACGTCACCGGCCCCTCCGGCGCCGTCTGGGCCGCGTCTACCCAGCGGGACACTCTCTACTCGAATGGGGGTCCGGGTGCGACGATGAGCCCTGCGGCGATCGGCAACGCGGGCGGCAACCAGCCGCACGAGAATCGCCAGCCGTACCTCACCGTGAGCTTCATCATCGCGCTGGAGGGTATCTATCCGCCGCGCGATTGAAGCGGGATGGCGCGCCGGGATGTTGGGTAACCCGACCGAGATGCCGCACCAGGGGCGGCGATGTCCGTGACTCTCCGGCCCGCCCGGCCCGACGACGCTTTCCTGTTCGCGCTCTACGCCGGCACGCGGGCGGACGAACTGGCGGCGTGGGGCTGGGACGCGGCGCAGCGCGACGCCTTCCTGGTCATGCAGTTCCGGGCCCAGCAGCGCCACTACGAGGCCGCCTGGCCCCGCGCCGAGCACCGGGTCGTCTGCCTGGCCGGTCGGCCGATCGGCCGGCTGCTCGTCGCGCGCGAGCCCGACGAGATCCGCCTGGTCGACATCGCGCTGCTGCCCGAGCACCGCGGCGCCGGCATCGGCGCCGGGCTGATCCGGGGGCTGCTTGCCGAGGCGGCGCGGGCCGGGCTGCCGGTGCGGCTGCACGCCGCGCGCGAGAATCGCGCGCGGCGGCTCTACGAGCGGCTGGGGTTCGTGGTCGTGGCCACCGGCCGCGACCCGTATCTCTTGATGGAGCGATCCGCCCCGCTTTCGCCATCGTCGCCGGGGCAGGTGGACGAGTAGAGTAGGGAGACGAGCGTGAAGAGCGAACGACGGCCGCGTGCGTCGGCCCCCGGCCGGCACCCGTACCTCCTGCTCGCGGCGGCGCTGGCGCTGGTGAGCGCCCTGACGCTGCTCGCGGCCCCGCGCGCCGCCGCGGCGGGTCCCACCTTCACCGTGACCGGGACGGCCGACACGATCGACGCGGCGAGCAACTGCGCGGGGGTCAATGCGTCGAACTTGCCGGGGCCCGACGGCGTCGTCAGTCTGCGCGAGGCGATCTGCGCCGCCGATAGCATCACCGGGGGCGGGGCCACGGTCGCGTTCGCTACCGGCACGAATGGCCATCCGTTCGTGCTGGCGCTGAACCCCCTCGTCGACGGGGGCGTGGACGACGGCCCGAACGATGCCGACACCGGCGACCTCGACCTCGCGCAGAGCATGACGATCACCGGCAACGGCGCGGGGAATACGATCATCGATGGCGGCGGCACGAGCCGCCTCTTCGACACCTACATCTCCACGACGGCCATCACCGTCACCATCTCGGGCGTGACGCTGCAGAACGGCAACGTGGGCGCGACCGATAGTTTCGTCAGCGCCGGCGCGATCTTCGTCAACAGCGACGATGCCATGAACATCAGCGACAGCGTCATCGTGAACAATCGGGCTACCAACAACATTGGAGCCAATGGCGGCGCCATCGATAGCCTCGGCACGTTGAGCCTCGACAACGTCACGCTCACGGGGAATCACGCGACCTTCCGGGGCGGCGCCATCCACAGCGGCGGCGCGCTCACGATTCGGAACAGCACGATCACCGGCAACACCGCCGAGTTCGGCGGCGGCATCTCGACCGGCACGAACAACGGCATCGCCACGACGATCACGAACACGGCGATCACGAGCAACAACGCGACGGATACGACGGGGGGGCCGACCACCTCGGGCGGCGGCATCGGCATCGAGGCGACGGACGGCCAGGTGACGATCACCGGCAGCACGATCACCGGGAACCAGACGCTGGGGAACGGTGGCGGTGTCGCCTTCTCGGCCACCGCCGCCAATACCGGCTCCCTATCGCTGGGCTTCAACCGCGTCGCCGGCAATACGGTCGGTGTCGGCGGCAACGGCACCGGCCTCTACACCGACGGCACCGGCGCGGTCACCGCGCAGCACAACTGGTGGGGCTGCAACGCCGGGCCGGGCAGCGCGCCCTGCGACCGGGTCGTCGGCCCCGCCGCGGCGGCCTACACGCCCTGGCTGACGCTCGGCCTCACCGCGAGCCCCGCGACCATCACCACCAGCCAGACGAGCACGCTGACCGCCAGCTTCCTGAAGGACTCGGCGGGCAACGCCGTCTCCGCGGGCAACCTCACCGCGCTGGTCGGCGTGTCGGTCGCGTTCGGCAACGCCCAGAAGGGCACGGTCTCGCCGCCCAGCGCCACGATCACCGCGTCCGGCGCCGCGACGACGACCTTCACGCCCAACGCCGCCGGCGCGGGCAGCGCGACCGCGACGGTGGATCAGCAGACGGTGACGGCGAACGTCACCGTCGTCGCGCCGCCGTCGTTCACCAGCGCCGACCACACGACCTTCGTCGTCGGCCAGCCCGGCTCCTTCACCGTGACGGCGACCGGCACCACCCCCATGACGCTGACCGAGAGCGGCGCGCTGCCGATCGGGGTGACGTTCGTGGATAACGGCGGCGGCAACGCGACCCTCGGCGGCACGCCCGCCGCGGGCACCGCCGGCACCTACCCCTTCACGATCACCGCCAGCAACGGCATCCTCCCCGACGCGACGCAAACCTTCACCTTGACCGTCGACCAGGCGCCCTCGATCACCAGCGTCGACGCCACGACGTTCACCGTCGGCGCGGCCGGTACGTTCACCGTGACGACCACCGGGTTCCCGTCGCCATCCCTCAGCGAGACCGGCGCGCTCCCGAGTGGTGTCACCTTCCATGACAACGGCGACGGCACGGCGACCCTGAGCGGCACGCCTGCCGCCGGCACGGGCGGCACGCACCAACTCACCCTCACCGCCCACAACGGCATCGGCACAGACGCCACCCAGACCTTCACGTTGACCGTCAACGAAGCGTCGGGCATCACCAGCGCGAATGGCGCGGCGTTCACCGTCGGCACGGCCGGCACGGTCACCGTGACGATGAGCGGGTTCCCGACGCCGTCGCTGACCGAGAGCGGCCCGCTGCCGGCCAGCGTCACCTTTACCGATAACGGCAACGGCACGGCGACCCTGGCTG
>DASSSV010000005.1:0-4923 GCA_035708265.1 Thermomicrobiales bacterium | reverse complement strand
CGCGACGACATGCGCCCGGTCTGCGCGTAGTAGCCGCCGAGCGCCGGCAGCACGCCGAACGCCAGCAGGATCGCCGCCTCGCCGAGCCCCCGCCCGCGGTAGCCGAAGGCCAGCGGCGGCGCGACGTAGCCGTAGGCCAGCAGGAAGCCGAGCCCGGCCAGCGCGGGGATCGCCGGCCCGGCGAGCGCCGCCAGGACCAGCCCGCAGCCGAGCGCGACCGCCCAGAGCCCGCCGGCCAGCGCGACGACCTGCCGTTCGGCCAGCACCCCGCCCGTCAGCATGCCGGAGCCGGTCTCCAGCGAGCCGATCTCGGCCGCGGCGCGCTCGTCGGCGCCGCTGCGGTAGTCGAAGTAGTCGTTGGTCACGTTGGCCGCCAGGTGGGCCGCCACCGCGCCGGCGAGCGCGACCGCGAGCCGCCCCGGCCGCCCGCGCGCGCCCTCGCGCCAGGCCAGCGCCGTCCCGATCGCCACCGGCATCGCCATCACCGGGACGACGTCGGCGCGGGTGTAGTAGACGAAGCGGGCCAGGAGGCCCCGCGCGCGCCGACGGCGCCCGCCGTAGAGCGGCGCCAGCCCGGCCGGCCCGCGCAGGAAGAAGGTCGTCGCGCCGGCCTCGCCGGGGCCGACCGCCAGCCCCTCCGGCACGATCCGCAGCACCGTCGCCGCGCCATCAGGCGTCGCGACCGCCGCGCGCCCCGCGATCGCGGCGCGCCAGTCCGCCGCCGCCCGCGCGTCCCGCACCGGCACGGCGCGCGCCGCGCCGCTCACCGCCGGCACGCCGCCCCCGCCCGCCTCGACGATGACCCGCGGGTCGCGCTTCAGCGCCGCGCGCAACTCCGCCCCGTCGGATACGAGCGCGTAGAGCCGCGCGTCCTCGCCCGCCAACTCGTAGGCGAACGGCGCCGCGACCGCCGCACCGCCCCGCCGCGACCGCAGCCGCAGCGTCGTCACGCCGTCGAGCGCGCTCGCCAGCATCCGCCGCGGCCCCGCGTCCGTCCCCACTCGTCGCCCTCGACACGCACCCCGCCGCCCGCGCCGGGCGGCCGCTCCTGAGAGTGTACCGCATCGGGGTGATCGCCCTCACCCCCCGGCCCCCTCTCCCAATCCTGGGCGAGGGGGAGCCTACATCAAACAGGGTGCTGCTCTTCCAGAGCGATGACCAGAAGGATGGAGGAAGCGCCCACCAGGCGCTCTCCCCCTCTCCCAGGATTGGGAGAGGGGGCCGGGGGGTGAGGGCCAGCGCCCTACCGCGTCCAGCTCACCCCCGACGCCGGGTCGACGTCGGAGTAGTTGCCGATTTCTTGCGGGGAGCCGGCCTGGAGGCCGCCGTTCGGGGCGGTGAGGTCGACGTAGTAGAGGCCGCTGTCAGCGCCCTGCAGGCGCACGAAGGCGAGCTGGTTGCCGTCGGGCGACCAGGCGGGGCCGCGGTCGGCGCTGCCGTCGATCAGGCGATGCTGGTCGCTGCCGTCGGCACGCATCGCCCAGATGGCCGTCTTGGAACCGCCATCGCTCCGAGCGGCGTAGGCCAGCCAGTGCCCGTCCGGCGACCACGCCGGGTCGTAGGCGCCGTCCGGGTTGTGCGTCAGCGCCTTGTAGGTGCCGTCGGCCAGACTGACGACGTAGATCTGTGTCGTCCGTTTGCCGCTGTTCGCGTCGGTCGTGTCCAGGGTGAACGCCACCTTCAGGCCGTCGGGCGAGAGCGCCGCGCCCTCGGCAGTGCCGTTCAGGTCCGCGGTCCCGTAGATCGGCTGCGGCCGCCCGTCCAGCCCGTTCACGATCCACAGCGTCAGCGGCGTCGCCGTCTTCGCCGTCAGGTTCTCCGGGTTGGCGCCCGCGTCGGTCGAGTAGACGATCCGATCGGAGCCGTCGGCCATATGCACCCAGGAGGGGCCGCTGAGCATGGCGGTGTGCAGCACGTAGTCTTGCGACTCAGGCTGCCCGCCCTTCGGCTGGTTGTGCGTGAGCTGCCGCAGCGTCTGCCCCTGGTCGGTCGCGAGCCAGAGGTCGGTAAAACTCTGGCCGGCTCGGACGAAGAGGAAGGCGCTGCCGTCCGGCGACCAGCGCGGCTGGCTGTCGGCGCTGGCCTTCGTCAGTTGCGTCTCCTGCCCGCCGGCCCATTGCCAGACGTTCCCGCCGCGCACGAAGAGGAGCCGCCCGGCCGGGCCCTTCTGCTCGGCGGCCGCCGCGGCGCGCGGCGGCCCCGCGCCGGGGGTCGGCTCCGGCACGCCGCAGGCGGTCAGCGCGACCAGCCCGGCCGCGAGCGCGCAGAGGAGCAGCAGGAGCCGCCGCACCGGCGCGCCCTCAGCGCGCGCCGTAGCCCAGCGCGCGGAGCGCCTCGCGCGCGGCGGCCGCCTCGTCCCAGGGGATGCTGTAGCCATCATACTCGATCGAATTCTCGTGCCCCTTGCCCGCCAGTAGTACAACGTCGCCAGGCCCCGCCAGGTCGCAGGCGCGGGCCAGCGCGGCCGGGCGGTCGGGGATCGTCTCGTAGTCGCGCCCCGCGACCCAGCCCGCCTCCGCCGCGCCGGCGCCGATCTCCGCCAGGATCGCCGCGCGGTCCTCGGTGCGCGGGTCCTCGTCGGTGAAGATGCCGTAGTCGGCCAGCGCGGCGCAGACGCGCCCCATCATCGCCCGCTTGGCGCGATCGCGGTCTCCCGCGCTGCCGAAGACCGCGATCAGCCGCCCCCGCGCCAGCGCGCGCAGGAGGCGCAACACCTGCTCCAGCGAGTCGGGGTTGTGCGCGTAGTCGACGACCACCAGGAACGGCTGCCCCTCGTCGATCCGCTGGAGCCGCCCCGGCACGCCGCCGAACGCCGCCAGGCTCCGCGCGACGGCGGCGAGCGGCACGCCGAGGGCCAGCGCGACGGCGGTGGCGGCCAGGGCATTATACACGTTGAAGCGGCCCAGGAGCGGCAGCGCGAGGTCGCCGTCGCCCCACGGTGAGCGCAGGGTGAAGCGCAGGCCCGCGGGCGACTCGGCCGGCGCCTCGGCGCGGACGTCGCAGGCCGGCCCGAGCCCGTAGGTGTATTCGGGCACGCCGCGCGCGCGGCCGCGGAGCGACGCCGCGCCGGGGTCGTCCAGGTTCAGGAAGGCGGCGCGCGGGCGCCCCTTGACCCCCTCCGGCGCGAAACGATCCAGCAACTTCGCCTTGGCCGCCAGGTAGTTCTCGTAGGTGCCGTGGAAGTCGAGGTGTTCGTGGGTGACGTTGGTGACGACCGCCACGTCGTAGAGGCAGCGGTCGACGCGATGCGTCTCCAGCGCGTGCGAGGAGGTCTCCAGCACCGCCCAGTCGACGCCGGCTGCGACCATCTCGGCCAGGAAGCGCTGCACGTCGAGCGACTCGGGCGTCGTCTGGTGGACCGGGTTGGGCCAGCGCCGCGGGCCGACCTTGAGGTCCACGGTGCCGATCAGCCCGGTCTCGTGCCCGGCGACCGCCAGCAGCGCCTCGATCAGGAAACTCGTCGTCGTCTTGCCCTTGGTGCCGGTCACGCCGACCAGCCCGAGGCGGCGCGAGGGCTCGCCGTAGAAGGCCGCCGCGACCTGCGCCAGCGCCGCCCGGCTGTCGGGCACGACGACGTCGCAGCGCAGCCGCGGGTCGACGACCGGCTCCTCGGTCAGCGCGGCGACCGCGCCGCGGTCGAGCGCCTGCGGGATGTAGCGGTGGCCGTCGGTCGCCGCGCCGCGCAGCGCGACGAAGAGGCCGTCCGGCGCGACCTTGCGCGAGTCGTAGGCGATATCCTCGATCGTGACGGCGGGGTCGCCCTGGACGTGCGCCGGGATGCCGGCGGCGGCCAGGGCGTCGAGCAGCGCGGCGAGCGGCGCGGGCATGGCGACCTTACCCCAGGTCCGCGGCGTGGTGCCAGAGCCAGACGAGGGGGCGGACGTAGGCGCGCTCGTAGGTGCCGGGGTAGGCGACGACCTCGCCGCCGAAGCCCTGCTTGAAGCGGTAGACGCCCCAGAGCCCGGCGCGGACGTTGGCGGTGCCGGCGCGGCCCGCCTGGGCGGGCGGCTCGTCGTCCTCGGGGATGCCCCAGAGGTCGTACCAGGCGCAGCCGCGGTCGCGCGCCCAGCGCAGCGCGGCGAATTGCGCCAGGTAGGACGGCATCGCCTGCCGGTGGCGCTCCGACGAGGCGCCCGAGTGGTAGATCGTCTCCTGCCCGGCGCGCAGCGCGATGACAGCCGCGGCCGGCTCGCCGGCGCACTCGGCCAGGAAGAGGGCGGCGTGGTCGCCGAAGACGCCGAGCAGGTCGGCGTAGTAGGCGCGGGTGTGGATACCGAAGCCGTCGCGGCGCGCCGTCTCGGCGGCCAGGCGGTAGAAGGCGTCGAGGTCGGCCTCGCCCGCGCCGCACCGCACCGTCACGCCCCGCTTCATCGCGAGCCGCACGTTGTAGCGCGTTTTCGGCTTCATCGCGGCGAGGAGCCCGTCGTCGCCGCGGTCCACGGCGACCTTGATGGTGCGGCGCGGCTGGAAGTGGAGCGAGCGCCAGGTCGGGGCGAAGCCGTGGCAGGCCAGCGCGCGGCCGGCCGGGTCGTCCGGCTCGATCAGCAGCGCGATGGCGCGGCGCTCGCGGCAGAGGCGGTCGAGCGCCGCGAGGCCCGCGGTCAGCGCGCGCTCGTCGGCGAAGTCCAGCACCGGCCCGCGCGGGACGTAGCCGACGCTGAGGCCGTAGCGGCGCTTGAAGAAGATCTGCGCCGCGCCGACGACGCGCCCGCCGACCGGGCCGCGGTGGATGGTCAGTCGCTCGACGTCCCAGCCGTGCCGCCGCTTGAACTCGCCCCAGCGGTAACTCTGGAGGACGTGCCCGCCCAGGCCGAGCAGCAGGCGGTCCCAGGCGGCGGCATCCCCGCGGAAGAGCCGCGCCGACGGAAGTGAGAAGTCAGAAGTGTGAAGTATGAAGGGTTCCTCCGCGCGCGCCGGCGGTGG
>DASSSV010000004.1:0-13886 GCA_035708265.1 Thermomicrobiales bacterium | reverse complement strand
GGTCCGCCCGCCGCTCATCGCTCATCGCTCATCGCTCAACCGGGCCGCCGACTGCTCTTGTAGCCGCCGCCCAGGGCGATCTCGCCGCCGCTGCTACCGCCCCGCGGCACATCGTCCTGGCCCGGCGGCACGCTGTCGTCGCCGTGGCGCGGGTCGGTGAAGGGTGGGCGCTCCCGCTCGCGGTCGCGCTCCTGCTTGGCCTCGATCAACTCGCGCGACTTCTCGATATTGCGCTGGGTGACTTCGGCCGCCTCGTCGCTCAGGCGCTCCTGAGGCTCCTCGTACTCGGCCATGCGTCTCCTCCTTCGCTAACCTCCGGGCATGTCCCCCGCCGCGCGGCCGGTCGCGGCCCGCGGCGCGGACATACGGCGAAGTTCGCACGAACGGGGCCACGGCCGGCCCGTTGTCAGCGCGACTCCACGGTTGCCGTCCTGCATCGCGCGGGCGCCTGTCCGTGGAGCGCGAGGCGCGGCAATAGGGCCGGCGCGGGAGCCGGCCCCTGCGAGGTCAAACCGATAGACTGACGGCGAATCAGGCGCCGGGCGCGGGCGGGGCGGGCGCGCCGAGCCGGCCGAGCAGGTCCCGCGCCGCCTCGCGGTAGCGCCGGACGTTGTCGAGCTTGACCTGCTCGTAGCCGCGCACCATGTCCGGGAGTTCCGCCAGGGTGACGGCCGCGGCGTGGGTCTCGGGCGTCAGGCGCGCGCAGGCATCCTTGACCATGCGCCGGTACTCGGCGATCAGTGCGCGCTCGGTGCGGCGGACCTCGGTGCGGCCGAACGGGTCGAGCGGGGTCGCGCGCAGGCCCTTCATGGCGCGCAGCGCCCGCAGGCCGGGACGGAACCAGGGGCCGAGGCCGATCTTCCGCTCCAGGCCCCGCTCCCGGAGGAGCGGCGGGTGCAGTTGCCAGGTGACCCGCACCTCCTGCCCGGCCAGGCCGGCGCGCGCGGCGATCTCCCCCGGCGCGGCGTCGAGGTGGAGCCGGGCGACCTCGTACTCGTCCTTGTAGGCCATCAGTTTGTAGAGGTAGCGTGCCACCGCCTCGGCCAGCGCCGTGCGGCCGGGCGTCGCGCGCCGCTCCGCCTGCGCCACCAGCGCGACGAAGCCGGCGTAGCGCTCGGCGTACGCCTCGTCCTGGTAGGCGATCAAGTCGGGGACGCGGATCTCCAGCAGGCGGCGCAGCTCGCCGGTCGCGCCGGTCGCGGCGATCAGCCGGCGCGCCGCCTCGTCGAGCGCGGGCGGCGTCTCCGGCGCTTCTTCCGGCCGGGTGGCGCGGAGGGCGGCGGCGAACGCCTCCGGCGCGGCGACCGCGGCGCGGCCCCAGCGGAACGCCGCCAGGTTGCTCGCCACGCCGACGCCGTTCAGCTCGATTGCCCGCTCGATCGACTCCGCCGCGAGCGGCAGCGCGCCCGCCTGGTAGGCCGCGCCGACGAGCAGCAGGTTGGCCGGCAGGTGGTCACCGAAGAGCGCCTGCGCCGCGCCGGCGGCGTCGAAGGAGACACAATGCTCGGCGCGGCCGGCGCGCGAGATCTTCGCCACGATGCCGCGCGGGTCCGGGAAGCCGACGCGCGGGTCGGTCGCCATCTTGCCGGTCGGGGTCTGGCTGGTCGAGACGACCGCGATCGTCCGCGCCGGGTCGGCCGCGGCGAGCTGCGCCGCCTCGTTCGCCACCAGCAGGTCGAAGCCGAGGTAGAGGTCGGCGCCGCCCGCCGCGATCTTCGGCGCGGGCACCGGCTCGCGCGAGAAGGTCAGGTCGGAGACGACCGCGCCGCCCTTCTGCGCCAGGCCAGTCTGGTCAAGCCCCCAGACGGCCAGGCCGTCGAGCGTCGCCGCCGTGCCGAGGATCTGGCTGACGGTGACGACGCCGGTGCCGCCGATCCCGAGCATCCTGACGGCGAAGCGGTCGGCCGGCACGCGCGCGACCGGCGCGGGCAGCGCGGCGGGCGGCGCGGGGACGGGGCGGGGCGCGGGCCGTGCCTGCTCGCCGTCGAGCGCCGTCACCGTCAGGAAGGCCGGGCAGTCGCCGAGCAGGCAGGAGTAGTCCTTGTTGCAGGAGGATTGGTGGATGCGAGTCTTGCGCCCGAACTCGGTCGCGACCGGGAGGACGCTGAGGCAATTGGACTTCCGGCCGCAGTCGCCGCAGCCCTCGCAGACCCGCTCGTCGATCACCACGCGCGTCGCCGGCTCGGCGAGTTTGCCGCGCTTGCGCAGCCGGCGCTTCTCGGTCGCGCACTGGCCGTCGTGGAGCAGCACCGTCACGCCCGGCGTCGCGGCCAGCGCCTCGTGTGCCTCGGGCAGCCGGTCGCGGTGCCAGACGTCGGCGATCTCCGGCAGGCGGACGGGGCGGTAGCGCTCCGGCTCCTCCGTCGTGATGATGATGCGCCGCACGCCCTCGACCGCCAGCCGCTCGACCAGCCTCGGGATCGGCAGCGCGCCGACCGCGTCCTGCCCGCCGGTCATCGCGACGGCCGAGTTGTAGAGGATCTTGTAGGTGATGTTCACCCCGGACGCGACGGCGAAGTTGACCGCGAGCCCGCCGGAGTGGAAGAGGGTGCCGTCGCCGATGTTCTGGAAGAGGTGGCGGGACTCGGTGAAGGGCGCCATCCCGACCCACTGGGCGCCCTCGCCGCCCATCTGCGTCAGCCCGGCGATGTCGCCGTAGCGGGCGGGGTCCATCAGCATCGCCAGCGTGTGGCAGCCGATCCCCGCGCCGACGAGGCTGCCGGCCGGCGCCTGGGTCGAGCGGTTGTGCGGGCAGCCGGAGCAATAGTAGGGCGTGCGCACCGGCGCTACCGACTCGGCGGCCGTGCCGGGCGGCAGCACCGGCAGCGTCCCGACCGGGCGCTGCCGCGCGTCGAGGTAGGCGATCCGCGCTTCCACCGAGGGGATCGCGACCTTGCGCCCCAGCCGCGCGGCGATCGCGCGCGCGATGCGGTCGGCGTCCAGTTCGCCGTTGCTCGGCAGGAGCGGCCGCCCCGCCTCGTCGGCCTTGCCGACGATCGCCGGGCGGTCGGGCGCGGCGTAGAGGATGTCGCGCGCGAAGAGTTCGAGGAAGGGGCGCTTCTCCTCGACGACCAGGATCTCCTCCAGCCCGCGCGCGAACTCGCGGACGACCTCCGGCTCCAGTGGGAAGAGCATCCCGACGTGGAGGAGACGGACGCCGTGGTGGGCCAGCGCGGCCTCGTCGAGCCCCAGCGCGTCGAGCGCCTGCCGCACGTCGTGGTAGGTCTTGCCGGCCGCCATGATGCCGAGCCAGGCGCCGGGCGCCGGCGCGACGATGCGGTTGAGGCCGTTCTCACGCGCGTAGCGCCGCGCCAGCTCCAGCCGCCCGTAGTGCAGCGTCCGCTCCAGCTCCAGGTTGTACGGCGGCAGCAGGCGGGGGTCGATCCCCGGCCGGTAGGGGCGGCCGTCGAGGGTGACCGTCGGGATGACCGGTGCGACGCGCTCGGGCGCGACCTCGGCCGTGCCGGAAGAATCGGCGACGTTGGTGACGATCTTCATCCCGACCCAGACGCCGGCCGCGCGCGAGAGCATGAAGCCGTGCAGGCCGAGGTCGAGGACTTCCTGCACGTTGCCGGGGTAGAGGACCGGCATCAGCGCGTCGTAGAAGGCGACCTCCGACGCGCTAGGGATCGTCGAGGACTTGCTGTTGGGGTCGTCGCCGCCGAGCGCGAGGACGCCGCCGTTGCGGCCGACGCCGGCGAGGTTGGCGTGGCGGAAGGCGTCCATCGTGCGGTCGACGCCGGGCGCCTTGCCATACCACATGCCGAGGACGCCGTCGTACTTCGCGCCGGGCAGCGTGCCGGCGAGCTGGCTACCGAAGACCGCAGTCGCGCCGAGTTCCTCGTTGAGCGCGGGCTGATGGACGACGTCGTGCTCGGCCAGGCGCCGCCGCTGGCGGGCGAGTTCCTGGTCGAGCCCGCCGAGCGGCGAGCCGCGGTAGCCGGCGATGAAGGTCGCGGTGCGCAGGCCACGCCGGCGGTCGGCGCGGTGCTGGTCCAGCGGCAGCCGCACCAGCGCCTGGATGCCGGTCAGATAGATCCGGCCCGCCTCGGCGGCGTACTTGTCGTCCAGCGTGAACCCGGCCGCCGCGTCCCCCGTCGGCGGGGGCGCCACCGTCGTCGCCATGGGCTGCTCCTTCCGCTCGCGCGCCGCGGCGCGCCCGCGCGGTCTCGCTGTCGCCGCGGTGGGGATATCTTAGCGGAAGGCGGCTCCCCTGTCCCCCCAATCCCGGGGGAACTCACTTCAAACGCCGCAGCCATGGGGAGCGCGGTCGGTCGGGGCAGCGCGCCGGCGATTGAAATCGCCGCTAGAGGCTCGCTGCGCTCGCCGCGGAGACCGCCTCCGCGGACTGGGACGTAACCAACCCGCGGAGGCGGGTTTCGCGGCGCCGCAGGCGCCTCCAGCCGCGGTTTCAACCGCGGGTGCGGCGAATCAACCGCGCCCCGGACGACCGCGGCGCGTGGGCCGGGTTCCCCCCAGGATTGGGGGGCCAGGGGGGCCGCGCCTCGTCACTCATCGCTCATCGCTTCAAAGTTGACCGGGTGGCCGGCGAAGCGGCATTCGAGGTGGACCTGCTCGTGCGCGGGGCCGGCCCAGCGGCAGCGGGCGCAGTAGTCGGCCGCGTAGAAGTGGTCGAAGAGGCGGCGGTCCATCGTCGTCAGCGGGCGGGCCAGCGCCAGCCGCTTGTATTCGGCGCGGACGAGCGGGTCGAGGTCGCGCGGCAGGCAGGCGGGGTATTGGAGGCTATACGCCTCGCCGCTGGCGACGTCCTCCAGCACGAGCGTCTCGACCTCGCCGTCCTGCACGCGCTCGCGCAGGCGCAGGACGCCCCAGTCGACGCCCGCCATCGCGGAGAGGTATTGGAGGAGCCGGGCCTTGTCGACCGTGCGCGTCGCCAGCCGGTCGAGGAGCGGCCGCACACGCTGGACGACATCCCGGGTCGCGCGATGCACCATGGTGAGTAACGAGTGACGAGTGACGAGTGACGAGTGAGTGTCGAGCGATGAGCGATGAGCGATGCGTATTTCTGCCGTCTGCCGTCTGCCGTCTAACTGCCCGACTCCACCACCCGCACCCCGGCAACGCCCTTCGTCGCCAGCGCGGCGACCTCGTCGAGCAGGCGGGCGCGGAAGGTGCCGGGGCCGGGGTCGCCGGCGGCGGCGCGCTCGGCGGCGAGGCCGTAGGTCGCCAGCGCGAGCGCGGCCTGGAGCGCCGGGTCGTCGCCGGCCGCGAGGAAGATGCCGATCGTCGCGGTCGCCATGCAGCCGGAGCCGGTGATCCGGCCGAGCAGCGGGTGGCCATTGTGGACCTCGAAGACCCGGCCGCGGTCGCGGTCGCAGACGATGTCGACCGCGCCGGTGACGGCGGTGACGACGCCGAAGCGCGCGGCGGCGGCCTCGGCGACCGCGCGCGGGTCCTCCGCGCCGACCGCCTCGACGCCGCGCACCTCGCCGGAGCCGACCAGCGCGCCGATCTCGCCGCGGTTGCCGCGCAGGACGGTCACGGGCAGCGCGGCCAGGAGGCGCAGCGCGCTTTCGGTGCGGAAGCGGGTCGCGCCCGCGCCGACCGGGTCGAGGACGATCGGGACGCCGTGCTCGGCGGCCGACCGGCCGGCGATCAGCATCGCCTCGATCTCGCCGGCCGAGAGGGTGCCGATGTTGAGGACGAGCGCCTGGGCGAGCGCGGCCATCTCCGCGACCTCCTCCGGCGCGTAGGCCATCACCGGCAGCGCGCCGAAGCCGAGCGTCAGGTTGGCGCTGTCGTTGGTGACGACGACGTTGGTGATCTGGTGGACCAGCGGGTGCTCTGCCCCGACGCGGGCCAGCGACCGCGCCGCCGCGGCCTCGTAGTCGTTCCCGGCCATTGCGCTGCCTCCTCGCGAGCGGACGTGTGGACGTGAGAGCGTGAGAACGTGGGAGCGTGCGAGCGCAACTGCCGCTGTCCGGCGCCCGCCGCTGCTCTCCGGTGACCTGCCCCCACGGGCTACTCGTTTTGAGTCGCCCCAGCCCGCCGGGTGCCCTTTGGGCGTGGGCTTCGTGGCGGCGAAGCCGCCGATAGGCGCGACTTTAGTCGCCAGCGCGCCCCAACGCAACCCGTGTCCCCCCTACGCCCCCCCGCGCGTCCCGTCGGCCGTCGCCCGGCGCTCGTCGGCCGTCGCGCCGCGGGCGCGGCTCTGGAGTTCGTAGAGTTTGGTCAGCGCTTCCAGCGGGGAGAGGGCTTCGACGTCGAGCGCGCGCAGATCCTCGACCACCGGGTCCGGCACGCCGAAGAGCGAGAGCTGGAAGGTCGGCGGGGGCGGCGTGGGGGCGCGCCGGTGGCGGTCGCGGCCCGGCTTGCCGCCGCCCTGCTCCAACTCGGCCAGGATCTCGCCGGCGCGGCGGACGACCGCGCGCGGCATCCCGGCCAGTTGCGCGACGTGGATGCCGTAGGAGCGGTCGGCACCGCCCGGCACGACGCGGCGCAGGAAGACGACGCGGTCGCCCTCCTCCAGCACGTCCATCCGCTCGTTGCAGACGCGCGGCAGGATCTGCGCCAGCGCGGTCAGCTCGTGGTAGTGCGTCGCGAAGAGGGTGCGGCAGCCGAGGCGCGGCGTGTTGTGGACGTACTCGACCACCGCGCGGGCGATCGCCAGGCCGTCGTAGGTGCTGGTGCCGCGGCCGATCTCGTCCAGCACGATCAGGCTGCGGCGCGTCGCGCCGTGCAGGATGGCCGCGGTCTCCAGCATCTCGACCATGAAGGTGCTCTGCCCGGCCGTCAGGTCGTCCTGCGCGCCGATGCGCGTGAAGATGCGGTCCACCAGCCCCAGCTCGGCCCGCTCGGCGGGGACGAAGGAGCCGATCTGCGCCAGCAAGACGATCAGCGCGACCTGCCGGAGATAGGTGCTCTTGCCGGCCATGTTCGGCCCGGTCAGGAGGACGATTTGCCGCTCCTCGGTGTCGAGCGCGGTGTCGTTCGGCACGAACGCCTCGCTGGCCTCCGCCAGCGCCGCCTCGACCGTCGGGTGCCGCCCGCTCTCGATCGCCAGCGCGCAGTCGTCGCGCAGCACCGGGCGGGCGTAGCGGCGCTCGACCGCGGTCGTCGCCAGCCCGGCGAAGCAGTCGAGCTGCGCCAGCGCCGCCGCCGCGCGCAGCACCGGCGCCGCCGCGCCCGCGACCTGCTCGACGACCTGCCGGTAGACCGCGCCTTCCAGGTCGGCCAGCCGCTCCTCGGCGTGCAGGACCAGGTTCTCGTACTCCTTCAGCTCCGGCGTGATGTAGCGCTCCGCGCCGACGAGCGTCTGCTTGCGGATGTAGTGCTCGGGCACAGCGTCGCGGTTGGCGTGGCTGACCTCGAGGTAGTAGCCGAAGACCTTGTTGTAGCCGACCCTGAGGTTCCTGATCCCGGTGCGCTCGCGCTCGGTCCGCTCCAGCCCGGCGATGTACGCCTTCGCCTCGCGCGCCGCGGCGTGCAGCCCGTCGAGTTCCGGCGCGAAGCCGGGGCGGATCGCCGGTTGGCCGCCGCCGAGCGTCGCCGGCGGGTCGGCCACCAGCGCCGCCTCGACCAACGCGACGACCTCCTGGCAGCGCGCGCAGCGCAGCGGCCCGAGCCAGGGCGCGAGCGGGTGTTTTTCGCCGTCGCCGCCCTCCTCCAGCGCGGCGAGCAGTTCGGGCAGGCGCGCGAGCGAGCGGCCGAGCGCGGCGAGGTCGCGCGGCGTCGCCGCCCCCGTCACCGCGCGGTTGATCAGCCGCTCCAGGTCGCCGACGCCGGCCAGCGCGGCGGTGACGCGGGCGCGCAGGAGGGCGTCGCGCGCGAAGAGGGCGACCGCGTCCAGCCGGGCCTCCAGCCGGGCGCGGTCCACCAGCGGCTGGCCGAGCCAGCGGCGCAGGAGGCGCGCGCCGAGCGGCGTGCGGGTGCGGTCGATCGTCGCCAGGAGCGAGCCGCCGCGACCCGCGCGCCCCTCGGTCAACTCCAGGTTGCGGCGGGTGGCGGCGTCGAGCGCCATGAAGTCGCCGGTGCTGTAGGTGCGCAGGCCGGTGACCTGCGCCAGCCCGTCGAGCTGGGTCGCGGCCAGGTATTGCAGGAGCGCGCCGGCCGCGCGCGCGGCGAGCGGCTGGCCGGCACAGCCGAAACCGTCGAGCGCGGCGACCTCGAAGTGCTCGCGCAGGGCGTCCTCGGCGCGGTCGAGCCGCCACTCGCGGCCGTCGCTGCGGCTCAGGTGCGCGCCCTCCGGCAGCCAGGGCGGCGCGGCATCCGCCTCGTCGTCGCCGGCCGGCAGCAGCACTTCGGCCGGGGCCAGGCGCAGGAGTTCCTGCACGACCGCGGTGGCGAGCGCGTCGCCGTCGGTCGCGGCGAGTTGCGTCGTGGCGAACTCGCCGATGGTGATGTCGGCGTGGGCCAGGCCGGCGCGCGCGCCCTCGACCAGCACGGCGGCGAGGTAGTTGTTGGCGTGGCCGGGGAGCATGCTCGGCGCGTCGACCGTGCCGGGCGTGACGACGCGCGTCACCCGGCGCTCGACGAGGTCGCGCCCTTGCGGCTGGCCAATCTGTTCGCAGATCGCCACCTTGTAGCCGGCCGCGACGAGTCTGGCGATGTAGCCCTCGGCGGCGTGGTAGGGCACGCCGGCCAGGGGGAGCTTCTGCCCGCGCCCCATCTCGCGCGAAGTGAGGGTGATGTCGAGGACGCGCGCCGCGATCTTGGCGTCCTCCTCGAAGGTCTCGTAGAAGTCGCCCAGGCGGAAGAAGAGCAGCACGTCGGGGTACTGCCGCTTGATGGCGAGGTATTGCTGCCGGATGGGGGTCGTCATCGGCCCTCGGAGGCTCCCGCGAGGTATACGTACACGTCGCTGGCGGCATTATAGGGGCTCGCGCGCGGCGGTTCAAATGGGGGCGGTGAGGGGCCGGGCGGCTGAAGCCGCGGCTGGGGGCCGTTCCGCGGCACGAAGGCCGCCGACGCGGCCTGAGAACGGCCCAGCCCTCGCCCGATGGTCCCGCACACCCGTATGGCCCGCCCGGGACCGGCGTACTCGGGCGATTGGGAGCAGTGGGCGATAGTAACGCCCGTTGTGGCGGCGCAGAATGACAATGGCGGACGCGGCCGGGGTGTCGCGCCGCCCGCGCTCGCGACGTCCGGGCGCGCATGAGGAGGGGACGCGGTGGGCCGGCTGCTGACCTATCGGCGTTGGGTGGGCTGGGGGCTGACCGCCGCCCTCCCGGTCGCGCTGCTCGCCATCCTCCTGGCCCGACTGCTCCCCGACAACCCCTGGGTCGCGCCGGTCTTCCACTTCTATGTCGTCTCGTTCACCGCGCTCCTGACCGCCCTGCTCGCCGCGCTCGTCGCCTACGCCGCGCACCAGGTCAGGGACGTGCGCGTCCTCTTCCTCGCGCTCGCCTTCCTCGGCATTGCCGGGCTCTTCCTCGCGCACGCGCTGACCACGCCGGGCGTGCTGGTCCCCGGCAACAACCCCTGGGTCGGCTTCTCGGCCTACGCCAGCCTCTTCGCGGGCGCGGCGGGGCTGGCCCTCAGCGCGATCGACTGGCCGCCGGCCGTCCAGCGCGCCCTCGTCGCGCGGCAGGGGGCGCTCCTCGGCGGCTGCGTCGCGCTGCTCGCCGTCTACGCCCTGGTCGCGGTGGGCACGTCGCTGGCCCAGCCCGCCCCGCCGCCCGCGGCCGGCGCGATCGGCCCCGCCGCGGTCACGATGGTCTACGACCCGGCGATGGGGATGATGATGCCGGTGGCGGCGGGGGCCGCCGTCCACCACGACGCCGCGGCGGACCACGGCGCCGGGGACTACGGCTCGTACGGCCCATCAGACAACATCGCCGCGCCCGTCACCTCGCCGGCACCCTACGTCGATGACGATGACGGCGGCCCGCTGGCGACGCTGGCGAGCCCGCTGCTCGCGCGGGGGCTGGCCGGGTTGACCTTCGCGCTCCTGGCGCTGGCCCTCGCGCGCCTCGTCCCGCGCTATCGCACCACCCGCGCGCCGCTCGTCGCGGGCCTCCTCGTCGCGGTGATCTTCCTGGCCCAGGCGCAACTCTCGCTGGTGCTCGCGCCCGTCTGGCATGCGAGCTGGTGGGAATACCACGGCCTGATGCTCGCCGCCTTCTGCGCCGCGCTGGCCGGGCTCGGCCGGGAGTACGCGGCGAGCGGCAGCCTGCAGGGGGTGGTGGAGGGCCTGCTGCTGCGCGACACGCTGGCCCAACTGGAGCGGGGCTACGCCGACGTGATCCGCGCCCTCGTCGCTGCGGTGGAGGCGAAGGATCCCTACACGCGCGGGCACACCGAGCGGGTGACGGCGCTGGCGGTGCATATCGGCGAAGGGCTGGGGCTCTCGCCCGAGCGGCTGCGCGTGCTCGGGCAGGCCGCGCTCCTGCACGACATCGGCAAGATCGGCGTCCCCGACGCGATCCTCCAGAAGCCCGGTCG
The DNA here is from genome assembly GCA_035708265.1 of Thermomicrobiales bacterium. Lineage (GTDB taxonomy): Bacteria > Chloroflexota > Chloroflexia > Thermomicrobiales > CADCWN01 > DASSSV01. The sequence continues at coordinate 3,482 of DASSSV010000004.1, read as the reverse complement.
CCTGACCGACGAGGAGTTCGCCGTGATCCGGGAGCACCCGGCGCGCGGCCACGCGATCATCGCGGGGGTGCGCGGGCTGACGGCCGAGGTCGGCGGCGTGCGACACCACCACGAGCGCCTCGACGGCAGCGGCTACCCCGACGGGCTGGCGGGCGAGGCGATCCCGCTGGAGGCGCGGATCATCGCGGTGGCCGACGTCTACGACGCACTGACCTCGGCGCGCGCCTACCGCGAGGCGTGGCCGTCCGCGCGCGCGCTGGCCCTCATCGACGCGGAGTCCGGCACCAAACTCGACCCGCGCTGCGTCGCGGCACTCCACCACGTCCTGCGCGACCGCCCCGTCGCCGAGCGCGCCGACGAGGCGCCCCGGCCCACCTCCTACCTCCCCGCGCCCTCCCGCGCCGCCGACTGAGGGGTCGGCATCATCCCCCGCGACGTCGTGCGCCGGGGAGAAGCCGGGCGGCCGCGGCCGCGGCCGGGGGCCGCTGCGCGGCACGAAGCCCGCCTCCGCTGCCCGGGTCCCGGCTCAACGCCCGGCACGACAATGACACGCATCTCTCCGCCTACCCCGCGCAACGGCCAGAGCGTGGTGCTCAGTATCGAGAGGTGGGGTCAGCCCAATACGGCGTCAGTTGAGAATGTGAGTCCGGGCAGCACCGTCGAGGCGAGCGTCTCGTCGCGGCCGGCGCGAGCGACCAGGCGGTAGATCCCGTCACGCGGGTCGCTGTGCCGCTCCATCAGTTGGCCGGGCATATCGACCAACCAGGTTTCCGGGATACCGGCCGCGGCACAGAGCGCCATCTTCGCCCCGCGGTCGTACTCGCGCGAGGAATCAGCGACCTCGATGACCAGCAGAACATCCGCGGCCGTCGGCACCGCGCCGCGATAGGCGCGGCGCCGCAGCAGGGCGATGTCGGGCTGCGGCTCGCTGTCGTCGGGTAAACGGATAGGGTTCTGCACGCTGACGAGCGCCGCCCGCCTGACCAGGTCCAGGCCCGTTAAGAAGTCATTCAGATAGTTGACACATTCCACATGCCGGCCACCGACGGGACTCATCGCGACGATCTCGCCCGCGACCAGTTCGACACGGTCGTCCTCCCCCAGAATCCCGGCGGCGGCCATCTGCTCGTACTCGGCGGTGGTGAAGCGCCGCCGCGCCCACTGTGCCGTCATCAGTCCTCCCACGCTGCGCGCCCCGGTTCGGGACCACTTCATCCGGGACAGTATATCGCGACCGGCATAAATGCGACGCGCGGGCCAGTATCTCAGCTCAGGTCTCCGCCCAGCCGGGTAGACTCTCTGGTCCGCGTGACGCGCGCGGCCAGTTCCTCGCCGTGCGCCCGGAGCCAGGCGTCCACCCGCAGCGCGTCCGCGACGCGCTCGCGCACGTCGTCCGCGGTGGCCAATCCCTGCTGCCAGCGCCCCGCGCGGTGGATCAGGGAGACGACCAGCCGGAGGCGGATCAGCGTGGGGAGGGCGCGGATCTCGGCGTCGGATAGGCGCACGCGCCGGGCGTAGCCGGCCGCGAAGGCGTCGAGGACGTCCCAGGCCACGGCGGTGCCCCAGACCGCCGCCGCGTACTGGTAGAGCCCGACCGCAAAGTCTATCGCCCGCAGGTCGGGCGAGGCGAACTCGAAGTCGAGGATGCCGGTCACCCGACCAGCGTCCACGAGCGTGTTGCTCCGCCCGAAGTCGGAGTGGATCAGTTGCCGCGGCAGCGCGGCGTAGAACGCGGGCGCGGCGCCGGCCAGGGCGACGAAGACGGCGGCCAGCCGGCCGCGCTCGTCCGCGGCGAAGTCCAGATCCTCCGACAGTCGGGCGGGGTCCGGGACGGCGGGGTGGATGCGGTCGAGCGCGGCGTAGGTCGGCAGTGCCCCGGCCGCCTCATCGGGCGCGAGCGCGATGCCCACGAGCGCGGCGTCGAGTTCGCCCAGCGCCGCGCCCGCCGCGCGGGCCGCGGCGGCGTCGCCGGGCCGGGGGTGCCGGCCGGGGAGCAGGGGGAAGAGCGCGGCCAGCGCCGTCCCCGCGCCGCGCGGCAGATGCGCGATGGTATTCCCGGCGCGGGTCGGGAGCGGCGCGGGGACGGCGAAGGAGAGGCCGGCGCCCTGGAGCCGGGTCAGGATCGCGTGCTCGCGGCGGACGCGCGCCGGGGCGACGGCGTTCTCGTAGACGCGCAGGACGTAGGCGCCGGCCGGCGTGTCCGCGAACCAGGAGCGGTTGTTGGTGCCGCCGCCGGTCGGGCGGAGCCGCCAGGGGCCGGGCAGCGGCCAGAACGCGGTCGGATCGGGCGGCTCGGTCGCGGCGCCCGCCACGCGCGCCTAGACCTCGCACTCGAACGGCACGTCGGTCTCATCGGCGATCTGCTCCAACGCCGCGACGACCTTCGGATGGAGGGGGATGCCGTTGCGGCGACGATCCTCCTCGGCGGCAAACTCGAGGTCGCCGGCGACATAGACGCGCTCGTGCCCGTCGGCCGGCTCGGCGGCGCGCAGGCGGCTCAGCAGCTCGTCCATGTCGGCCTGGAACTCCTCGATCGGCCGGAAGGCGTCGGGGCGCCAGGCGGCGAAGAAGTGGCCGGTGTTCGACGGCTGCGGCGGGATCGTGCGCGAGCCGGCCACGTTCAGGCTGATCGCCGCGCCGCCGAGCGGGCCACAGAGGATGTCCACGAAGGTCGCCAGCGCGGTGCCCTTGTGCCCGCTCGACGCGCGGTCGCCGCCGAGCGGCTGGAGGTAGCGCGCCTTGTAGGGGTCGGCCGTCGGGTGCCCCTCCTCGTCGAGCGCCCAGGCGAGCGGCATGTCGTGCTCCTCGCGCTGGGCGATCTCCACCTTGCCCCAGGCGACCGCGCTCATCGCCATGTCGGCGACGAAGGGCTTTTCCTGGCCGGCCGGGACGGCGATGCCGACCGGGTTGGTGCCGAGCAGCGGCCGGCGCGCGAAGGTCGGCACGACCAGCGGCGTGGCGTTGGTCATCGCCATCCCGGCCAGGCCGTGCTCCAGTGCCATCGTCGCGTAGTAGCCGGCGATGCCGAAGTGGTTGCTGTTGCGCACGGTGACGAAGGCGACGCCCACCTCGCGCGCCTTGCGGATGCACAGGCTCATCGCCCAGTGCGCCACCGGCAGGCCGAGCCCGTTGTGCCCGTCCACCGCCGCCGTCGTGGGAGTCTCGCGGTCGATCGTCGGCGGCGCGGCGAGGTCGATCGCGCCGGCCTTGATGCGGCCGAGGTACGCCGCCAGGCGGGGCATCCCGTGCGACTCGATGCCGCGCAGGTCGGACGCGACCAGGATCTCGGCGGCGATCGCCGCGTCGGCCGGTCGCACGCCGACCCGCTCGAAGACCGCGGCGGTGAAGCGCGTCAGTTTCCCGGCGTCGAAGCGCGGCTGCGCGGCGTTCGGTGCGGACTCTGCCGGCACGGCTACCCCCCTGGCGAAGTACGAGTGACGAAGTACGATGTACGAATAGCGAGCGACGAGCGACGAGCAGCC
>DASSSV010000003.1:0-3201 GCA_035708265.1 Thermomicrobiales bacterium | reverse complement strand
CCTCAGCACGTCCCAGCCCGGCGCAGGCCGGGCTTCGTCGCGGCGCAGCCGTCTCCAGGCGCGGCTTCAGCCGCCAGCCCCCTCCTAACTACTCCCCTACCCGCGGGTGGTATATGCTACCCCCCGGCGACGACGGGACCGGGCGGCGCGGCCGGCCGCGCCGAGGGAAGGGAGGACATGCCGTGACAGCAACGGGCGCGACCGGGCGGGCCATCCAACCGGAGGATCTGCTGGCGCTCGCGACGATCGCCGACGCGCGCCTGTCGCCCGACGGGCGGCTGGTGGCCTACGTCGTCAAGCGCGCGCACCTCGACCGCGACGAGTACACCTCGGCGATCCACCTCGTCTCCACCGGCGCGGACGGCGAGCCGATCGTGGAGCGCCAGTTCACCACCGGCTCGCACCGCGACGGCGAGCCGCGCTGGTCGCCCGATGGCCGGATGCTCGCCTTCGTCTCCGACCGCGCGGGCAAGCCGCAGATCTACGTCATCGGGCTGGCCGGCGGCGAGCCGCGCCAGGTCACCCACCTGGCGCGCGGCGCGAGCGGGCCGGTCTGGTCGCCGGATGGCCGATCCCTCGCCTTCCTCAGCAGCGAGGGGCAGGGCGTCGACGACGCGGCGCGCGAACGGCAGGGCGGGATGATCCGCCACGTCACCCGCCAGCGCTACCGCTTCGACGTCGCCGGCTACAGCGACGACCGCTTCCAGCACGTCTGGGTCGTGGACGTCGAGGGCGGCGAGCCGCGGCAACTGACGCGCGGCGACCAGAACGACGCCATGCCGGCGTGGTCCCCGGACGGCCGGCGCATCGCCTTCGTATCGAACCGGGAGAGCGAGGCCGACCTCTCGTTCCGCTCGCAGCTCTACGTCATCCCCGCCGACGGCGGCGCGGCCTCCGGCGACGGCGACGGCGCGACGCGCGTCGGCCCGGGGCTGGCGACGGCCGCCGCGCCGGCGTGGTCGCCGGACGGCGCGACGATCGCCTGCTTCGGCCACACGCCGGAGACGCCGCCGGGCGGCAACAACGGCGTCTACGCCGTGCCGGCCGCGGGCGGCGCGCCGCGCAACCTCACGGCCAACTTCGACCGCAGCGCCGGCTCGGCCCTCTTCTCCGACACCTGGTCGACGATGACCGCGCCGCCGACCCTCTTCTGGGCGCCCGACGGCGCCGCGGCCTACTTCACCGCCTGCGACCACGGCCGCGTCGGACTCTACCGCACGACGGGCGACGGCGGCGGCGCGTTGGTCGTCGGCGGCGACCGCGCGCTCGCCTTCGTCAGCCCCTCGGCGGCCGGCGACCGCTTCGCCTACGCCGCGGGCGACTTCACCACCCCCTGCGACCTCTACACCTGCGGCGCCGACGGCGCGGACGAGCGCCGCCTGACGCGCCTCAACGCCGGCCTGCTCGGCGAACTGCCGCTCCAGCAGCCCAAGCACATCCCCTTCACCAGTTTCGACGGCCGCTTCGAGGTCGACGCCTGGCTAATCCGCCCGGCCGGCTACGACCCGGCCCGGCGCTACCCGCTGGTGCAGATCATCCACGGCGGGCCGCACTCGATCTTCGGCCACGTCTTCTTCTTCGACATGCAACTCTGGGCCAGCTGCGGCTGGAACGTCCTCTTCGTCAACCCGCGCGCCAGCCAGGGCTACGGCGAGGAGTTCGCCACCGCCAACCTCGCCGACTGGGGCGGCGCCGACTGGCGCGAGCAGGAGCAGGCGCTCGACCTGGCGATCGAGCGCGGCGGCGTGGACCCGACCCGTCTCGCTGTCACCGGCCTGAGCTACGGTGGCTTCATGACCGACTGGATCATCGGCCACACCGACCGCTACCGCGCCGCGGTGAGCGAGAACGGCATCTGCAACCTCGTCTCCTTCTTCACCACGTCCGACATCGGCTGGTTCTGGCTGGAGGGCGAGATGGGGGGCCGGGCGGTCTGGGACAACCTCGACTGGTACATGGCGCACTCGCCGATCAATTATGTCACCAGGATCACGACGCCGACGCTCTTCCTGCAGGCCGAGACCGATTACCGCTGCCCGATCGAGCAGGGCGAGCAGTTCTACACTGCCCTCAGGGCGCGCGGCGTGCCGACCGAGATGGTGCGCTTCCCCGGCGAGAGCCACGCCTTCCTGAGCGGTGGCAAGCCGCAGTCCCGCCTGGAGCGCCGCCGCCACACGCTGCGCTGGTTCGAGCGGTACTTGTGAGAGCGTGGGAGCGTGAGAGTGTGAGAACGTGTAGCGTCGAGCGTGGAGCGTGAAGCGTAGGACGTCCCGGCGCCGCGCCCTACGTGCCGCGCTCCCACGCCCCCACGCTCCCACGCTCCACGCTCTCACGCTCTGCGCCCTCGTGCTGCTGCCGCTGCTGCCCGCGGCGTCGCGGCCGGCCGCGGCGGCGGGGCCGCTGACGCTGGCCGGGGTGCTGGGGGACGCGCCGTACCGGATCGTCGTGCCGGCGAACTGGAACGGCACGCTGGTCCTCTACAGCCACGGCTACATCCCGGCCGGCGTGCCGAACCAGGCGCAGGACGCGCCCGACGCCGCCACGGCGTCCTGGCTCCTCGAGCACGGCTACGCACTCGCCGGCTCGGCCTACAGTGCGACCGGCTGGGCGGTGGCCGAGGCGCTCGACGACCAGGTCGCGCTGCTCGACTACTTCTCCCGGCGGGTCGGGCCGCCCCGGCGCGTGATCGCCTGGGGGCAGTCGCTCGGCGGGCTCGTCACGGCCGGGCTGGCGCAGCGCTACCCCGACCGCTTCGTCGGCGCGCTGCCGATGTGCGGCATCCTGGCCGGGGCGGTCGGCGCCTGGAACGAGGGGCTCGACGCCGCATTCGCCTTCAAGACGCTCGTCGCGCCCGACTCCGCGATCCAGCTCGTCCACATCGCGGGCGAGGGCGGCCCGAACCTGCAACTCGCCCAGCGCGCGCTCGACGCCGCGCAGCAGACGCCGCAGGGCCGCGCGCGGATCGCGCTGGCCGCCGCGCTGGCGAACATCCCCGGCTGGTACGACCCGAGCCGCCCCGAGCCGGCCGCGGGCGACTACGCGGCCCGCGAGGAGGCGCAATACCTCTGGAGCGCGCGCAGCCTCTTCCTCTACGCCTTCGGCTTCCGCGCGGAGCTGGAGCGGCGCGCCGGCGGCAACCCCTCCTGGAACACCGGCGTGGACTACCGCCGGCAACTGGCCGGCTCGATCGACTATTCCGAA
>DASSSV010000002.1:0-2686 GCA_035708265.1 Thermomicrobiales bacterium | reverse complement strand
GTGATGGTAGCATGTGCGCGGCGGTCGGCACGACGCGCCGGCGATTGAAACCGCCGCAAAGGGCGCCGCGCGCCGCGAAGAACGCCTGCGCGGACTAGGACGCGGGGGTTGCGTCCTAACCCGCGGAGGCGGGTTTCGCGGCGAGCGCCAGCGAGCCTCTAGCCGCGGTTTCAACCGCGGGCGCGCCCCGGCCCAAACGCGAGAGACGATGGCGAAGACGCTGGACGAGGCGACCGAGCGGGACGGGCGCGGCGGGATGTTCCAGCCGCTGCGCCACCGCGCCTTCCTGCTCCTCTGGCTCGGGCAGTTCACCTCGCAGATCGGCGACTGGATCGCCTTCGTCGCGCTGACCGGCCTCGTCTGGAACCTCACCCACGCCGACCTCTGGGTCGCCGCGCTGCGCGCGACGCACGCCGGGCCGATCCTCCTCCTCGGGCCGGTCGCCGGCGTCTTCGTGGACCGTTGGGACCGGCGCGCGACGATGCTGACGGTGGACCTGGTGCGCACGGTGCTGATGGGCGCGCTGGCGGCCAGCGGCGCGGTCGCCGCGCTCCTCGGCCTGCCGGAACTGGCGACGATCCTCGGCCTCTCGCTCGTCTTCGAGCTCGTCTCGCTCGTCTTTTCCCCGGCCAAGAACGCGCTCATCCCCCACCTCGTCCCGCCCGAGGACCTGCTCGCCGCCAACGCCCTCTCCGGCATGACCGGCACCGTCTCGCTGCTGGTCGGCCCGGCGCTCGGCGGCGTGGCGGTCGCGCTGGCCGGGGTCGGCGGCGCGCTCGTCGTCGACGCCGCGACCTTCGCCGTCTCGGCCGCGACGATCGCCGCGCTCCGCGCCCCGCGGGTCGCCCTGGCGGCCGCGTCCACCGGCGGCCAGCTCCGCCGCGTGCTCGGCGAGTTGCGCGAGGGGCTGCGCTACGTCCGCGGCGAGCGCGTGGTGCTGGTGACGACGGCGCTGGAGGCGGCGCTGATGCTCGGCTGGGGGACGATCAGCATCCTGGCCGTGGTGATCGCCGAGCGGCAACTGGGGCTCGACGTCCGCGGCTACGGCTTCCTGCTGGCCGCGTTCGGCGCGGGCTCGCTCCTCGGCTGGCTGCTAGTGGAACCGCTCGAACGGCGCGGCGACCCGCGCGTCACCCTCGCCGTCGGGTTCCTCTGCGGCGCGGCGGGGATCTTCGCGCTGGTCGCGGCGCGGACGCTGCCGGTGGCGCTCGCCGGCTACGCGGGCGCGGGCGTCGGGCAGATGATCGTCAGCGTCGTCGGGCTGACGCTCTTCCAGCAGGAGGTGCGCGAGGCGATGCGCGGGCGCGCGTTCGCCATCTACAACACCGCCAGCCACGGGATGATCCTGCTGGCCAACCAGGGCGCCGCCTCGATCGCCGACCTCGTCTCCCTCGCCCCGACGCTCCTCGTCGCCGGGCTGGCGCAACTCGGCGGCGCGGCCGTCGCCGCGACCCTCCTGCCGCGCGGCGCGTCGAGTTTCAAGCGAGTGACGAATGACGAATGACGAAGGGACCGGGCGGCTGAAGCCCGCCTGCGCAGGCGGCCTTCGTGCGCCGCAGGCGCTCCAAGCCGCGCCTTCGGGCGCCCGGCGGCCGCGGCAACAACCGGCAGGAGGACCATGGCAGGGCGGGCGAGGCTCGTCGTCGGGCTGATGTCGGGGACGTCGGTGGACACGATCGACGCGGCATTGGCGCGCATCGAGGAGAGCGGCGCGGGCGGAAGGCTCGGCGTCGAGGTCGTCGCGGCGGCGGAGACGCCGTTCGCGCGGGCGCTGCGCCGGGCGGTGTTCGACCTCTTCCCGCCGCGGCGGGGCTCGGTCGCCGCGCTCGCGCAGGTGGACGCCGCGCTGGGCGACGCCTTCGCCGCGGCCGCGCTCGACCTGCTGCGCGGGGTGGGCGTCGCGCCGGAGGAGGTGGACCTGATCGGCTCGCACGGGCAGACGGTCTACCACGCGCCCGCGCCGGGCGGGCGCTTCGGGCTGCCGGTCACGGTGCAGCTCGGGTCGGGCGCGCGCATCGCGGCGCGGACCGGCATCACCACGGTCTACGACTTCCGCGTGGCCGATCTCGCGGCGGGCGGCGAGGGCGCGCCGCTCGTCCCCTACGTGGATTACCTCCTCTTCGGCGATAAGGAGTCGCTGGCGATCCAGAACCTCGGCGGCATCGGCAACGTGACGGTGCTCGTCGCCGGGGCCGGGCCGGGCGGCGTCTTCGCCTTCGACACCGGCCCCGGCAACATGGTCAGCGACGCGCTGGCCGCGCTGGCGACGGGCGGGCGACTGCGCTGCGACGTCGACGGCGCGCTCGCCGCCGCGGGCACACCCTCCGAGCCGCTGCTGGCCGAATTGCTCGCGCACCCCTTCTTCGCGCGCCGCCCGCCGAAGAGCACCGGGCGGGAGGAGTTCGGCGCGCCCTTCGCCCGCCGGCTCTACGAGCGCGGCCGCGCGCTCGGCCTCTCCGACCCCGACCTCCTCGCCACCGCCACGGCGCTGACCGCGCGCTCGATCGCCGACGCCTACCGCCGCTTCGTCCTGCCGCGCGCCGACCTCGCGGCAGTCGTCCTCGGCGGCGGGGGCGCGCGCAACCCGACGCTGCGCCGCATGCTCGCCGCCGAGCTCGCGCCGCTGCCGGTGCGCACGCACGAGGACTACGGCCTGCCTGGCGACGCGAAGGAAGCGCTCGCCTTC
>DASSSV010000001.1:0-2502 GCA_035708265.1 Thermomicrobiales bacterium | reverse complement strand
GATCGCGGCCGACGGCGTCGGCGCCTGGAGCGTCTGCTCGCTGCCGTCGGGGCGCACCAGGTAGACCCCGAAGTGCCCCTCCGGCTGGACGTAGAAGATGTAGCGCACGCTCGCCGCGTCGTTGTTGCCGCGCGGCTGGCGTCGGAAGACGAGCCCGTAGCCGCCGGCGTCGGGGCCGGACGCCCGGCGCGCGTCGACCTCCAGCACGAAGTTCGTGAAGGTCCGGCCTTCCGGCGCGTAGACCGAGACATTGTAGTCGTTCTCGATGATGGTGAGGTGGTAGGCGTCGGCGGCTTTGTCGTAGTCGGTGCGGTACTTGCCGGCCGTCTCGCCGACGTACCACTGGGAGAAGTCGGCGGCGTAGCCCCCGGCCGGCGCGGCGGTCGGCCGCGCGGCGGTCGTCGCGGTGGCGCTCGGGAGGGCCCGCGTCGGCGGGGGCGCGGTCGGCGCGGGCGGGCGGGTCGCGGTGGGCGGCGCCGTGGCCGTCGCGGTCGGGCGCGGGGTCGCGGTCGGGAGGGGCGTCGCCGTCGGGCTCGGCTCGACGGCCGCCACGAGCGCGGTCTTCTCGTCCGGCGCACCGCAGGCGGCCAGGAGCAGCAGGGCCAGCAGGCAGAGGGCCGCCCGCGCCAGCCCCCGCCGTCCGCCCCGTCGCGCGCGCCCGCCCACGCTCGCCATCGCCGCCTCCCCGCACGCCGCCCGGCCGCGGCCGGGCGCCGTATTGTACGCTATGTCCCCCGCCCGGACCGCCCGGGCGCACCGCGCGAATCCGCCCCCTTCGCTGAAATATACGCGCGTTTGACAGGGTATTTCCCACATCCTACCATTTCTCCTTGGGCCCCGGAACGGGGCGGCGGTCGGCCCGGCCGGGCGGGGGGAGCGGTGGGGGAACTGGCGGGGCTGGCGAGCGCGGTCATCTGGGCCGGCACGAACACGGTGCTGCGCGGGCAATCGGTCCGCCTCGGCGCCTTCGTCGTCAACGCCTGGCGGGCGCTCTTCGCCTCCGCCTGCTTCGTCGTCATCTTCCTGCTGACGCGCCGGCCGGCCGACCTCCTGACGCTGCGGCCGGGCCCGGTCCTGGCGCTCTTGGCCTCGGTCGTCATCGGCATGGCGATCGGCGACTCGCTGCAATTCATGGCGCTGGCGCAGATCGGGGTGTCGCGGGCGGTGCCGATCAGCTCGTGTTTCCCGCTCTTCACCGTCGGGCTGGCCGCGCTCTTCCTGCACGAGCGGATCGGCGCGCGCACGCTGGCCGGCTCCTTCCTGGTGATCGGCGGCGTGACGGTGCTAGCGCTGCCGCGCGCGGCGCAGGCGAACAAGGCGGTGCCGGGCACGGCGGAGCACCACTGGCTGGGGGTGGCGCTCGCGCTGATCGCCGCGCTCTGCTGGGCCTGCTCGACGACGATCACGCGCGTCGCGGTGGAGCAGATCGACGTCGTGACCGCGAACACGATCCGCCTGCCGGTCAGCGCGGCGGTGCTGCTCCTCCTCGGCCGGGGCCGGGCGAAGCTGCCGCCGAGCCGCTACGGCTGGCGCACCTTCGGCATCCTCTTCCTGGTCGGCGCGGTGGGGACGGCGGGCAGCGGTTTCCTCTACCTGACGTCGGTGCAACTGGCCGGCGCGGCGCGCACGGCCATCCTCAGCTCGACCGCGCCGGTCTTCGCCATGCCGCTGGCCGTGCTCTTCCTGCGCGAGCGCCCGGGCCTGCGCGGCCTCCTCGGCACGCTCGTCGCCGTCGCGGGCATCGCGCTCGTGGTGTGAGTCGGGAGTCGGGAGTCGGGAGTCGGGAGTGACGGCTTCCGTAGACCGACCCGATCGCTGCTCGTAAGCCGGTACTTCCGACTGCCGACTGCCGACTACAAACACAAAAGGCCCCCGGCCAATTGGCCGGGGGCCCGTGGTAGCGGGGGAGGGATTCGAACCCTCGACCTTCGGGTTATGAGCCCGACGAGCTGCCGCTGCTCCACCCCGCGACGCGGCACGAACAAGGGAGTGTCTGGCGTGTGCTGCCTGGCGATGCGCCGGCGCCCGCGTAGCGGGCCGGCTCTTGCCGGTGTGGGCGTCGCGCGGCCGCGCGACGGTTGAGATAGGAGCCCTCGACCATGAGCACGCCTCGGCTGAACACGTTGCCGTGCGTAAACCGGGCGCCTCGCCACCCCGTTGTCTGCGGGGGGTCTTACTCCCCAGAGGGGATGGGGGAATTCATCTTGAAACGGGCTTCCCGCTTAGATGCTGTCAGCGGTTCTCCCTTCCGGGCGCGGCTACCCGGCAATGCGCGTTTCCACACAACCGGCCCACCGGCGGCCCGTCCGTCCCGGTCCTCTCGTACTAGGGACGGCATTTCGCAATTCCCCAACGCTCACAGCGGATAGAGACCGAACTGTCTCACGACGTTCTGAACCCAGCTCGCGTGCCGCTTTCATGGGCGAACAGCCCAACCCTTGGGACCTTCTCCAGCCCCAGGATGCGACGAGCCGACATCGAGGTGCCAAACCCCGCCGTCGA